>JANQIP010000199.1 GCA_028282095.1 Xanthobacteraceae bacterium | reverse complement strand
AGCATGATCCCGAAAAGTTGCAGACTTTTCGGTCAAGATCATGCGACAAAACAAAGAGAAACAGAGCGCGATCGATTCAAGCTGAATGGATCGCGCTCTAGCCGCCTTCCCCAACCAATCACCCAAAAGCGTATTGCAGTCGACGGGCCGGCGCGAGCCGGAACGGGATGTCCGAAAATGCTCCAGAGAACGGGCGGCGACCAAGCCCTCTTGCGCACCGATTCTATTTTTGTATACTAAATTGATAAATCGTATCCAAAATTGGACCGCACATGCCGTCGGTCGATATTGTTGAAGTCGCTCCCCGGGACGGTCTGCAAAGCGAGCAGGCCCGGCTGACGACGGCCGAGAAGGTCGAGCTGATCGGTCTCGCCGTTGCGGCGGGGGTGCGCCGGATTGAGGCGGCGAGCTTCGTCAATCCCAAGCGGGTCCCGCAGATGGCCGACGCCGACGAGGTCATGCGGCTGCTGCCGAGGCTCGCCGGGATATCCTATATCGGCTTGGCCCTGAACGAGCGTGGCGCTGAGCGCGCCGTCGCGGCGGGGTGTGACGAGGTCAATTTCGTGGTCGTCGCCAGCGAGACCTTCAGCCAGCGCAACCAGGGCGCCGGGATCGCGGAGACTTTGGACGGCTGGCGACGGGTCGCAGCCGTCGTCAAGTCAGCCGGGCGGCGCAGCTCAGTGACGATTGCGGCCGCGTTCGGCTGTCCGTTCGAGGGGGAGATCGGGCTCGACCGAGTGGCGTCGCTCATGGAGCGGTTGGCCGAAAACGATACCGCGCCCGACGAGATCGCGCTTGCCGACACTATCGGCGTCGCGGTTCCGCCACAGGTCAGGGCCGCGTTCGATGTCCTTGGTCGGATCGCGCCCGCTGTGAAGCGGCGAGGGCACTTCCACAACACCCGCAATACCGGATTGGCCAACGCTTTCGCCGCTCAAGAGGCCGGCGCGCAAGCGCTCGATGCGAGCCTCGGCGGCATTGGCGGCTGCCCCTTCGCACCTGCCGCGACCGGGAACATCCCCACCGAAGACCTTGTGTACCTGCTCGAACGCAGCGGCATTGGCACCGGTATCAACCTGCAAAGTGCGATCGGAGCCGCGCAGTGGCTCGGCGACAAGCTCGGCAAACGGGTCCCCGGCATGCTGGAGAAGGCCGGGCCGTTTCCCGCCGCGGCGTAACCTGAAGCATGATCCCGCAAAGTCGGCAGGCTTTTCGGACAAGATCATGCGACCAGACAAAGGGATAGAGAGCGCGATTGATTCAATCTGAAGCAAGCGCTCTCGATCTCAGATCGGGCGATGGATGAATGCCGCGATGAAGCCACTGTCCCACTTCCTCATGCTCGACCTCACGCACATGTTGGCGGGTCCCTACGGCACGATGCTGCTGACCGACATGGGCATGCGCACGATCAAGGTCGAGCCGCCGGGGCGCGGCGAGGGCACCCGAAAGCTGCTGAGCAAAAGCGCCGAATACGCGCGCGACGGCATGGGCGCCTACTTCATGACGCTCAACCGCAGCAAGGAAAGCGTCTGCATCGACCTCAAGCAGACCGCGGGGCGCGACCTGTTCTACGAGTTGGTCGCTCACGCGGACGTCGTGTTCGACAACTTCAGTCCAGGTGTGACGGAGCGCCTCGGAATCGACCACGAGAGCCTGGCACGGATCAACCCAGGTATCGTGACCTGTGCGGTCACCGGCTTCGGGCAAACCGGACCCTATCCGAACCGGCCAGCCTTCGACGTCGTCGCGCAGGGCATGGGCGGCGGCATGTCGATCACCGGCATGCCCCATGGCGCGCCGACCCGGGCGGGCATTCCGATCGGCGACCTGGGCGGCGGGGTTTTCGGCGCGCTCGGCACGCTCGCCGCGCTGCACGCGCGCGAGAAGACCGGCCGCGGGCGGCATGTCGACATTTCCATGCTCGACTGCCAGATCTCGCTGCTCAACTACATGGCAACCATGCACTTCCTGTCGGGCAAGAACCCTGGACCGGAAGGCAATGGGCACTTCGTCCACGTCCCCTACAACACCTTCAGGACGAAGACCCGGCACATCATCATCGCCGTCATCTTCGACAGTTTCTGGCCAAAGCTCCTCGAGGTCCTGGGCAATCCGGCGCTTGCGCGCGAGGACTTCCTGGAGCAGCCGGGGCGACTCGCCGAACGCGCCTTTATCGAAGCGGAGATCGAGAAGGTGCTCATGACCCGCGATGCGGATTACTGGCTGGAGGCCCTATCGCGCCAGCGGATCCCTTGTGCTCCCGTCAACGATTTCGAGCACGCCTTGTCCGACCCGCAGGTTCTCGCCCGCAACATGATCGTCGATGTTCCCATGCCGGGCGGCCAACCGGTTCCGATGCCGGGCAACCCGGTGAAAACCGGTGCCGGATCCGATGACGGATTCACGGCGCCGCCGCGGCTTGGCGAGCACAGCGAGGAGGTTTTCACCAAGCTTCTCGGCATGGAACCGGAGCGTCTCGACTCCTTGCGCGAGCGTGGCGTGATCGAATGATGGGAGCGGCCGAGAGCATCACGCCTGCTGCACGGCCGCCAGTTTCGGAGGCGCCGCCGGATCTGACGACGGCCTTGGCCCGCGATGTCCTGGAGCTGACCTATGATCGATTGTCAGAGGCCGACCTCGCGCAGTTGAAGCGGCTCGTCTTCGATCACCTCGCTGTGTGCCGGCGCGGCGCCGAGGCGGCCTGGACCCGGGCGGTTCGTGATTACGTTCGCACTCTGGGGACGGTCGGCGCCGCCCAGGTATTTGGCGCCGGGTTCACTGCGTCGCCGGCCGTAGCCGCCCTTGTGAACGCCACGGCAGCGCATGGCCTCGAGTTGGACGACACGCACGACGAATCGATCACGCATCCCGGCGCGCCGGTCATCGCCGCCAGCCTGGCGGTGGCTCAAGCGCTGGGCCTCGGCGGTCGCGCCGTGCTGCCCGCGATCGCCGCCGGCTACGAGGTGGTGGGGCGGGTCGGCGCGGCGACCGGAGCCGCCCACGTGTTGGAGCGCGGCAACCACCCGACCGCCTTGTTCTGCGGCTTCGGCGTCGTGGCGGCGGTGGTGAAGCTGATGGCCCCGGATCGGGACAGCTTGACTTCCGCCTGGGGATTGCAGCTCTCGGCGGCCGGCGGCTCGATGCAGTTCTCGACCGATGCCGCAGGCACGGCGGTCAAGCGTTTGCACGGCGGCTATGCCGCCCACGGCGGCGTGCTCGCAACCGAGCTGGCGCGGCGCGGCCTTGCCGGGCCCAGTCAGGCTTTCGACGGGCAATACGGCCTTTGCCGACTCTATGGAGTGGCGCCGGACTTGGCGCGCCTGTCGAAGGATGGCGACGCCGCGCTGGAAATCCACGCAATCAGCTTCAAGCCATACCCCTGCTGCCGGCTCTTTCATTCGACCTTGGATGCTCTGGCGACCGTGACCAACGGCTTCGCGCTGCCGCCCGATAGCATCCGCCGGGCTGTGGTCGGCGGCCCGGCGATCGTCGCGACCCAGCACATGCTGCGGCGGCCGGAATCGGAAATGGCGGCCCAGTACAGCCTGCCATTCACCTTGGGTGCGGCCATGGTGTTCGGGCCGGAAGCGATCGAGGGCTTTGCCGAGGCGGCGCTCTCGGACTCCCGCATCCTCGATTTCGCCGATCGGGTCGAAGCGCTGCCCGACGATGACCTTGAGGCGGCCTTTCCCAGCCATTTCGGCAGTTGGGTGGAGATCGAACTGACCAACAGTGAAAAGCGCCGCGCCGATGTCCTCGACAGTCTCGGCACCCCGGCGCGGCCCATGACGGAAGCGGCGCTGATCCGCAAATACACGAGGCTGTGCGACGCGCTGCCCGGCCTGCCTGCCGGCCAGGCGCTGTGGGACCGGGTTGAGGCCTTCGCCTCCGGCGGCGGCACGCATGAACTGCTCGATGGATTTGGACGGGGAGAAGGGTGATGGCGGGAACCACAATTGTCGGCGAACCGACGATCGCGCGCACCGATGCGGCGGTTCCGGCTGAGCGCCTGCAACGCGATGTGACGCGCGTGCTCGAGCTCGTCTATGGCGGCGCGGTGGCGATCATCCCCCTGGATGTCGCCTACGCCATCATCGGCCATCGGCCGCAGGCGATCCGCAGCATCTTCGACGCCAAGCAGCGCAGCTACGAGAAGCCGAGCGGAATGTTCGGCAACTGGCGCATGAGCCGGGACATCCACCTGCTACCGGACGAAAAGCACGACATGGTGCGCGCGATCATCGAGGAGGAGCGCCTGCCATTTTCGGTCGTGGCGCCGTTCCGCCAGGATCATCCGATCTTCGCCAATGTCGACCCCTTCGTGCTCGAATCCTCGACCAAGGCCGGCACGCTCGACATGCTGCTCAACGCCGGGATCTTCCACGACGAGGTGGCCCGCCAGAGCTGCGAGCGCTTGGCGCCGATCTTCGGCTCGTCGGCCAACACCTCCATGAAGGGCAGCAAGTATCGCCTCGAGGATGTCGAGGAGCAGGTCCGCGCGGCGGCGGCCATCGAGGTCGATTACGGACTGTCCAAATATGCAAACGACGAGGGCCGCTCGAGCACGATCATCGACTTCCGCGATTTCACCGTGGTGCGCGTCGGCGTCTGCTTCGATCGGCTGCAAGCGGCCTTCAAGACGCGTTTCGGCGTGACGCTGAAGCAACAGGGCTGACGGCGGCGGAACGGCAGGCGACGCAGATGACCGACGCATACGAACAAGCGGGGTTCACCACAGCGCGAATCGGCTTCGGCGAGCGTCCCGGTATCGCCGTGGTCGATTTCCAGCGCGCCTTCACCGAGGACCGCTTTCCGCTCGGCGGCCGGCCCATGGTCGAGGCGGCCGTGAAAAAGACCGCCGAGCTTTTGCAGGCGGCTAGGGCCGCGCGCTTGCCCGTCGCCAATTGCTACACCGCCTACAGCAGTGCGCGGGATGCGCCCTATTGGAAAATCCCCGCCGTGATCGAGACATTCCATCACGGGCATCCCTGCACGGAGCTCGACCCGCGGATCTTCCAGAAGGACTACGACACGGTGATCTGCAAGACGGGGCCGTCGCTGTTCTTCCAGACGGCGGCGATCTCCTTCTTCGTCAAGGAGCGCGTGGATACGGTCATCGTGGCCGGCTGCAACACCAGCGGCTGCATCCGCGCCACCGTGAACGATGCCTTCTCCTACGGGTTTCGCGTCGCCATTCCGCGCGAATGCGTCGGCGATGTCGAGGAGGGGCCGCACAACGACAATCTCCGCGACGTCGGACGGCGTTATGCGGACGTGGTCTCGCTTGAGGAAACGCTCGCCTACATCGACGAAATCCGCAAGCGCAATGGCTGAGACGACATCCGCCCGCCCATGCGGGTACCTCTAGTGTTTCCTTCTCTGACGGCCCGATCCCGGACCGTCAGGTAAGGAACACTCGTAATTCGGTGCTTTTTGATGCGGCACCAACACGATGAGACGAGCTCAAGCGTTGGTGCCGCGTCACGAGGGAAACGCCGGCCGACCAAGGGCCGGCGCACACAAGGAGGAAACGGAGTAACACCATGAGGAAGATCGCAAAGCTATTCGGCGTGGCCGCCGTGCTTTTGGCGCTGACCGCGCCGGATGCCGTGCAGTCGGCGGAGACGACGATCAAGTTCCCGGTCGAATACAATGCCGACGTGACGCCCGGCCTCGCCAATCAGGAATTCATCAAGCTGATCGAGGAGCGCTCGAACGGCGAGATCAAGGTCGAGTTCTTTCCCGGTGGGGCTCTCTACAAGGGGCTCGACGCGTTGCAGGCGGTGCTGCGCGGCGATGCCCAGATGACGACGCTGGTCTCGGTCTACTGGAGCGCGATCTCGCCGCAACTGGCGATCTTCGATCTGCCCTACGCCTTTCCAACGCACGAAGCTTTCTACAAGGCGACCGAAGATCGCGCCTTTCTCAGCAAGATCTTCGCCGAGATCGAAGCCAAAGGCGGGAAGGTCATCGGCGTGTTGCCTTATGATTATCTGCTGCCCGGCAATACCCAACGCGCGACGATCAAGCCCGCGGATTTCAAGGGGCTGAAGCTGCGCGCGCTCGGCAAGACCAATGCCAAGACCCTGGAAGCGCTCGGCGCCCGGCCGGTTCCGATCAACATCACAGAGGTCAACGGGGCGCTGGAGCAGGGCGTGATTGACGGCCTCAACACGCCGGCCGACGCCTTCATCTCCTACAAGTGGGAGGAGACGGTCCGGCACGTGACCTATGCCAAGTACTATTTCGCCTTCTACCCTTGGGCCGTGAACGCGAAATGGTGGGCCGGCCTGAGCGAGGCGCACCGCAAGCTGATCCAGGACACCGTGACGGAAGTGACCGTGCGGCACCGCGAGCGGGCGCGTCAGGCCGCCGCCGAAGCGATGGAGAAGCTCAAGGCGGCGGGCGTCAAGCTCCATGAGCAGACCGACGAGGAGCAGAAGGCCTGGATGGAAGCGGTCGCGCCGGTCTGGCGTGAGGCCGAGGAGACCTATGGCAAGCCGATCGTCGATGCGCTGCGCGGCGCAAGCGGCACCAAGATGTGAGCCGTTGGTCGTTCGGGATGCGGGCCGCCAAGCAGGTCATCGGCTGGCTTGAGTATGGGCTTGGCGGCCTCATTCTTCTGGCCGGCCTCGTGATCGTCAGCCTGGAGATCCTCGGGCGAGGCTTTCTCGGCTTCTCGCTGCTCTGGTCGGAAGAGCTGTCGCGCTACTTGCTGATCTGGACCGCCTATCTGGGCGCTGCCGCAGCAGTACGGGACGGCTCGCACATCAGGGTCGAGTTCCTGCTGCAGCTTCTGCCGCCCCGCTGGGCGCACTATGTCGAAATGTTCGACACGGCGCTCTGTCTGCTGTTCACGCTGGTGCTGGTCTATGCCGGATACCGTCTGGTGGAGGACAGCCGCTTCCTGGGGCTCAGTCCGACCGACAGTAACCTGCCGGTGCCGATCTGGATCTTTCAATCAATCGTGCCCTTGGGTTTTGCCCTCATGAGCTTGCGCCTTGCGATCAATCTGGTGCAGCAGGCGTCGGGCCAGGGACCGCGGCGCGGCCCGCCGGACCCGGCCATGACGCTCGGCGGAGAGCCCTGACACCATGGCGCTCTTCATCATCTGCTCGCTGTTATTGCTGCTTGCCCTCGGCGTGCCGGTCGCCTTTGCGCTCGGCCTCGTCGGGCTGGCGACGGTCTTGCTTTTCGACGTGACGTCGCTCACCCAGATGGCGCAGTCCCAGTTCGCCAATCTGGACAGCTTCGTGCTGCTGGCGATCCCCTTCTTCATCCTGGCCGGCAATGTCATGGTGGAGGCGCGGATGGCGACGCCGCTGGTCGACTTCGTCCGCGCCCTGACGCGGCCGATCACCGGCGGCACGGCGGTCGGAGCGGCCATCGCCTCGGCGCTGTTCGGCGCCATGACCGGATCCTCCGCTGCCTCGGCCGCCGCGCTCGGCCGGGTGATCATTCCACAGCTCAACCGGCTTGGCTATCCGGCCTCCTTCTCCGCCGGGCTGATGGCCGCCGGCGGCACCCTCGGCATCATGATTCCGCCGAGCATCGTCTTCATCATCTATGGTGCCTTGGCGCAGCAGTCGGTCAGCAAGCTGTTCCTGGCCGGGCTTCTGCCGGGGATCTTCATCACGGCGCTGATCGCCATCCTGACCTATGTGATCGTGCGCCTGAACGGCTGGGCCGACGCCAGCCGCCTGCAGCTCCGCGAGGTTGTCGACACCCTGCGCCGCGCCGCGCCCGCGCTGCTGATGCCGGGGATCGTCCTTGGCGGCATCTACGGCGGCATCTTCACGCCCACTGAGGCAGCAGCGATCGCCGCCCTCTATGGGCTTTTCATCGGCGCCGTCTTCTATCGCAGGATCACGTTCGAGAACCTGCCGCGAATCTTCGCGAACAGCGCCAAGATGACGGGGATCATCCTGTTCATCATCGCCCAGGCGCTGTTCATCGGCATGCTGGCAACGCTCGCGGGGATCCCCGCGGCGATCGTCTCAGCCGTGGAAGCCGCCAACCTATCGCACTGGGAGTTCCTGCTGGTCGTCAACGTGGTGCTCCTGGTGTTGGGCTGCTTCCTCGACGGCGTTACCATTCTTACGGTCGTGGCGCCGCTCCTGCTGCCCAGCATCATCGAACTCGGCATTGATCCGATTCACTTCGGGGTGCTGCTGGCACTCAATATCGAAATCGCCTCGATCACGCCGCCGATCGGGATCAACCTGTTCGTCATCAGCGGCATCTCCCAGACCGCGATCGATCAGGTCGTCAGAGGGGTCGTGCCCTATGTGTTTCTGCTGCTCGCCGCGCTGGTCGTGGTCACCTACGTCCCCTGGCTCTCGCTCGCGCTTCTGCCATGAGGAGCCGACGCCGTCGCAAGGGAGGGATCGATGAGTGCCCGATACATTGACGAGCTGACCCGCGACTTCCGTCTCGAAGTGGATAAGGCGGCGCTGATCGTGGTCGATCTTCAGTACGCGAGCGGCAGCCGGCACCATGGTTTGGGCCGGCACCTTAAGGCCCAGGGTCGACTCGCCGAGGCGACCTACCGCTTCGACCGGATCGACCAGCTCGTGTTGCCGAATACGGCGAGGCTGCTCGACGGCTTCCGGCGGGTTGGCGCGCGGGTGGTCTACCTGACCCTCGGCTCGGAATTGCCCGACTACGCCGATGCGCCGCCCGCGCTCCGCGGCTTCTTCAAAGCCACCAACAATCATGCTGGCACGCGGGAGCACGAGATCGTCGACGCGATCGCGCCATTGCCCGGCGATCCGGTGCTGAACAAGACAACGCAAGGTGCGTTCGCCTCAACCGGTATAGACAGCCTGCTGCGGTCCCTCGGCGTCGAGCAGCTCGTGATGGTTGGTGTTTCAACCAACAACTGCGTCGAAACGACGGCACGGGAGGCCGTGGACCGTGGCTATGCCGCGTTGATGGTGGCTGACGCCACGGGAACCTGCAGCGAGGAGTTCCAGACCGTCACGTTGCAGGGCTTCCGCCGGCTCTGGGGCCGGGTCGCCACGACCGACGAGGTGCTGGTCGAAATCGGTGCCGCCGGGAGGCCCGACGCCTTGTCGGCTTAGTAGGGCACTGTTGCCTTCTCCCCGCGAGCGGGGAGAAGGTGGCGAGCGGCTCTTGCCGCGAGTCGGATGAGGGGTTTTCTTCCTTTTCGCGTGGGCTGTCGCCCCCCACCCGCCGCGCTTCGCGCGTCGACCTCTCCCCGCAAGCGGGGAGAGGTATTTTCGCGGCATTAGAGTGCGGTTGCTTCGCCTTGAACCAATCGCGCTGTCTTTCTCTTTGTTTCGCATGATCTTTTCCCAAAAATCTGCCAGTTTTTCGGGATCATGCTTTGATACGATCCGGCACCGCGGTTCAGGCAGCGTCGCTGTCGGCGTGCCGCCGCAAGGTCATCTCGTAGCGGAAGCGGTCGGCCGGGTGCGCGTTCATGGAGAGCTCGATGAGGTTTCCGAGGTCATCGAAGTAGCGGCGGCGCACGATCAGCACCGGGGCGCCGACCTTGAGACCTAAGCGGGTCGCCAGATTGAGGTCGGCTTCGGCCGCCTCGATGTCCTGAAGCACCTCCTGCACGTTGACCCCGTAATGCTGCTCGATCATGGCATGGACGGCCACGCGCTCCTCGCCGATGTCGGAGATGACATCGGCGAAGGCGGGCGCGATGTAGAGGTCGGTGTAGCAGATCGGCTGCGCCAGGTTGTCGGCATGCCGCAGGGCGGCGATGCGGATCCACGCGCTGTCCGGCGGGCAGCGCAGTTGTTTCGACAGCTCGCCCTCGACGATGATCTTCTCGATCGAGATCACATCGAGCTGCGTGGTGCTGGCGTATTGCATGAGCCCGTCGATGGAATCGATGGAATTGACGAAGTGGGGGGCGGCCGGCCGCGGCGTCACCACCGAGCCGGAGCCCTGGCGCCGGGCGATCACGCCCTGAACCTGCAGGCGGCGCAGGGCTTCGCGCACGGTGTAGCGGCTCGCGTCGAATCGGTCGCAGAGCTCTGCCTCCGAGGGAAGCCGGTCGCCATTGCCGTAATGGCCGGCATCGATATCGTTCAGCAGGCTGCGCACGATGGCCCGGTATCGCGGACCCTCGGTCCTCGCGGCCGCGCTCGCGCGGGTCAAATCGCGCCCTCCGCGCGAAGCCGGGCGATCGCGACCGGCGTGTAGCCGAGCTCCGCCAGTATCGCCTCGTTGTCCTCGCCGAGCTGCGGCCCGGTCTGGGTCGGCAGATCCATATCCGACAGGCGGATCGGTCCGGTCAGCATGTCGACGTCGGCGCCGCTATTGCGCGGCCGGAAGGTGGCGACGCGCTGTTGCTCGCGGACGAACGGATTGTCCAGCGCCTGAGCGACATCGTAGACCGGAGCCACCGGGACGGTGCCGGACAGGCGTTCGATCCAGTCCTCGGTGTCGAGCGTCTCAAAGACCTGGTCGAGCAGCTCGGTCAGCGCCTCTCGGTGCGCCAGTCGCGCTTTGAAGTCGCGGAAGCGCGGATCCGTCGCCAGCTCCGGGCGGCCGAGCTTCTCGCAGAACAGCGGCCAGAACTTCTCCTTGTTGCACATCACGAAGAGCCAGCCGTCGCGCGTGCGATAAAGCTGGCTCGGCGTAAGGGACGGGTGGGCCGAGCGCGGCTCGCGGCCTTGCCGATGGCCGCCGTTGAAGTACCAGGCCGCCAGGTAGTTGAGATTATGCAAGGCGACATCGAACAGGCTGACATCGACATCGCGACCCCGGCCCGTGGCGCGGGCGCCGACCAGGGCGGAGACGAGGGCGAAGCCGGCCATCAGTCCGGTCATCATGTCGACGATCGACAGGCCGAATCGCGCCGGCGGTCCGTCCGGCTCGCCGGTCAGGCTGAGATAGCCCGCCTCGGCCTGCATCAGGTAGTCGTAGCCCGGCCAGGATTTGCGCGTGCCCTCGCGGCCGTAGGCGGACAGGTGTGCGCAGACGATCCGCGGATTGATGTGCTTTACATGGTCATAGGTCAGCCGCAGGGCGTCGGCCTGGTCACCCCGCAGGTTATTGATCAGCGCTTCGCTGTTGGCGATCAGGGCTTCGAGAACCGCGCGCCCCGCCGCCGTTTTCAGGTTCAAGGTGAGGCTGCGCTTATTGCGGTTGAAGGCCTGGAAGAAGTGGCTGTTGCCTTCCGCGAAGAAGAACGGCCCGACATGGCGGCCGATGTCGCCGCCGTCGGCCGGGTTCTCGATCTTGATCACCTCGGCGCCAAGGTCGGCAAGCAGCATGGTGCCGAAGGGCCCCGCGCCATACTGCTCCACGGCGACCACACGGACGCCGTCGAGGGGAAGGCGGGGCGTGGCGGCTTGCCCGCTCATCAGACCGGGTTCCGCTCGATCAGCCGCTTGGCGATGAGCAGCCGCTGCAGTTCGTTGGTGCCTTCGCCGATCGCGAGCAGTGGCGCGTCACGATAGAGGCGCTCGACGACGAACTCCTTGGAGTAACCGTATCCGCCGAAAACGCGCATGCATTCCAGGGAATTTTCGATCGCCGCTTCGCTGGCGAAGAGCTTTGCCATGCCGGCCTCCAGGTCGCAGCGCTCGCCGCGATCGAGGGCGTTCGCGGCCTGCTCGACCAGCAACCGTGCCGCCTCGGTCCGGGTCGCCATGTCGGCGAGCTTAAGGGCGATCGCCTGGTGCTGGTGGATCGGCTTGCCGAAAGTCTTGCGCTGCTGGCTGTAGATGACGGCCTCATCGAGCGCGGCCTGCGCGATGCCGACACCGCGCGCGGCCACGTTGACGCGGCCGAGTTCGAGCCCGGAGATGGCGCATTGCAGGCCTTGGCCTTCCTCGCCGATCAGGCAATCAGCGGGCACGCGGTAGTCCTCGAAGATCAGCTCGGCGCTGTCGATGCTCTTATAGCCGAGCTTTTCGAGCTTGCGGCTCACGCCGAAACCCTCGCGCTTCTCGGCCAGCAGCATGCTCATCCCCTTGTGGGGCGGCTCGGTGCCCGGGGCGGTCTTGACCAGCAGGGCGAAGCACTGGCCCTCGATGCCGTTGGTGATCCAGGTCTTGGTTCCGTTGACCAGGTAGTCGTCGCCGTCGCGGCGGGCCACCGTGCGGATCGCCTGCAGGTCGGTGCCGCAATCGGGTTCGGTCAGCGCCAGGCCGCCGCGCAGCTCGCCACTGGCGAAGCGCGGCAGGAAGCGCCGCTTCTGCGCCTCGCTGCCGCGGCGCTCGACGATAAAGGCCATGATGAGGTGGGAGTTGATGATGCCGGTCAGCGACATCCACACGCGCGAGATGCGCTCGATCATCCGGGCATAGAGGCTGGGCGACAGGCCGAGGCCGCCATAGTCCGGGGAGATCAGGGCGCCGAACAGGCCCAGCTCCTTCATTCCCTCGACGATCTCGTAGGGATAGCTGTCGGCGTGCTCCAAGGCCAACGCGTGCGGCCTGACCTCGCGTTCGAGGAATTTCTCGACGCTGTCGAGGATCAGGCGGTCCTGATCCTGCCGGTCGTCGGCCGCGGCGGCGGGTGTTAAGGCAGAGATCGACATTGATTGTCCCCTTGAACCGGTGGTCACGCGGTCCCGAGGGCCGCAGCGAACTGGCGCGCCGGCAAGCTGGCCGGCGCGGCGAGGATCAGGGATTCGATCTCCTCGGCACGCCGTGTGGACACCGAGGCCGTGGCGTTGTTCCGGAATTTCTCGGCGATCTCTGTATTGGCCAGAGGCCGACCGGCGGCGCCGCGATTGACCGTCTCCCGATGGTGCAGGATCCGGCCGTCGGACAGCGTGATCGATACCTCGCCGGAATAGGACTTGGGGTAGGGCGAATCCGGATCCGGCTCGCAGACGACCCGGGCGGCGAGATCGAGGATCTCCGGGTCGCGGAGGATGTCGCCTTCGATCTCGGCGAGGCTCACCTGTCTACGGCGGATCGCGGCAGCGACGAGGAAGGGGATGCTGAACTGTGCGTCGTAGCTGTTCGCCGGGCGTTTCTTGTTGTCCTCCGGCTCGCAGACCACGGGCATGACCTCGCGCGGTACGCGCACCGTGATCCGTTCGATCGCGGCGCCGTCGATGTTCCCCGCGACGGCGAGTGCGGCGTCGATCGCGCCATGGGTGAAGTGGCAGGCGGGAAACGGCTTGATGGCCGTCTCCATCAGCTCCCAGACGACGCCGAGATCACGGGTCGCAAGCGACAGGTCGCAGGCCGCGAAATGCGCGCCGAGATAGCTGCGGTAGAGGCCGAAGCGACCCTCGTAAGGCTTGCTGGCGCCGACGAAGCCCGCCGCGGCCAGCGTCGCGGCCTGGAGGCCAGCGGCGGCGGCCCAGCCGGGATGGATGCGCTTGGTCCAGCCGCCGTCCTCGAGGAACTCGAGGCTGCCCGACGCAAAGCTGAGCGCGATGCCTTGAGCCTGGCGCAGCTCGGCCGGGGTGAGGTCCAAAAGCTTGCCGGCGACCAGCGCGCTGGAGAAAGCACCGACGACCCCGGTCGGATGGAAACCGGCGGCATGGAACTGGCTGCTCGCAGCTTGGCCCAGCCGCGCGGCCACCTCGACGCCAAGGACATAGGCTGTCAGCAGGCGTTCGAAATCCGCGCCAGCGAGTTCGGCTGCCGCGAGGGCCGCGGGAAAGGCACTTGCCGTCGGGTGGACCACGGCGCCGAGATGAGTGTCGTCGAAATCCAGGCCGTGGCACAGCAACCCGTTGAGAGTTGCGGCATCGCGCGGCCCCAAACGGTTCGGCAGGCCGAGAACAGCGCAGTCGCCGGCGCCACCGACGCGCTGCAAGGCGATGAGCGTGCGCTGGGCGAAATCGCGCTTGCCTGAGGCGAGGGCGATGCCGACGGCATCCAGCAGGTGGTGGCGGGCGCGCAGCCGGACCGGCTCAGGAACTGCGTCGGGGGTCAGCGCCGCAGCGAAATCGGCGAGCCGGTCGGCGATCGCGGTCTGAGTGTGGATCGGGGCATGCATGCTCTGGCCTCCGAAGCTTGGGCGTTCTCTTCGTTTGGTCGCGTCATCTTGTCCGAGAAGTCTGCCAGCTTCTCGGGATCGTGCTCTAGGTGACGCCACAACCGCGTTTTGGAATCAGGCTGGAGCGCTCGAAGGTGATGAACACCGTGCCGTCCGCTTTGTAGCCTTCGGTGCGCGTGGTCACGATTCCCTGGTTCGGGCGCGATTTCGATTCGCGCACCGCCAGGACTTCGCTGCGGGCGTAGATGGTGTCGCCAGGGAAAACGGGAGCCGTCAGCTTGATCTCGCGCCAACCCAGATTGGCGATTGCCTGGGCGCTCACATCGTTCACCGTCATGCCGAGGACGATCGCCAAGGTGAGGCCGCTGTTCACCAAGGGCCGGCCGAACTCGCTCTTCGCCGCGAAGGCGTGATCGCAGTGCAGCGGGTGGCTGTTCATGGTCAGCAGGCTGAACTGGATGTTGTCGGCCTCGGTGATGGTTCGGCCCGGCCGGTGCTCATAGACGTCACCGACCGTGAAATCTTCCAAGGCCCGCCCGTAGCTCGCCACATAGCGCTGGGGGCCGATCTCGCTCGCACGCAGTGTCATTTGCTTGGCTTCGTAACAACCGTCAATCCGATTTGTCCGGACAATTATAACGAACAGTGCCGCGATTGGAAGAGCGAATTGGCTCATAAAGGTCAATGTTCATGCTGTAGTCCAACCGACTCACATGAAATCAGCACGTGCCGGTCAGAAACGTCGAAAATTGTCCGGACAGAATCGGAGGCTTGTCGTCTTGCGCTTTCAGGCCCGTTCCGGCGGTGGTCCGTGCAGGGGCGGTGCGGCCGACTGGAAATGTGACGCGGGACGTCCGGCCTGCAAAATCGTGCGCTGTCTGAGGCACGATCAGGCTCACGAGGTGTGTTGCGGCTGCAGTGGGATCGGGATCTATTGGTTAGAGCATGATCCCGAAAAGTTGGCAGACTTTTCGGACAAGATCATGCGACCAAACAAAGAAGCGCATGATCCCGAAAAGTTGGCAGACTTTTC
>JANQIP010000193.1 GCA_028282095.1 Xanthobacteraceae bacterium | reverse complement strand
TACCCATCCGGTGAAGGCCGCAGGTGAGGTCGGATTGGCGGGAGTGTGAAGGTGGTCAAGCTGCGGCGGCGTGGGCTGCAGTTTTCCAGTTCCAGGGCAGGAGCTCGTGGATACGTTTTGCCGGATGGTCGGGCAGTCGGGCGAGCAGGTCGGCGAGCCAGGCATGCGGATCGATGTCGTTGAGCTTGGCGGTCTGGATGAGCGTATAGAGGGCGGCGGCGCGGCGGCCGCCTTCGTCGGAACCGGCGAAGGTCCAGTTGCGGCGTCCGACGGCGACGCATCGCAGCTCCCGCTCGGCGGCGTTGTTCGACATGCACAGCCGGCCGTCGTCGAGGAAGCGGGTGAGCGCGGTCCAGCGCTTGAGCGCATAGTCGATCGCCTTGGCGGTCTCGCTTCTTGCGGAGAGGCGCGCGCGTTGGCGGCGCAGCCAGGTGTGCAACTCGGCGAGCAACGGCCGGCTCTGCTCGTCGCGCACGCAGCGGCGCTCGTCGACGCAGCGGCCGTTGATCGTGCGTTCGATCGCGAACAGCGCATCGATGCGCTTGACGGCTTCGATCGCGATCGGCGCTTTCTTGAGCCGCGCCAGATCGAAGAAGTTGCGCCGCGCATGGGCCCAACACGCCGCCTCGATGATCGGCGCCGGCTTGCGCGAGGCGGCATAGAGGCGATTGAATCCGGCATAGGCGTCGGCCTGCATCAGCCCGCAATAGCGTGCGAGGTGGCGCTCGGGATGCTCGCCGGTGCGATCGCGCGAATAGTAGAACACGGCGGCCGGCGGATCGCGTCCGCCGAAGGGCTGATCGTCGCGCACGTAAGTCCACAGCCGTCCGCTCCGCGTCTTGCCCTTCGCCAGCACCGGCACGGTGGTGTCGTCGGCATGGATGCGTTCGGCCGCGAACACATGCTCGCCGATCGCTTCGACGAGCGGCGTCAGCGTCGCCGCTGCGGCGCCGACCCAATCGGCCAGCGTCGAGACGCCAAGATCGATCCCCTCGCGCGCATAGGCCGCGCTCTGCCGATTGAGCGGCAGATGCAGCGCGTATTTGGCGAACAGCACCTGCGCGAGCAGCGCAGGTCCCGCGCGCCCACGCGCAATCGGATGCGAGGGCGCCGGCGGCTGCGTGATCGCCTCGCAGGCGCGGCAGGAGAACTTCTCGCGCACGTGCTCGATCACCTTCCATTGACGTGGCACGACCTCCAGCGTCTCGGTCACGTCCTCGCCGAGCTTGCGCAAGGCGCCACCGCAGCACGGGCACGCCGACGGCGCAGGATAGACGATGCGTTCGCGCGGCAGATGATCCGGCAATGGGCGCCGCGCCGGCCTCTCGCGTTCGAAGCCGTGCACCGGCGCCTTGTCGGCATTCGCGGGCGCCGCGATCCTGGCCGCCGTCTCGGCCTCGGCCGCGCTCTCTTCCAGGTCGGCGAGTTGCAACTCGAGCTGCTCGATCAGCGCCCCGCGTTCGGCCGAGGGTCCGAACCGCTGATGGCGAAGCTTGGCGATGAGGAATTTCAGCTTGGCAATCTCGAGCGCACGTGCATGCGCCCTTGCTTCAGCGCTGCGCGCCTTCGCCTCCGCCTCAATCCGCGCCACGCGCTCGGCGGCCAGCATCGCCTTCAGCGTCGCAATGTCGTCAGGCAGAGAATCAGCAGCGCTCATTTGCTGCCAAGCGAATCACAAACCGCCGCGCTTGTGAGCCCGCAATCGTGCACCGATCCACAACGCCGCGTCAGCCCGCCGCTTGCGGCCGCCAGCTATGCTGCGGCATCCGCCAATCAATGCCTTCCAGCAAATAGCCGAGCTGCGCCGGCGTGATCGTCACCGCGCCGTCCGCCGGCGACGGCCAAATGAAACGGCCGCGCTCAAGCCGCTTGGCGAACAGGCAAAGGCCCTGGCCGTCATGCCACAAAACCTTGATCAGCCCGCCGCGGCGGCCGCGGAACACGAACAGGTGCCCGCTGTGCGGATCACGCTTGAGCGTCTCCTGCACCATCAGCGCCAGCCCATCAAAGCCTCGGCGCATGTCGGTATGGCCGGCCGCAAGCCATACCCGCACGCCACTCGGAACAGGGATCATCGCCGCCGCCGTCGCTTCATGTTCGTCAACGCCGCGATCAGCGCCGACGCCACCGATGGATCGACCGCGCCCGCAATCCGCATCCGCGCCCCGCTCGCAAAATCGATCTCCACAACGCTGCTCGGCGGCGGCGCCGGCAATGCTGGCGTGGGTGTCGCCGCCGGCGCGGACAGCGCGGGAGCCGGAGGCGCAATCGTCACTGCGGAAAATGTCGGCGCGCTCTCCGCACCGCCCCGCGCGGAACGGCAAAGCTCCTGCCGCCACCGGAACAGCTGGCTCGTGTGAATCCCGGCAACCCGCGCCACCTCCGACGCAACCGCGCCCGGCTCCAGCGCCGCCGCAACAATCCGTTCCTTCTCCGCCCGCGACCAGCGCCGGCGCCGCTGCACCGACGTGATAACCTCAATCGGCTTCGTCATAGGACTACTCCCAGTGATAGTCCTATCACTTCCGCCCCAACTCACACCGTCAAGGCGGCCCTAACCGGACGCGTACCTCTCAGAGATCGTTAGATCGTTTAACGAGCGCCACGGCACGCAGTTCACAGAGGACGACTTCTTGAGATTGGAGCAGGTCAAGCGGAAAGCCCTTGATGAGGAAATGACGGCGGTGTTGCGCAACAATCCACCGGATGTCTCCCGTCCTGCTTTCATGCGGCGCTTGCTGGAAGAGACAATCAAGCAGTACCAACGCGATAGCAGCCTGCAGAACATCATCATGACAAACGCGGAAGACCGAGACCGGATCTTCAATCACCTGTTCAGCAGGGCACTTCGAGAAGTGAGAGAGGGAAACGCTTAGCTCAGGCTCACCAAGGAAAGCACCGTTTGGCTTCCTCGTCGCCGCCTTCCTTCGCTTTGTGCGAAGGCGGCTCCGAGGAAAGCAAACTCTCTCCTACCTACCTCTACCACTCTCTTGTGGTTGGAATCGCGGGTAACAGATGACCTCAGTTGACCTTCGCCGTGCCACCTATGTGCTACCTGCAGAGAATTTCGCAAGCCAAGCCAGAATCTAAGTCATTGAAAATATTGGCGCGCCCGAAAGGATTCGAACCTCTGACCCCCAGATTCGTAGTCTGATTCCACGGCTCTTCGATTTTGCTCACCTGCACGTTGCCACACGCCCGCC
>JANQIP010000112.1 GCA_028282095.1 Xanthobacteraceae bacterium | reverse complement strand
CATGATCCCGAAAAGTTGCAGACTTTTCGGACAAGATCATGCGACAAAACAAAGGAGAGCAGAGCGCGATCGATTCAAGCTGAATGGATCGCGCTCTAGACGTTTCCATGAACCGACCCGCCGACCGTCTCGCGATCGCTGCCGCGCAGCTCAACCCGATTGTCGGCGACATTGCCGGCAATGCGGAGAAGCTGCGCCGCGCCCGCAGCAAGGCCGCAGCCGACGGGGCCGACCTCGTGGTGGTCCCGGAGCTGTTCATCGCCGGCTATCCGCCCGAAGACCTGGTTCTCAAGCCGGCATTCCAGGCGGCCTGCCGCGGCATGGTCGAGCAGCTCGCGCGCGAGACCGCGGATGGCGGCCCCGCCGCGCTGGTCGGCACGCCCTGGGTCGAAGGCGGCAGGCTGTACAACGCCGTTTGCCTCCTCGACGGCGGGCGCATCGCGGCGGTGCGCCTCAAGGTCGACCTTCCCAATTACGGCGTGTTCGACGAGAAGCGCGTCTTCGTGCCCGGCCCGATGCCGGGGCCGGTCAATTTCCGCGGCGTGCGCCTTGGCGTTCCCATCTGCGAGGACGTCTGGGGCGAGGCGGTGGTCGAGTGCCTCGCCGAGACCGGCGCCGAGCTGCTGGTCGTGCCCAACGGCTCGCCCTATTCGAGCAACAAGGAGGATGTGCGCCTCAACATCACGGTCGGCCGCGTCGTCGAAAGCGGCCTGCCGATGGTCTATGTCAATCAGATCGGCGGGCAGGACGAGCTGATCTTCGACGGCGGCTCGTTCGGCCTGCATGACGATTGCTCGCTCGCCTTTCAGCTTCCCCGCTTCTGCGAGACCGTGACGACGGTCATCTGGGAGCGGTGCAACGACACTTGGCGCTGCGTCGGCGGACCGCTCGATGCTTATCTGGAAGGCGAACGGGCGAACTACGCGGCCTGCGTGCTCGGCCTGCGCGACTATGTGGAGAAGAACGGCTTTCCCGGCGTCGTGCTTGGCCTGTCCGGCGGCATCGATTCGGCGCTGTGTGCGGCGATGGCGGTCGATGCGCTCGGGGCAAAGCGGGTGCGCTGCGTGATGCTTCCCTATCGCTTCACCTCGGCGGAGTCGCAAAGCGATGCCGCCACGCTCGCGACCAGGCTCGGCGTGCAATACGATATCGTGCCGATCGCACCTGCAGTGGAGGGATTGGAAGCGGCGATCGCACCGCTCGTTGCCGGCCTGCCGCGCGACGTGACCGAGGAGAACCTGCAGGCGCGGGCGCGCGGCACCATCCTCATGGCCGTCTCCAACAAGTTCGGCTTGATGGTGGTGACCACGGGCAACAAGTCGGAAATGTCGGTCGGCTATGCGACGCTCTATGGCGACATGAACGGTGGATTCAACCCGATCAAGGATCTTTACAAGACCGAGGTGTACCGGCTCGCGCGCTTGCGCAATGCATGGAAGCCGGACGGTGCGCTCGGCCCCGACGGCTGGGTGATCCCCGAGAACATCATCACACGCGCGCCCACTGCCGAGCTGCGCGAAGACCAGACCGACCAGGACACGCTGCCGCCCTATGACGTGCTCGACGCCGTGTTGGAACGACTGGTCGAGCGCGAGGAGCCGATCGCGGCGATCGTCGCGGAAGGGTTCGACCGCGACACGGTGGTGCGGGTCGAGCGCATGCTCAATCTTGCCGAGTACAAGCGCCGCCAGGCGGCGCCCGGCGTGAAAGTGACGCTGAAGCATTTCGGCCGCGATCGACGCTATCCCATCACCAACCGCTTCCGCGACGCCGGCATACCGCTCGCCGCGCCCGCCGAGGACCTCGCGTCCGGCGCCGGCATCGGCACGGCGGCGCGCAGTGAAGCGCTCGATTTCTAGGATGAGTGCCGACGCGCCTGTCGTCCGCTTCGCGCCGTCGCCGACAGGGCGGCTGCACATCGGCAATGCGCGCACGGCGCTGTTCAACTGGCTGTTCGCCAAGGCGCACACGGGCAGTTTCATCCTGCGCTATGACGATACCGATCGCGAGCGCTCAACTGAAAGATACGCGCAAGGCATTGCCGAGGACCTCGCCTGGCTCGGGATCGTGCGCGACCGGATCGCGCGCCAATCCGAGCGGATTGCGCAATACGATGCCGCCGCGGACGCATTGCGCGCGCGCGGCCTGCTCTATCCCTGCTACGAGACCGAGGAGGAGCTGGAATATCGCCGGCGCCGCCAGCTCGCCTTGCACCGGCCGCCGATCTACGATCGCGCCGCGCTAAAACTCTCGGCCGAGGAGCGCGCGCGCCTCGAAGGGGAGGGCCGGCGGCCCTATTGGCGCTTCCGGCTCGATCACCGCACCGTTGCCTGGAATGATCTCGTGCGCGGGGCGCAGGCGATCGACACGGCCTCGCTCTCCGACCCGGTGCTGGTGCGCGCCGACGGCTCTTATCTCTACACGCTGCCTTCGGTGGTGGACGATATCGACATGGGCGTCACCCATGTCATTCGCGGCGAGGACCATGTCACCAACACCGCGGTGCAGCTCGCGTTGTTCGAAGCGCTGGGCGCGCGGGCGCCAGATTTTGCGCACCACAATCTCTTGACGCTGCCGAGCGGGGAGGGGCTGTCCAAGCGGCTCGGCCATCTCTCGCTCGAGGCGCTGCGCGATAAGGGCTATGAGCCGACCGCGGTCGCCGCGCTCGCCGTGTTGATCGGCACCGCGCATGCGGTCGAGCCGGTTACCGCGCTGGGCGATCTAGTCGGCAAGGTCGACCTCGCCGACATTTCGCATTCGGCGGCGAAGTTCGATGAAGCCGAGCTTGCTGCGCTCAATGCCCGCACGCTGCATCAGCTTCCCTTCGCTGCGGTCGCCGCGCGCCTCGCCGCACGCGGAATCTCGAACGCACCCGCGTTCTGGGACGCCGTGCACGGCAATCTGGAAAAATTCTCCGATGTCGATATCTGGGCGGCGATGATCTCAGAGCCTGTCGCACCGCCGGAAACGCCATCCGTTGAAGACGCCGATTTCCTCCGCCGCGCGGCCGAAAAACTTCCCGAAGAGCCCTGGGATCAGGATACCTGGGCGCGCTGGACCGAAGCGCTGAAGGTCACGAGCGGCCGTAAGGGCAGGGCGTTGTTCCATCCCTTGCGACTTGCTTTGACCGGACGGGAGGCGGGACCGGAACTCAAACAGCTCCTTCCCCTGATCGGCCGCGCCCGCGCGCTCGCGCGCCTGCGCGGAGAAAACGGATGAGGCTGTCTTGTTTGCTCGGTTCGTCCTCGTGCAGGGGGAATCCGGCCGCTTTCGAATGCCACTCTCATGGTCGGAAGCGCAGCAGATGACCGCGAATTCCCTGCCGCTTGCAACAAAAAAGGCGCGATTCTCTGATATACTTCGGATAAGATGAAGGCTGAATCCGATCCACGCAGGTGGTTGGGGGACGACCGTACCGTGGGCCGATGATCCGGGGAGAATACCTTGATGACAGCATCATGGTTGCAGAGCAATGGACTGCGCTTCGTTTCGCTCGCCTTGGCGAAACTACTTATAGTTGCATCCACGCCTGCCGGCGCAATGGACTTCGGACGTGGCGACGGTTTCTCGCTCAAGGTTGGCGGCGCGGTTGGCGTACGGCCAAAATACGAAGGATCGTCGTCGTACAAGGTTTATGGCCTACCGATCATTCTGCCGAGCTTTTCGCGCTCAGGCCCGCTTTCCGGCATCGGTCAGTTTGTTGAAGTACGCGGTCCGGACGATGTCCGCTTCAAGTTGCTGCGCGATGTCTATGGCTTTAGTGCCGGTCCGCTAGTCGGCTATGCTTTCGGGCGCGACCAAGATGACGCAGCGATTCTTGAGGGGTTGGGAGACGTTGACGGCGGCGTCATCGTCGGCGCATTCGCAAGCTATCGCTTTCACTGGCTTCTCGCCGACGTTGCATACAAGAACCAGGTGAGCGGCGCAGACGGTGCGCAATTGGCGTTCGCACTCGGCATTGAGCACGCGATTAGTCCCGCGATGGAAATTCGCGGCCAGGTCGGGACGACATATGCAGATGAGGACTATATCCAGTCCTATTTCGGCATTACCAACGCACAAGCGCTGACGTCAAGAGCCGGTCTCCGGCCCTATCAGGGCGAGGCTGGGTTCAAGGACATCTTCGTAGAGACTGGCCTTAAGACCGAGATCTGGGACCGCTGGAGTCTGCGCACCACTCTTAAGTACAGCCGTTTGATTGGAGACGCGGCGGACAGCCCGGTGGTCCAGTCCGAAGACCAGTTCTCGGGCCTGATCGGCCTGAGCTACCGATTGGATTTCAAATGAGAGTCTTCGCTTGATCGGATAACGGTTATGGGGGGCCGGGGGCCGGTGAACCGGCGTAGCGGATTTGTCCGTTGCCGTCTCGTTTGCCCGTCTCCACCCGTGCTAGAGCATGATCCCGAAAAGTTGGCAGACTTTTCGGACAAGATCATGCGACAACAGAAAGAAAATGAGAGGGCGATTGATTCAAGCTGAAGCGATCGCGCTCTAGAGCATGATCCCGAAAAGTTGGCAGACTTTTCGGACAAGGTCATGCGACAAAAGAAAGAAAATGAGAGCGCGATCGATTCAACCTGAAGCGATCGCGTTCTAGTGGATTGGATGGCCTGATCGCACGTGGGCGTGGCGATCTACTGGGCGTGACGATCTAACAGAGCGCAGATGGCGGCAATCGCCCGGCCATCATACGGTACGACGTGGGAGGAGGGGCGGCGCGCCAACCGCTCTTGATCCGCACCACGAACCCTGCGAGCCGGATGTCCGGCGCGAAGGACTTGAGCTATGGCGAAGAA
>JANQIP010000067.1 GCA_028282095.1 Xanthobacteraceae bacterium | reverse complement strand
GCTGACGAAATACTCGACCGCATTGTCGGGAAAGAAATTGCGGAACTCGCCATAAAGCTGGGCGGCGAGCGTCTTGTTGGGCGCGAGCACAAGGGCGGGACGCTGGGTCGCCTCGATCACCTTCGCCATGGTGAAGGTTTTGCCGGAGCCGGTGACGCCGAGCAGCACCTGGGTGCCTTCGCTCTGCCGGATTCCGTCCACCAGATCGGCGATCGCCTGCGGCTGGTCTCCTTGCGGTGCGAAATCCGACTTGACGACGAGGGGGACGCCGCCTTCGCTCTTTTCCGGGCGCGGCGGGCGATGCGGCGTCCAGGCCTGGGCGCCGAATTCGGGCCGGCCTTCGCGCAACAGCCGCTCCAGCGCATGCTGACTGGTGACGCCGACAAAGCTATGGGCAGCAGCGCTGTCGTCTGTGCGCGCCGAGCGCCGAGCGGGTGTTTTTGTGCTTTCCCGACTCTCTCCTTGATGTGACGGCCCGCTCTCTCCCTGCCGGGCAGCGCCCCCCGGCTCCTCGTCGTCGATCCCGAGTGTTTTCGCGATGTCGGGATCGAGTTCGCCGGGCCCGGCGTGTTTCCCTGGCGTGGTGCGGCCTTCTGCCGGCTGTTGAAACTGGCGCAGCGGAACTTCGCGCGCATGCTCGGAGGTGGCGCGGTAGACGGCCTGCGGGGCCTCGGCAAAACCCTCGGTCGATTTGCGCGCGCGATGCGCGGCAGAAAAATCCGCGCGGCGGTCGCGCGAATTGTCGGCGGGCGGCTGCAGGCCTGCGGGTTCCTGTGCGCGCTGTGGGGAAGGTGCGGGAAGGGGGGTGTCTGCTGTCGCGGGTTCGATGCCCGTCTGCGAGCCAACGCCGGCCGTCCCCTTGCCGATGCCGGGATTGAGCAAATCGGCGAGCGCGGGTTCCGTCGGCGGCAGGTCCGGCCGCGCCGCTTTGGCGCGGGTCGGGCGCGCCGGGTCTTTTTTGGCTTTGGTCGGTCGGGGCGGGAGCTTGGCCATAGCCACGAATATGGCGCCAACGGTGTGGCAGAAAAAGAGCGCACACGACGCAACCGTGCTGTCAACTATATTGGGCCCGATGAACCACAGCGTGTCCAAGAAGGACGACGCTGCAACAATACCGTAACGACTGGGCGAATGCGTACGGTTAAACCGCCAGTCTTCGGTGCAGGGCGTCGTCCCATTTGCCGGTCAGGTAGCGGTAGATCCAGTTGCCGCGCAGCCGCAGGCGCTGATAGGCGGCCTTGAGGTCGAGCACCATGGTGATGCGTCGGCTGCGGCATTGCAGTTCGCCGACATCATGGGTGGCGACCGGGTGGAAGCCCATGACGCGGGTGTGGAAGCCGTAGGGGCTGTGGGCGTCGTCCTCGAACACGTCGGTGATGAAGTGGGTATAGCCGCGGGCGACGGTCTCCTCGGTGGCCGCGCGCATCAGGGCGGCGGCCAGCATGAAACGGCGACGGTAGCGCGGCCGCACGGCGAAGCGGCCGATCTCGGCAATGCGGTGCGCGTTGAGGAACTGCTCCACCTGCAGGTTCGGGTCGATCAGCTTGAAGCCGTATTTGGCGTAGGCGGCGAGCGGCGGATCATAGAAAATGCGCAGCACGCCGACGGGCCGCCCGCGCACGGCCACGACGAACCAGGAGATATCGGGGCGCTCGAGGTCTTCCGGCGGAAACTGCCCGTCCGGGTCGGTCACCCAACGCTTCTCCCGCAGATAGGTGGCACGCAGAACGTCGACCACCTGGCGGCGGCCGGCCTCGTCGACGACGCGCTGAGTCGTCAGCCGATCCTCAGATCTCATGGTCGACACTCCGATCAGGGGTCCAGGACTTGCCCGAGAGACGGGCGATCTCGGTCATGACGGCGGCGTGCCAGTCCTGCAGCGCCGCGCGCCCCGCGCGCGCGGATTGCGGCGGAGGATGCAGCGGTGCGCCGATATGCACATCCATCGGCTCGCGATCGCCAAGAGGCCGGTCGGGCGCGGCGCGCGGGAAGCGAAGCCCGACCGGCACGATCGGAACGCCGGTCTCCAGCGACAGCAATGCGGCGCTGCGCCGCCCCGGCAGCAGCCGGCGCGGGTCGCGGTTGACCTTGCCTTCCGGAAAAATGCCGACAGACCGCCCTTCATCGAGGCAGAGGCGGGCGCGGTCGAGCACCGAACGCGGATTCCGATAGAGCGGCTTGAAGGCATTGAGCAGGCGCGGCCGAGCCGGTTTCGCCGTCACCGTAATGGTCCCGCCACGGCTGAAAATAAAGCCGATGCCGGGAATCAGCCGAAAATTCCAATCGGCGAGGAAGTGAATGCAACGCCCGCCCCGGTGCAGCATGAGCAATGCGGGAACGAGCAACGCCTCGATGCGGGTGTTATGGTTGATCGCGACGATGAAAGGATCAAGGCTCGGGTGCACATGCTCAACGCCGCGCATGCCGAGAATCTGCCCGCGCGCAAGCAGCACCATGGCGCGCACCAGCCAGCGGTCGGTCAGGTTTTGATGAGGCAACGGCCAGCGCAGCAGCTCACGGGCCGCTGGTGTTTCCCATTTCAGCGGACTCGCCTCAATCGACATCGGCCCCGCCATCGCGGGCTGTCATCGTCGCTGCACCGCCGCAACGAGCGTACATTCCGCCAAATAACTAAATGGCCGATTCCTGTTGCGCGACGATGAGGGTTCAATGACATATTAGTGACACCGAAATGAAAAGTCAAAGCTATAGCATTCCGAGCACGTCAATACCTCGACCTTTTGGCATTTTCTGTCGGGATTGAACCGAAGGCATTGGTGGTCAGCTCATCGACGCGCGAGCGAGGAACTAGTGTTTCCTTCTCTGATGGTCCGAGCCCGGACCGTCAGGTAAGGAACACTAGCTAATCCGTTACTTTGTGATGCGGCACCAACACAATGAGACGAGCCCAAGCGTTGGTGCCGCATCACTAGGCGAGTTCGTTGCCGCCTATCCGATGCCGACCAAGCGGAGCGGCGTTTGCAGCGCGCTTGCTTGCGGCGTCGCATCCGGTTCGATCGCAAGTGGTCGGCCGCCGCAGCTCCGGAACGCGCGGCCGCGGCAGGTCAGCACGATGACCTGCTGCTTTTCGGCTGCCTGGACGAGCACGTCGAACATGCGCTCGATGCGTTCGTCGTCGGAGAAGACGAGGGAGTCGTCGAGCACCACCGGCGCCGGCTGGCCGCGCTCGGCGACGAGACGGCCGAAGGCGAGGCGCACAATGATCGCGATCTGCTCGCGGGTACCGTCGGAGAGCGAGCCGAACGGTTCGAGCTCCGGCCCGGCGCGCTGCACGCCGCCCACGGCGAAATGCTCGTCGAGCTCGGCATCGGCGCCGGGAAACACCGCATGCAGATAGGGTTTCATCGCTCGCTTGACCGGCGCGAGAAAGGTCTCTCGCGCGTCGCGCCGGCAGTCCTCGATGGTATCGCGCAGGAGGCGTAAGGCGGCGAGCCGCCGCTCGACCCGCGCAAGGTCCTTCTCCGCGAGCGCCAGTTCGTCGGCAAGCTCGCTCTCGCGCTCGCCCAGTCCTTCGCCGCCGCGGCTGGCGATTCTCTCCTGCAAACGGACGATCTCTTTCTCGAGCTCCTGAAGGCGAACCCGCTGTCCCTCGATCGCCCGCGTGAGCCGGTTCACGCGCGCTTCGATCGCTGCGCGCTGCTCGGCGCTGGGGACGGCAGCACGCAGGTGCAGCGCCCTGGCTTGCGCTTGGTCGAACGAAGCGTGCGCCTGCGCCGCCGCGGCGGCGAAGGCAACGAGCTTGTCCGGCCGGTCCGCGTCGGGGCAAGCGGCAAGCTCCTCGGCGAGCCGGTCGCGCGCCGCCGCGCATTCGGCGCGCAGCGCGGCAAGCCGTGGCTTCTCCGATTCAACGGCGCTGCGCGCGGCGAGCGCCGCCGTTTGCAGATCGTGGTGCTGACGCCTGAGCGCGTCGCGCGCCTTTTCGGCGGCACCCCGCCGACTGGCCAGTGTCTCGCGGTCCGCAACGGTGTCGCTCGTGCCGACGGCGGCGAATGCATCGAGCTTAGCCTGCGCTTGCGCAAGCGCGCGTTCGAGGACCAGGACGCCGTCCTCCCCATTGCCCGCGGGCGCGATCATGGCGAGTTCGGCATTGAGGCCGCGTTGCTCGATCGCGATCGCGTCCGCCTTGGCACGGCGCTCGCGCGCTTCGGCGAGCGATCGCACGCCGCGGGATCGCAATTCGCGCTCCAGCTTTTGGCGTGCTTTGTCGAGGGCCTGCGTATCCTCAGGGGCAGCGGCGGGCGTGACCTCGATCGTGGCGATGTCGGCGATCTCGACATGCAGCGGCCCGATTACGGCGCGTTCATGCGTCTGCGTGATCGCCTCGCCGTCACAGATGACCCGGCCGGCACCCTCGGGTCCCAGGCGAATGGCAACGCGCGGGGCTTTGGCTTCGCGGCGCGCGAGCGCGGCATTGCGTTCCTGCTCGACCTTTTCGAGACGGCGCAGCGCCTCGGGCGCGATGTCCGTCAAGGCGTGGGCCTGCTGCAGATGGCCGCTGCGGTCGCGCAATTCGCGCGCCTGGGTGAGCCTCGCCTGAAGTTCGGCAACGCGCTCGGCATCGAGCGCGGCGGCCTCGTTTGCCCGCGCCCGATCGACGTCGCGCTCGGCCGCATCCAGGCGAGCCGCCAGGTCTTGTAGCGCCCTTTCCCGCCCGTCGAGTGCGAGAGCCTGTGCATTCAGAACGGCTTCCTGCTCTTGCGCCTGATGATCCAGTCTTGCGATGCGTGCGCGCGTCTCGGCGATGCGTTGGTCGAGCGCGATCAATCCTAGGTGTTTGTCATGCGCATGCTTGTAAACCAGCGCCCGGTGCTCCGCTTCGGTCTCGGCTTTTTCCGCGGCGTGGTCGAGGCTGGCTGCGTTGTCGCGCTCATGTAAGGCAATATCGAGATCGGCCTGCATCTCCGCCGCAGCGCTGGGATCGGCCAGCGTGTCGCGCTCGTGCGTCTTGGCCGCGAGGGCGGCACGGTCGGCTTCGAGTGCTGCGAGCGTCGTCTGTATGCTCCCGAGCGCCTTGCTTGCCGCTTCGACTCGCTCGGACGCCTGCTTCCACTCGCCGTCTACTTTCGGCTGGCCCTTTTTGGTTTCCTCCGCCGCAAGCTGGGCGACGATGCTCGCCAACACGCGCTCGCCGCGCTCGCCGCCGAGGACTTGACCGACCTCCGCTTCGATCGCCCGGCTGAGCAGCGCATGCGTTTCCGCGTTCGGCCGCGCCGGCTCGAAGGAATGGCCCTGGCGCACCCACAACAGGCCGAATGTCGAATCCTCGAAACTGCGCGTGCCGGGATCAAGGTCGAGCACCGTCCAGACCGCCTCGTCGGCGGCGCGGCCTTCGGCGATCAGTCGCCCCGACTTGTAGAGCCGTGACGACGTGCTGCGCAGAAACGATTTCTGCACGCGATAGTCGGCGCCGCCGCACGTGAAGCCCACCTCGATAACGGCGGGTAGCTGTGCGCCGAGGCAGGCAAGCGCCCGAATCTCCTTGGTGTTGCTGTCGTGGCGAAAGAACAGGCAGGTCTGCAGGGCGCGGAAGACCGTCGATTTGCCGGCCTCGTTCGGCGCGCACAGAAGGTTGAGGCCGGGCCCGAGCCCATTCACGACATGCCGCGTGCGGAACCGCCCGACGCCTTCCACTGCGATATGGGTGATGATCATGGCGTTGTCTGCCTACTAGTGATGTGGCACCAACGCTTGAGTTCGTCTCATAGTGTTGGTGCCGCATCATAAAGTAATGAATTACCTAGTGTTCCGGGCTGACGGTCCGGGATCGGACCGTCAGAGTCGGAACACTAGGCCGTCGCTTCGAGATAGAGCGTCATCAGTGCGTCCTCGGCGGCCTGGCGCTCGGCGAGCGGGAGCGCGTCGTTGCCCGCGCGGTTCTTCAGCGTCTCGGCGGTCCGCCGCAGCACGCCGTCGAAATCGATCGCTTCGAGATCGTCGCGGTCGGGGCGGATGCGCAGGTCGAGTTCGGCATCGAGGTGAAACACCGAGGCCTGCAGCCGCTCCAGCCATTGATCGAGGCCGCGGCGCTCCGCGATCGCGAGCGCGCCGGTTACGGCGAGCGCCAGCACGAGCTTGGACATCGGCTCGGCTTCGGTCCGCAACGCGGCCTCACGGGCAGCGAGCTGGTCGAGCTCGGTCAGCGCGAGCGTTTCGCTGCGCCAGTGATAGGTTCCCACCGTGTGCGGCTCGACTTTGGGCAATGCGCTCGCCTGCGGGATCGTCACGATCAGCGCACGGCCGGCGGTCTGGCTGTTGTGGCGATCGGGCTCGGGCGTGCCCGCATACCAAGTGCGTGCGTTGATCTCCTGCGTGCGGTGCCAGTCGCCGAGGGCAAGGTAATCGAGGCCGGCCTGTTCGGCGCGCTTGGGATCGATCGCGTTGCGGGCATCGCCCTCGCTCGTGCCGAACTGCGCGATTGCGCCATGGGCAAGGCCGATACGGATTGCGCCGGTGGGCGTTGCGGTTTCTGCGAGGCGCGCGGTGAGGTCGCGTGTCTCGGCCTTGTTGGTGAGCGGTACGGGCAGAAGGAAGGCGAGCGCATCGAGCGCAATCGGTTCGGGGGTCAGATGCAGGTGCACATTGGGCGGCAGGCCGATTGCCCGCAGCCTTTCCCACACGCCGCCGGGCCGGTGCGGATCGTGATTGCCGGGCAGGAGGTGCCAGGCAAGCGAAGTGAAACCGCGCATGCGTTCGAGCGGGCCACGCAAGGTGACATTGGACGGCGTTTCGGAGTCATAGATATCGCCGGCGACGAGCACATGGGCGGCGCCTTCCGCGAGCGCGAGGCGGCCGAGCCGCTCGATGGCATCGAGCCGGGCCGCGCGCAGGCTTGCCGCCTTCTCGCCGAAACGCAGGAACGGCTTGCCGATCTGCCAGTCGGCCGTGTGCAGGATGCGCATATCGTCTCCTAGAGCATGATCCCGAAAAATTGGCAGACTTTTCGGAGAAGATCATGCGACCAAACAAAGAGAAATAGAACGCGATCGAATCTACTTTAGCCATCGCGCTCTAGGCACGCCCCCGGAAGCAGCGTGCGCGTGCCGCGAATCGCTCTGCGCAATGGTAGCGAAAAACGCGCCGTTACGGCGGCCGGAACCAAGCGAATTCCGTTCTTGTGGAAACGGAACTCGCTCTAAAGAGTCGCGTGGGTGCGGGCTTTGGCGACGACCTCGTCTGCTGTCGGCGGATTTGCGGGATGCCAGCTCAGGCATAAGGGCGTGCGCACCTTGAACGGCCGCAGCGAGCCATCAGTGGAAAAATAGAACTCGCCCTTGGTGAGCTTGCCGATATCGTCGGCTGCCCCACCCTTCGCCGCCATCAGTTCGCGGATCGCGTCGATCGTCGTCGGTGCATTCATGCGTCCGTAGACATGCGTCGTGCAGTTGGACACGATCTTGTTGTCGACGCCTTTCGGCGTTTGCGTTGCGAACATCATTCCGAGGCCGTATTTGCGCGCCTGCGCCACCAGCGAGAGCGCGCTTGCCTTGCACGCCGTTCCGGCACCCGAAGGCGCGAAATTCTGGGCCTCGTCGATGACATAGAGACGGCCCGTCGGGCTCGGATTGTGCTTGATCCAGGTGAACAAGGACATCTGTAGGCGATTGACGAAGGAATCGCGCGCGTCCACGCTTGCAAGACCGGCGAGATTGAGCACCGACACGCGCGTCCTGCCGTCCGTGCCTTCGAACAGGGTTTTCGGATCGAGGCTTTGACCTTGCGATTGCAGCAAGGGATTGGTCGCGACCGCGGCATGGAGCTGGTCGGCAATCTCGGCGGCGAGTTTGGTCGCATTGCCGATCTTACACACGCCGTCCGGCAGTTCGGACAAAAGCCGAATGAGATCGTCGAGCGTTCCTCCTCCGGCTTTCGCAAAGGCGCGTAGCGCGTCGGCAAGAACACCTTGCTTGAGAAAAGCCTTCTGGCCGGTCCCGCCGAGATAGGGTTCGAGCGTCGCGCGCGCCATTTCGACCGCTTGCATGCGCTCGTCTTCGGTTTCTTTGTCCTGCTTGTCGCCGATCGCGGCGAAATCGGGCAGCAGTTCGAGCGAAACCGGATTGCCGCTGATCACGCCCGGCGTCCAGACCACGACTTCGGCGCGCGCATGATAGTCGGCGGCCTTGCCGGCATCCTCGTCGGTCCATGTCTGAGGGCGCGCCGGCCAGGCATCGCCCAGGCGGGAGAGGTCATTGTTGGGATCGAGCACGATCGCCGGAATGCCGAGCAATGCTGCTTCCTCGATGATCCGGCGCAGGAACACGGTCTTACCCGAGCCGGAGCCGGCAAGCACGGCGACATGGCTCGACAACAGGCTCGCCTTCAGCGTCACCGGTTCGCCGAGCTCACCGTGAGTGTAGCGGCGGCCGATCGGGATGATGCGTTCGGGGGCTGAGGTTTGCGGGTGCGGTTGGGGACGTGGCGACGCCTTCGGCGGTTCTTCGGGTGCCGGCTTGGTGGCGGTCGGCTTAGCGGCGGTGGGCTTCGGTTTTTCCGGCGGCTTGTCCGGCGGCGGTTCGGGCGGCTGCGGCACGTCCGGTTTTACGGGCGGTGGCGAAGACAAGAACGGCGGCGGGCACAGCCCGGCCTCGCGGAACAGCCGTGTCTCGAATAGCGGTCGCCGCCGGCGCAGCCAGGCTTCGAACTCGGGAAGGTCGTCGCGTTCGGCCATCGCCGCCAACGCAACGAAGGTGCGCAGATCATAATCGGTCGGCGCAATGAACCTGCCGCCGGCCATGAGGAATTGCTCGACCAGTGCCCTGGTCTTGGTCTTCGGGCCGCCCGGCGGCTGGGCCCGGCGCAGGATGAACAGGTGGCGGAACTTCAGCGCGGTGTCGATGCCCGAGGCGGTCATCGCGGCCCTGAGGCGTGAGCTGAAGGCCGTCGCATGCGTATGACTGATGATGCGGAAGCAGTAATGCTGCTCGCGATCGCCCTCGCTACGGAAGGTGAAGGAAAGGCGGCCATGCAGTGCGGGGCGTTTCTGGTCGGGATCGCGCTGGACCGCCACATCGATGTCGTCGGGCAGGTCATAGTGCTTTTCCAAGAGCCGCAGCGTTCCGTCGAAAAGATCGCGCAGCCTGTCCTCGCTCTCCGCATCCAAGTGCCCGGCGGCCGTCAAGAACCCGGCGGTTGTCGCGGCCTTGAGTTCGTCTTCGTACACCGCATCGAGATGCACCGGGTCGACGACGATCGTTGGCGGCACCGGGCCCGGACCGTCGAATGCCGTAAGCTCGATAACCTTTCCAGATTCGACGCAGCGCTGGCGATGCTCTTCGCACGCTTTGAGCAGTTCGCGCGGCGAATAGCCGATCGCCGTTTCGAACGCCGCTTGAGCAAATGGCCAAGTGGGATAAGGCGGACGAAACCCGCTGACCTCGTAGGCCTGCCGCAACCGGGCTTCGGTGATGATACGCGCCATCCCCCCATTAGGCAGGGCACGCAGGTTGTCATGCGGATGATAGCGTGCCGTAACGGCCACCGTGGCCTTGTCCTGAAGGACCTTCCAGGTCGCTTCGAGGCAGGAGACGACAGTAACCGCTCGCCGCTTCTTCTCATGCAAATCCATCAGCCCTTCGGCGAGCGCATCGACGATCGACTGTGCCTCTTCCTGTTCCTGGCTGCTGTCGCCATCGGCGACGCGCCCCAGCGAGTTGCTGGCGGCCACGATCGCATCGATCTGGTCGATCGCGATGAGCGTGGGTCCGACAAGGCTCATGATCCAGGACAGGCCTTGGACCACCTTGATCGCCGAATTCTCCCCCTTGATCCCGAGCGGCCGTACCTCGTCAGGGTCAAGCGCCATGCCCTGCAACCAGCCATGCGCGATACTGTGACAGTCGAGGTCATCTGAAATCAGCAGAATCAGCGCGGTCACGACATCGCGATGCGCGACGGTTTCGGTCGGGAACCGGCGCGCCAATGATCGAACGAAGAAATTGACCATCTCGCTGATCATGCGCTGCGGTTCTTCCGGCCAGCGCTCGGCAATCTCGGTCAGGTCACGAGAAATCCCGAGCAGGTCGGCAACTCTGAGCACGAGACGGTCATACTGCAAGCGATCGTCCGGCATGCGGACCTGCAGCGAGTTCAGGAAGCCGAGGGCGACCGAGGACCAGAAGTCCTTGATGCCGACGAAGTCGAGGAGGACGAACCAGCCATCCATCTCCCAAACACGGGCGCGCAACTCGCCGACGAGATGGGTCTTGCCGTAGCCGGCCGGACCGACGATCACGCGGCCCAGTGGCTCGTCATACGGCTCCGGATCGCGGGTCGTTGCCTTGAAGTAATCGGTAACTTCGTCGAGCAAGCGCTGATGCAGCGAGCGAACATGATAGGGCGGATCGCGCCAGACACTCTTGAGTTGTCGCACCCAGTTGAAATCGACGGAACGGAGGGCGTCGAGCTCGCTTGTCATCGTTCGATCCAGAGAATATGGCGCGGCTCAATGCCGAAGTAGATCGCAGCGGCACGGTCGGCATCGGTGATTTCCACGCGATTATCGAGCTGATAGAGCGAGGCTTCCTCCTCGCGCTGCATTCGTTTCAGTGCTTCGTCGAGGGTGGGGCGGTCGATATCCTTTAGTTTCTCGCGTAGATCACTTAGCAGCGCCCGGGTATTGAGCCGGCCGCCGGTGAGGTCGAGATAGGCCTGCCGGATGCGTGCGCGCAGTGCGACATAGTCGAATGGAGCTACGAGAGTCGGGCCTGGCTCCGGGGGAGCGGGGCTCTCGGCTGCGGTCTCAGTCCCCCTTGTCTGGTCGTCCGCCAGTCCCAGAATTGACTTAAGCCTTATGTTTTGGCCGCTCATATAAACTGAGATTCGTGTTAGCCAAGTTTGGAGGATTGGCGCGGCGACCTTCGACGCAGCCGGAGTCGTCGCCAGATTTTCTTCCGCCCACTCCAATCCAGTAGCGGTTATCGTCATCCAAACGGTGTTGTAGCGCCCGCGCTTGTCAACTTTGATCAAGCCTCGCGCTTCAAGGGCATCACGTGAGGCTCTGTCGCCGCTCTGAAGCATTCGCTTTTCTTCCAAAGCTGGGCGCGAGACTTCTTTTCCTCCTCCTTCGCCTAAAATCGCCCAAAGCAGCAAAGCCTCCTTTTGAGCGCGCGAGTCCGCACTTCGATCTCTTCTTGTTGGTTTTGTCTTCTTCCCCACCTCACGCCTCCTGGATCATTTGCGATCGGCGCCAGCGCACCAGGTCGCGGATTTTCTCGATCGCCCGCTCATAGTCCTGCACGATTTCGTCGTTGGCGATCCGCAGCACGGTATAGCCGCTGAGCGTGAGTTCATAGTCGCGATGGCGATCGCCGCGAAACGCAGGGCGCGTCGAGTGGTCGGGATAGCCGTCGAGCTCGACCACGAGCCGTCCGTCGGTCCAGACGAGGTCGCCGCGAAAGCGCGAGCCCCGCACCGTGACAACCGAGCAATTGAATTGAAACAAAGCCGCGAGTTCGCTGTCGCAGCCGAGCATGGCGTAGAGGCGCTGCTCGATCTCGCTCATCGGATGCGGCGACCCGCGCGGGGGCGCAAGCCATGGCCCCGTGTCGCTGTCTTCGGCCGCACGGTCACCTTCAGCCTGCGGTGCGGTTTCACCATCGGGCGCCGCCACCCATCGTGCACCATAGAGAATGCGCTCAAAGGGCTGCTCGAATGCCGGCCATTCGGCAAACAAGGCGACCACGCCGGCATGCGAATGCCGCGCGATCGCCTCCAACGCATGCACCAGCGCGGCGGCGTTGCGCGCATCCGTCCCCACCGTACTCATATCGGCAACGACGACGAGGCCGGTCCGGCCGATTGCGAGCGAAAGCTGGGCGAGTTCGATCGCGGGTTGGATGCTCGCGACGCGCGGAGCAAGTCCGTTGAGCGCAAGACGCGCTGCCGGCTCCGCCCAGGCGGTGTTGACGCCGGGCACCCGAGCCGCCGCCTCGCGGGCGATCACGCCGGCGGCCTGTCGGCCGAGCGAGTCGTTGCCGCACATGGCGAAGCTAACATCAGTGAACCAGACCGGCCAAAGCCGCCGCGCTGCTTCGGCGAGCAATGCGAGTGCCTGCTCGACATGCGCGGCAACGCTTGCCGCCGGCTGCAGCCGGATGAACAACACGCGGCGGTCTTCCGGCCCACACCCTGTCTGATCCACCAGTTCGCGCAGGACCCCGCCGGTGATACCGCAAAGGACCAGGAGCGATCCCGGTGGCGTGCCGAAAACGGCTGGTGCCGCCTCGGCCTGCGGCAAGGTCGATGGGGACGGCGGCGGCGTTGGCCCGCGCAAAGCGAATCTCCAGGTTGCACCCGATATCCAGTTACCCGGAGAGCGTGCCAGAATGCAACCAGCCGTTGGGCACAAGCCCTGGCGCATGATCCCGAAAAGTTGGCAGACTTTTCGGACAAGATCATGCGACAAAACAAAGAGAAGCAGAGCGCGATTGATCAACCTGAAGTCATCGCGCTCTGACGAAAATTAGACGAACGGAAGGCCTTAAGGGGGAGGTCCGAGGCGACTATGGTCCGCGGAGCAGGGCGGCGATGCCGCCGGCGGCAAGGACGAGCCAGCTTGCGATCAGGATCGAGCCGCCGGTCGGCGCGGCCATGGGAAAAAGCCGATTCCCGGTGTACGCGCGCAGGGCAACATCGCCGGAGAATAGGAACGCGCCGAGCGCGAGCCCGAACAGGGCGATGAGAGCGAGCGGACGCCAGATCACGTCGGCATTAAGGAGAGCAGCGCCGCCGACCAGCGCCGCCGCATGAAAGATCAAAATGTTGCCGGCGCTGTCGAGCCCGGCATCGGGAAGCGCATGGGCGGAAGCGGCCGCAAGGGCAACGCCGCCTGCGCCCATGAGCCCCGCCAGTGTCACCAGCAATGCCGTCGTCATGGTTCACCTTTCCAAACGCGTTGCGCCGATGCCCTTCACTATGTCCCGCAAAGAGGATCGCAGTGGGTTTGTACACAACGCAAGCCACACTATTAGCTCTTCCCAGTCTTTCGCGAGGAGAAAAGAGCAACTGAAATAGCGGGGACTCGGCATCTTGCCTCAGATTGTATTTCCGTTCATTCCCGCAGAAGCGGGAATCCAGTTTGTTTTTCAACGGATTTCTGGGTTCCCGCGTGCGCGGGAACGAACGGACTTTCCGCTGCACCTGCCGTTCATTCCCGCGAAAGCGGAAATCCATTTCGTTTTTCAACGGAATTCTGGGTCCTGCTTGCGCGGGGACGAACGGACTTTCCGCTGCACCTGCCGTTCATTCCCGCGAAAGCGGAAATCCATTTCGTTTTTCAACGGAATTCTGGGTCCTGCTTGCACGGGGACGAACGGACGACACACTCCTGCGATTCTACCAACGAAGACTGGCTTAGCGCCGTTCGGCGATGAGTTTCGCAATGGCCGCCCGCAGTTCGGAAATGCCGGCGCCATCATGCGCCGAGGTCGCCAGCACCTCAGGAAACGCCGCGGTGCGCCGGGAAAGCGTACTTTCGGTCGCGCCGATGCAGGCGGCAAGCGCGTCTGCGGCGACCTCGTCGGCCTTGGTGAGCAACGCCTGGTAGCTCACCGCGGATTCGTCGAGCAGGTCGAACACGCTCGCATCGAGGTTCTTGGTTCCGTGGCGTGCATCGATGAGCACATAGACGCGGGCAAGATTGGCGCGCCCGCGCAGATAGGCGCGGATCAGCGCGGTCCAGGCCGCAACCTTTGCCTTGGAGGCGGCGGCATAGCCGTAGCCGGGCATGTCGACGAGGGTCCAGCCGTCAGCAGCAGCGAAGAAATTCAGCTCCTGGGTCCGTCCCGGCGTATGCGAGGTGCGCGCGAGCGCCCGCCGCCCCGTGAGCGCATTGACGAGGCTCGACTTGCCGACATTCGAGCGGCCGGCAAATGCGACCTCGACGCCGCGCGCCTTCGGCAAGGATGCGATCGATCCCGCCGCGCCGAGAAAGCGCCAGTCGCCGGCGAACAGTTTGCGGCCGGCAGCGATCTCGCCGGGGCTGAAGGACGGGTCGGGCATGAGTTTGTCTCGAGCGCAATTGCTTCAGATCGAACCAATCGCGCCTCTGCCTTCATGGTGAGGAGCGCAGCGAAGCTGCGCGTCCTAAACCATGCATCCGTCGAGAAGCCGACAGTCGGTCAGCTCCTCGGGATCATGCTTCTCTTTGTTCGGTCGCATGATCTTGTCCGAAAAGTCTGCAACTTTTCGCGATCATGCGCGAGATTCCGTTCATTCCCGCGAAAGCGGGAATCCTCCTTTGCCGTGCATCTGGTTCCCCGCTTTCGCGGGGACGAACGGATTAAAGCGCGATCAATTTAGATCGATTCGATCGCGCTCTATCTCTCTTTGGCTTTCTCGCATGATCTTGTCCGAAAAGTCTGCAACTTTTCGGGATCATGCTTATGTCTTGCGCTTGGGAATGAGCGATTTGAGATTATCCCAAAGCTCGATCTTGGCGCCGTTGCGTTTCATGATGACGGCCTGCTGCGCGACCGACAGCGCATTGTTCCAGGCCCAGTAGATCACCAGACCGGCGGCGAAATTCGCCAGCATGAAGGTGAAGATGATCGGCATCCAATCGAAGATCATCTTCTGCGTGGGATCGGGCGGTGCCGGATTGAGCTTCATCTGAATCCACATCGTCACGCCCATGATCAGCGGCCACACACCGATATGCAGGATCGATCCGATGATCGGGATCACCGTCGGATCGAACGGGAGCAATCCGAACAGGTTGAATATGTTGGTCGGGTCCGGTGCCGAGAGGTCCTGGATCCACCCGAAGAACGGCGCATGGCGCATTTCAAGGCTGACGAACAGCACCTTGTAGAGTGCAAAGAACACCGGAATCTGAATCAGAATCGGCAGGCAGCCGGCGACCGGGTTGATCTTCTCGGCCTTGTAGAGCTCCATCATCGCCTGTTGTTGCTTGACCTTGTCGTCCTTCCAGCGCTCGCGGATCTCCAGCATCTGCGGCTGCACCGTCTTCATCTTGGCCATCGAGGCATAGGATTTGTTGGCGAGCGGAAAGAAGACGATCTTGATCAGCACCGTCACGATGAGGATGGCGACGCCGAAATTGTGGGTCCAGCGGAAGAAGAAATCGATCACCATGAACAACGGCTTGGTGATGAAATAGAACCAGCCCCAGTCGATCAGTAGTTCGAACCGGTTGAGGTTGAACGCCCCATCATAGCCGTCGACGACGTTCACCTCCTTGGCCCCGGCGAACAGCCGGCTGCTGGAGCCGGCGCTTTCCCCCGGAGCGATGGTCACTGCATCGCGCAAATAGTCGGTCTGATAGGTTTTCGTCGTGCCGATCGCGCCGGAGGAAAAGCGCGCCTGCACATGCGCCGTCGGGTCCGGCAGCAGGGTCGCCGCCCAATACTTGTCGGTAATGCCGAGCCAAGCATTGGTGACGTCGAAACTCATCGATTTTTCGTCTTCGATGGTGCCGTAGCTCACCTCCTGCAGCCCTTCATCGCCCATGACGCCGATCAGGCCTTCGTGCAGGATGAAGAAGCCGAGCGTGTCCGGCGTCCCGTGGCGCGAGATCAGCCCGTAAGGGTAGATCGTGACCGGATCGGTCCCCCGGTTGGTCACCTCGTCGGCGACGGTGAAGAGATATTCGTCGTCGACGTCGATCGTGCGGCGGAACAGCAAGCCCTCGCCATTGTCGTAGGTGAGCGTGATCGGCTGGCCCGGCCGCAGCGATTGCGTGCCTTCCTGGCGCCAGAGGGTATCAGGCCCCGGCAGCTTCAATTGCTTGCCCGGCCCGCTGACCCAGCCGAACTCGGCGTAGAAAGGGTTCTGCGAGCCGGATGGGGAGAGCAGGACGATGTAGGTGGAGTTCGGGTTGACCGTCTCGTGGTAGCGCACGAGCGCGACGTCGTCGATCCGCGCGCCCTTGAGCGCAATCGAGCCCCTGATATTGGGCGTGTCGATTGTGATGCGTGAGCCTGAGGCAAGGAGGGTTTCCCGCGAGTGTTCCGGCGTGGGCGCCGCCGCGGCCGGGGCCGGCGGCCTTCCCGGCTGCGGAGGTCCCGGCTCGGTTGCGCCGGGAGATGGCCGCGGAGCCGATTGGCCAGGTGTCGGCCGCCCTGGCGTCTGCTGCGCTTGCTGCTGCTGCTGCTGCTGACGCTGCGCCTCCTCGCGTTGCTTCTCCATTTGCGGCAGGCCGAAATAGAACTGCCACACCAGCAACACGATCCCGGACAGGAGGACGGCCAATATCGTATTCTTGTGTTCGTTCATCACGAGCTCTCGCTGCCGGCCGGCATCGCAATCGGTTGACCGGGAGGCGCCTGCTTCTGTACGCGCCGTCCCCGGTGCACCCGGGCCAATGCACCGACAAAATCATTGATGAGTCGGTCGAACGGCGCGTCGAGCGCGGCGCGCTTGCCGACCACTACGTAGTCCTTGCCTGAATGCAGGCGGCCCGCGGCCGAAAGCCGCACGACTTCCCGAAGCCGGCGGCGGACGCGGTTGCGTTCCACCGCGGTGCCGACCTTCTTCGTGACCGTGAAGCCGATCCGCGGGGGACCGCGGTCGCCGCGTTCACGCGCTTGCAGGACGAGCGCCGCCGCGGGAGCCTTCGCCCCGGCGGCGGCGGCGAGGAAGTCCGACCGCTGCGTCATCCGCTGCATGGGAGCGCTGCCCGGCCGGCATCGGCGCCGTTACGCGCTGAGCCGCTTGCGGCCGCGCGCGCGGCGGGTGGCGATTATCTTTCGGCCGGCTTTGGTCGCCATGCGGGCGCGGAAACCGTGGCGGCGCTTACGCACCAGTTTGCTCGGCTGAAAGGTCCGCTTCACGGTTCTTGTCTCCGCTCTTCCGTACTCGATCAGGTTGCAGATCCGGCGCCCTCGGCGCCAATGCGCTGATCGGTTCCGTCGCGGGTGGCGCGGTCGGGAAGGTTGCGCGGCTTATACGGGAGGGGCCTGTTCGCGTCAATGCAAGTCGGCGGGCCGGCAAGTCGCACTCCGTGCTCGGCGCCGCTTCACACGGGTAGGGTTGGCCCGGAGGCAGGCGTCACATGGCGGTGAGACCGGGCTTTTTTTTCGGGAGCACCGTTACACGATGCTCATCTGCAACGAACCATGATTGAAGCATGATCCCGAGAAGCTGGCAGACTTTTTGGACAAGATCACGCGATAGAGCAAAGAGAACGGGCGCGCGGTTGATTCACCTTGATGCCATCGCGTTCTAGTGATGCGGCACCAAAGCTTGAGCCCGTCTCATGTGTTGGTGCCCATCACAAAGCATTGGACACTGCGCCGATCTTATAAAACAAGCCGATGTGTTGTCGGACGCGCGGAACGGAACAAGGCCATTTCACCCCCCGACCAGGCTTCACGCTCCGTACGCCCGCAGCAGATTGCAGCGGTTGCGATCTTCGCCCTGGTCCTGGTCGCGGGCATTTTCATCGTTGTCAGCGGGCTCTATCGCGAACTGTCCTTCACCAATCTGATCCGCCACCGGGCGGCGATCGACTCCTTCGTGACGGCGCATGGCTGGGCGGCGTTCGCAGGTTTCGTTGCGATCTATGCCACCTCGGTCGCACTGTCGATCCCAGGCGCCGCGGTCCTGACCGTATCCGCGGGGTTCTTGTTCGGGGCGCTCGCCGGCGGTCTCGCCGCATTCACCGGCGCGATGATGGGCGCGGCCGCCATCTTCCTGATCGCGCGCACGGCGTTGGGCGAGTGGCTGGCCAGAAAAGCCGGCCCGTCGATGGAAAAGCTCGCCGACGGGTTCCGTCGCGATGCCTTCTGGTATCTGTTGTTCCTGCGCCTTGTTCCGCTGTTCCCGTTCTGGCTGGTCAATATTGCGCCAGCCTTTTTTGGCGTGCGCCTGATGTCCTTCGTCGGCGCCACCGCAATCGGGATTGCGCCGCTCACCTTCGCCTTCGCCTTTTTTGGGGCTGGCCTCGACAGCGCCATCCGGGCGCATGCGACCGACCTCGACGCCTGCCTCATGGCAGGAACCGAGCTGTGCGAGGTCGAGTTCGATCCGAGTCAGGCGCTGACGCCGAATCTGATCACCGCCTTGGCCGTGCTCGGCGTGGTCTCCCTCATCCCGGTCGCGATCAAGCGGTGGAGGGCGGCGCGCTAGAGCATGATCCGGAAAAGTTGCAGACTTTTCGGACAAGATCATGCGGCAAAACAAAGAGAAATAGAGTGCGATCGATTCAACCTAAATGGATCGCACTCTAGTGTTTCCTTCTCTGACGGTCCGATCCCGGACCGTCAGCCCGGAACACTACCTGAATTGGTGCTTTGTGATGCGGCACCAACACGATGAGGCGAGCTCAAGCGTTGGTGCCGCAACACTAGAGCGCGACACGGTTTGAGCCGCCAGGCAGGCGCGATCGTCGGGCCGGGGCGGGCGCAAGGTCGAGGAGGCCGCAACGCATGGCCGAATTGCTGACACCCGATCTATGCGTGATCGGCGCGGGCTCAGGCGGATTGTCGGTTGCTGCCGCCGCGGCCGCCTTCGGGGTGCCGGTCGTGCTCGTCGAGAAGGCCAGGATGGGGGGCGATTGCCTCAATTACGGCTGCGTTCCCTCCAAGGCGCTGATAGCCGCCGCCAAGCACGCCAAGTGCGTGTCCGAGGCCTCGCAGTTCGGCATTCGCGCCGGGCCGCCGGTGATCGACTTTGCTGCGGTCCACGCCCATGTTCACAGCGTGATCGCGGCGATCGCGCCCAACGACTCGGTCGCCCGGTTCACCGGGCTCGGCGTGCGTGTGCTCAAGGGCCATGCCCGTTTCACCGGCCCCGATACCGTGGCCGTCGGTGGCGAGGCTGAGATCAAGGCCAGACGGTTCGTCGTTGCCACCGGCTCGGCCCCGGTCGTCCCGCCCATTCCGGGCCTTGCCGAGGCGCCGTACCTGACCAACGAGACGATATTCGACCTGACCGAGCGCCCCGAGCATCTTGTGGTGATCGGCGGCGGTGCGATCGGCCTCGAGCTTGCCCAGGCGTTCCGCCGGCTCGGCTCCGCCGTCACCGTGATCGAGGCGGCAACGCCCCTCGGCCGGGACGACCCCGAATGCGCCGCGATCGTGCTCGATTCCCTGCGGCGCGACGGCGTCGTGATCAGGGCCGGGCAGGCGGTGACGGCGGTCACGTCGCAAGGTCGCGCCGGCGGCAAGATCGCGGTTGCCGTAAAGGGCGAGCAAGGCGAGGAAACGGTTACGGGATCGCATCTCCTGGTCGCGGTTGGTCGCAGGCCGAACGTGGATGATCTCGGGCTCGATCGCGCCGGGATTGCCTATGGGCGGGGCGGGATCACGGTCGACAAGGGGCTGCGCACCAGCAATCGGCGGGTCTATGCTATCGGCGATGTCGCTGGCGGACGTCAATTCACCCACCTCGCCAATTACCATGCCGGCCTTGTCATCCGGAATGCGCTGTTCCGCCTGCCCGTGCGGGTCGACGAGCGGGCATTCCCGGCGGTGACTTTCACCGATCCGGAGCTTGCCCAGGTGGGGGTGACGGAGGCCGAAGCAACACAGCGCGGCATCGCCATCAACGTGCTGCGCTGGCCCTATCACGAGAACGACCGCGCCCAGACCGCGCGGGAAACGCGCGGCGAGATCAAGGTGATCACCGACAAGCGCGGCCGCATCCTCGGCGTGACCATCGTCGGTGCGCAGGCGGGCGAGTTGATCGCGACCTGGACGCTTGCGATCGCACGCAAGCTCAATATCCGCGCCTTTGTCGAGCTGACCGTGGCCTATCCAACATTGGCGGAGATCGGCAAGCGTGCCGCTCTTTCGGCCTATTCCCGTAGTTTAACGAACCCGCTGGTGCGTTGCATTATCAGGGTGCTGCGCCGCTTCGGTTAGAGCGTGATCCCAAAGAGTTGGCAGACTTTTCGGACGAGATCATGCGGCAAGACAGAGAGCGTGATCCCGAAAAGTTGGCAGACTTTTCGGACGAGATCATGCGACAAAACAAAGAGAAAGGGAGCGCGATTGATTCTAAGGAGGAGCAATCGCGTTTCCAGCGAAGCCCGCCCCGGATTTTTTTGGTCTTGGGTGTGAACCGGTTGGCCGCAGAAAAGCACCATTGACGAGTAACAATTGGAGAGAATTCCCGATTCGACCGAGACGGAATTTGCTCCGGGCGGCGCCGGTGCTGTTACTGGAATGAAAAAAACGACCAATCGCCTGATCGCGCGGGTTTTGGACCGTCGCGAAAGCCGCTTCGGTCTGTCTGCTCAGCTCCTCGTCCTCACGATCCTGTTCGTGATGGTGGCTGAGGTTTTGATCTATGTCCCCTCGGTCGCCAATTTCCGCCTGAACTGGCTGGCCGACCGGCTGGCGGCGGCCCGCACGGCCGCGCTGGTGCTTGACGCGGCGCCGAGCGGAATGGTGCCGGAGAGCCTCAGCCGTCAGATTCTCGACAGCATCGGCGCACGCTCCGTCGCCATGAAGACGGGCCAGCAACGCACGCTCCTCGCCAAGGATGACCTCCCCCCCGGGAAGGTTATCCAGGATGTCGACATTCGCCAGGGCGCATCGTTCAAGTCGGTGATCGATGCCTTCGAAATCCTGTTCGTGGCCGGCGATGGTGATCTCGTTCGCGCAGTCGGCCATGCGCCCACGGGCGGTGAATTCGTCGAAATCGTGCTTCCGACCTGCCCGCTGAAACAGGCGATGTGGGCGTATTCCCGCAATGTGCTGGTGCTCTCGTTGATCATCTCCGCCATCACCGCGGCGCTGGTCTATCTCGCCTTGCATTATCTCTTCGTGCGTCCGCTCTACCGGATCACCGCGAATATCACGGCGTTCCGCGCCGACCCCGAGAATCCCGCGCGGATCATCACGCCGTCGCGCCGGCGCGACGAACTGGGCATCGCGGAGCGCGAACTCGCTGCGATGCAGCGGGATCTCGCCTCGACGCTGGCGCAGCGCTATCGCCTGGCCGCCCTCGGGCTCGCCGTTTCTAAGGTCAGCCACGATCTGCGTAACCTGCTCGCCTCCGCTCAGTTGGTTTCTGACCGCTTGAGCAACATTGCCGATCCGCAGGTGCAGCGCTTCGCACCCAAACTGGTACAGGCGCTGGAGCGGGCGATCGCGTTCTGCCAGGCAACGCTGTCTTACGGGCGAGCGCAGGAGCCCCCGCCCGACCGTAAGTCGTTTCCGGTGGAAGGACTGGCCGCTGAGCTGCGCGAGTCGGTCGGGCTTGCGCCCGACGGGCCGATCGGATGGGTGACCGCGATCGAGCGCGGGCTCATGATCGATGCAGATTACGATCAGCTCCTGCGGGTGCTGATCAACCTCGTGCGCAACTCGATGCAGGCACTGGAGGCGCGCGCGCCCAACGAACCGGCCCGCGATCAGGTCAGGATCACCGGTCGGCGCGAGGGCGCGGTCGTCGTGCTCGAAGTGTCGGATACCGGGCCCGGGCTGACGACGCGGGCGCGCGAGCATTTGTTCGAGGCGTTCCAGGGTTCGACCCGCGCAGGCGGATCGGGGCTTGGCCTTGCGATCGCGGCTGAATTGGTGCGCGCCCATGGCGGCGAGATCCGCTTGATCGACGGGACGATCGGCGCGACCTTCCGGATCACCATCCCCGACCGGGCTGTTGAACTGAAGAGCCGGCGCGCCCGGCGGGCACGCGCCTGAGCTGACTGCCGAATGGCACGCGCCCGAGGTCGGCCGTGGGACCGGAGGCCGAGCGCGAAGACTTCAGGTTGAATCGATCGCGCGCTCTTTCTCGTTGTTTTGCCGTATGATCTGGTCCGAAAAGTCTGCAACTTTTCGGGATCATGTTCTCTTTGCTTGATCGCATGATCTGGTCCGAAAAGTCTGCAACTTTTCGGGATCATGCGCTCTGATTAGGCGGTCGCATCTTCTGCGGCGAACCGGTTCCCACTTCGCCTGAAGATGCTCCAGAGCGCGATCCACTCAGGTTGAATCGATCGCGCTCCGTTTCATTTTGTTCTGTCGCATGATCTCGTCCGAAAAGTCTGCCAACTTCTCGGGATCATGTTCTCTTTGCTTGATCGCATGATCTTGTCCGAAAAGTCTGC
>JANQIP010000062.1 GCA_028282095.1 Xanthobacteraceae bacterium | reverse complement strand
ACGAACGGCCCGATATGGTGCGGACGCCCGCGCAGATAAAACAGCGCCGCCGCGTCATTGGCCTCGATCATCCCGTCCTCGGGGGCACACACATGATCGATAAGCTTGCGGTCTTGCCGTAGCGCCACCTGGCTCAGCGTTGAGAACACGACCTGTTTGTTCGCCGCCGTCAGCCGTTCCACCACGTCCCGACGATAGGGCTCGACGAGCGGCGCGCGCTTTGCGCATACGACCTCGCCGACATACACAGTGCCGACCGGCGCCTCGTCGGCGATGCGGTAATAGAAGTCGCGCCAGCGCTCTGGTTGCCAGTTGAACAGGACCGACCCCAGAGTGACTTCGGCAAGGTGGTCGGGCACCGCTATCTCCATTTCCGGCTGCGGAATGCGCCTTCGGTTTCCCGGCCCCGCTCGGTCAGCGCCACCAGGCTCGCGAGCGCCGGATCGCGGCCGGCCAGGATATCGTCCACCGCCGTGCGGAATGCGGATACGACCGACCTGACATAGGCGCGGCTACGCTGGCGGCCTTCGATTTTCAACGCAGTGACGCCGGCGCGCATCAGGTCGGGCAGGAGGGACGAGAGGTTGAGGGTGTAGGGTTCTTCGAACGCGTAGTACTCGCTGTTGCGAGCACGACAGCGGTAGCGGCCCTTGCAGATCGTGGGATAGCCGGCGCTCTCGCCGCAACTGAAGCGGTCGATCACGAAAGATCCCAGTCGCGTGGTCAGGTTACGCTCGCTGTCTTCCTCGTAACGCACTTCCGCCGCCGGCGAGCAGGCGCCGTCCATATTGGTCGACAGACCGGTCACATAGGTGGTGAGGCTGCAGCGCCCCTCGGCCATCATGCCGATATTGCCGAAGACAAAGGCCTCGATCTCGCAAGGGATCTGGCGGTGAATGTCGGCGATCTCGGCAACCGTCAGGATACGCGGCAGCACCACGCGCCTGACGCCGAACTCCCGCGCGAAAAAGCGGATCGCCTCCGGCGAGGAGGCGCCGGCCTGGACCGAAAGATGCAGGCGCAGGTCGGGATGGGCGTGCATGGCGTATTCGGCAACGCCCATGTCGGCGATGATCAGCGCATCGACGCCGACGCGCGCGCCGATATCGATCGCCTCGCGCCACATGTCGAACCGGCCCGCAGTCGGGAAAGTGTTGACGGCGAGAAGCACCTTGGCGTTGCGGACACGTGCATAGGCCACTGCGGATTCGAGCTCGGCCGGCGTGAAGTTCAGGCCGGGAAAATTCCGGGCATTGGTCTCGTTCTGAAATCCGCAATAGACGGCATCGGCGCCAGCTTCGACGGCGGTCCGCAAAGCAGCCGGCGTGCCTGCCGGGCAGACCAGCTCCGGACGCGTATACTCAGTCGCACTCATGACGATTCCCCCGTTCGTATCGCACGTAGCGCCGATACCACGAGTGCCGCCGGCTTCGATAGCGGTCCGAAAGACTCAACGACGCTGCCGAGTGCGCTGCCTTCGAAATCGTCGAGCGCATTGCGCAGCGCAACGACTGCTTCAGTGTCTCCGCTCACTTGCAGGTCACGAGAAAAGAACAAAGCATCGCCGTCCAGCGTTCCGTCGATCATGTCGAGGAGGTTGAAAAAAGTCCCGGCGATGGCGGCGTCGAAAGGCGGCGCCTCGGTCCGGCGAAAGGCGCGCAGCCGCGGCCGCATGGGATTGGGCCGCAATACCATGACGATGGGAAGATCGATCGGATCGATCAGGAAGCGCTTGCGGGCATGCGGACCAAGGCGCGCGAACAATTCCGGACGGTCGCGGGCGACATGAGCCGCGATATGGCCCAACAGGGGTTGCAGCGGCGCCAGCGGCATAACCTCAAGCACCCGGCCGGGAATCGTCTGCAACAGCCCCTGAAGGGGCGAAGCAGGGTTTTCGGCGCCAGTCGGAGCGGACATGGGTCAGGGTCTTTACCGTCGCGAATCGCGACCGGACTTGACTTAAGTCAAACTTCGCCGGCGCTTTAGTGATGCGGCACCAACGCTTGGGCTCGTCTCATTGTGTTGGTGCCGCATCACAAAGCACCAGATTAGCTAATGTTCCGGGCTGACGGTCCGGGATCGGA
>JANQIP010000273.1 GCA_028282095.1 Xanthobacteraceae bacterium | reverse complement strand
CGAAAAGTCTGCCAACTTTTCGGGATCATGCTTCTCTTTGTCTGGTCGCATGATCTTGTCCGAAAAGTCTGCCAACTTTTCGGGATCATGCTTCGGGGCGGAATTCCGTCTCAGAGGATTCGGAACTCGCTCGGTTCGTTTCTTTGCCGGCCGAAAAAGCCGGTCAGCGCGCGGCGGCGGCGATGGCGCGCGCGAGCGCCCGGCCGATGCAGTCATAGCCCGCAGCGGAATTGTGTAGGCCGTCCAACGATACGAGGGCGCCCGGCGGCGCGCCGGCCGCTCTCGCGCGGCGCATCAACGCGAAGCGGGAGAACAGGCCGACGCGCTCCTGCCGCGCCGTTTCCGCAATGATCGCCTGCATCCGTGGATGCTGCGAGGACGCAAGCACCATCGGGGCGTGTTGCAAATCCATCAGCACGATATCGGCGCCGCGTGCCTTGAGCGCCCGCACGCCGCGCACCAGCCATGCCTTGAGGCCGTCGGTGCGCCCGCCCCATGCGACGTCATTGGTTCCGACCTGCCAGATCACGAGATCGGGTCGGTAGGGGAACACGTCACGCGGAAAGCGCGCTACATTGCCGGGGATGGTGTCGCCGATGCGTCCGCTGTTGACGATGGTAAGTCGACTGCTCGGCCGCAGCCGGGCGAGCTCGCGGCGCATCACGCCGGGGAAGGTGCGATCGCGGTTGAGAACCCACAGTCCGACGGTCGACGATGAGCCGATGGCGACCACCGTCACCGGGTCGCCCGCCCGGAAACGTGCGGCCACACCCGGCAGGGGGGCGCCGAGAGCAAGGTCCCGGTTCGCACGGAGGCAGATCTCCGCGGGAGCAAGCCGCAACGGCGTTTGCGAATGCGCCGGCGCGCTCGCCGCGATTGCGAGAACACAAACAAGGCCTGCGATTAACGCTCTTCTGCGCCTTCCAGATTGGATCGGCGACAGGTCGCTGCGGCCGTTCCCGGCGAGGTTATCGTTCCGCCGCAGACGGCGGCCCGCGACCGTCAACTGCTTCCCGCTACTGGACACATGTCCAGTCCTTGATGCAAGAGAACGCCCCAGAGCATGATCCCGAAAAGTTGGCAGACTTTTCGGACAAGATCATGCGAAAAAACAAAGAGTAAGAGCGCGCGATCGCTTTAGGTTGAACGATCGCGCTCTAATGGCTGGGTTGCCGCGCCCGGAGAGATGCGACCCTAACGGGTCGAAATCGGCGCGAGCGGTGAGCAGATGACGGCGCCCATCATAGCAAGACGACTCGTCTATCACCTCGGCGGCTATGACTTCACCATGCCGGTAGACGCCGCATATCGCCGATTCGTAAGGGAGATGCGCCGCTTCGAGGGCACCTGGTCGACACGGGCCATGGCATCGCCGCCTGCGATCGATCCCGATGAGGCGGCCTGGAATATCGTCGCCACCGGCCCCAATTGGCGGGTCGAAACGCGCTATCGTTTTGTGCGTTGGGATGATGTCATCCAAGCGGGCGGCAGGCGGCCGATGTGGCGGCGCATTCCGCTCGGCCTCCTTGCCTTTGCGGATTTCGCCGCGGCGGGCGCCCTGTTGGGATATCTGCGCACGAATTGGCGCTACGCCGTTTTCTTTCTCTATCCCTATACGCTGTTCGCCGGGATTGTTGTCGCGGCGGGGTTCGCCGGCCTGTTCGTTGCGCAAGCGAGCGGGGCCGCCGCGATCGGTGTTGCGGCCGGGCTTGTCGTCTTCCTCATCCTGCTGCGATGGCCGGGGCGGCGGCTTCTGCTTGCCGAGCTGTTCGATGACTGGATCTTTGCCCGCGACTATGTGCGACATGGCGATCCGGTGCTTGAACAAAGGCTTGACCGGATGGCGCAAGAGCTGTGCGCCGCCGCGCGGGCGGGCGAAACCGACGAAATCCTCGTCATCGGCCACAGTCTCGGTGCCGTGCTCGCAATCGACCTCCTCGACCGTGCCTTGCGGGCAGATCCCGAGCTCGGCTGCACAGGTGCGCGCGTGGCCTTTCTGTCGGTCGGCTCGTCCGTTCTCAAGATCGGGCTGCATCGCGGCGCCAGGCGCTTTCATGCGGCGGTCGCGCGTGTGGCATCGGCGCCCGGCATCTTTTGGGCGGAGTATCAGGCGCTCACCGACGTGATGAATTTCTACAAGACCGAGCCGGTCGCCGCGATGGGGCTCAGGGTGGAAAAACATCCGGTCGTGCGCATCGTACGCATCAGCCACATGCTCGATCAGGCCGCTTACCGGCGCATCCGCCGCAACCTTTTCCGCGTCCATTGCCAGTTCGTCAGCGGCAATGATCGGCGTGCTCCTTATGATTTCTACATGCTGCTATGCGGGCCGCTCAGCGTCGAGCAGCAGGTCCGTCTGCCGGACGGCGCGGCTTCGGCGATCGGTGGCGATGGGGCGTTGCACGTGCCGTCGGCACTGGAAGCGCCGGTACGCGAATCCTCGCCCCGGGCCGCCCGGTCATGACGCCGCTGCTCGCCAAGGCCGCGGTCATCGCGACCATGGTCGGCTGGTATATCATCCGCTTTCGCTATGCGCGGCGATCGCGCCGCACGCCGGTCTCGTTGAACGCGCACGGACCTCGCGAGACCGTGCTGCTGCTGACTTCTCTCACCGGTCTTGGCATCCTGCCCTGCGTCTATGCGTTCACCGGCTTTCCGGCCTTCGCCGACTATCCGTTCAGGCCGGCGCTCGCTTGGATCGGTCTTGTGTTTGCGGCGGGGGCACTCGCACTGTTTCGCGTCACCCACAAAACGCTCGGGCGAAACTGGTCGATCAGTCTCGAGTTGCGCGAGGATCACCGGCTCGTCACCGACGGTATCTATCGCTATCTGCGCCATCCGATGTACACGGCATTCTGGATGTGGGCAGTCGCGCAGGCGCTGCTGCTTCCCAATTGGGTGGCAGGTCCCGCCGGCGTGATCGGCTTCGGCACGCTGTTTTTCGGCCGGATTGGGCAAGAAGAACGGATGATGACGGAACGATTCGGCCAAGATTATCGTGCCTATACGGCGCGAACCTATCGTATAATTCCGTGGATTTACTGACCGCCCGCCAGCGGGCGCGGGTCTTCGACGTTCGGCAGACCATTCGGGCCGACGCGTCGCGGCGGTTCCGGGCTGCTCCGCACCAAAATGGCGCTTCCAGCGCGAGACGCCACTGGTTCAGGCGCCGGCGAACCGAATCGGCATGGCGGTGGAGCCAGAGCATGATCCCGAGAAGTCGGCAGGCTTTTCGGACATGATCATGCGGCAAAGCAAAGAGAAAGGGAGCGCGATTTTCTCTCTTACTCCTTGTTTTTGTCTCTGTATTTTTGTCTCTCTTCCGGGTGATGCTCTGGGCGCCGGCGAATGCACGCCGTCTAGAGCGTTCTCCGGGAACCCGCGAGCGGATCGGATGTCGCGGATCGGAAGCGACTGACGGCAGAAAAGCGACATCTGAAGATAAAACGAGCAACTTCCAAATTGTACCAAATCCAAATTCGCTGTCGCCCAAGGTTTGCCACCAAATCGATGGAATTTCTCCGCGATGCCCAGAATCGAAGCGTGCTGTTTGTGCAACGGCTGTCCGGAAACCAGCGTTTACAGCCTCGTTGCAGCATAGTTTCCGTTGCAAAACGGACGTGTTTGGCCAAAGCTGCGGGTGCCTGCAAGTTGTCGCGTCGGGTAACCGGACAGTTGGTGTCCACACACGAAGGGGGGTCCCATGTTGAAGATTCTCATCGCAGCTTCTGCGTCTGTCGCTATGGTGGGCGCCGCAATCGCGGCCGATCTGCCGCGCAAAGAGCCGCCGCCGCCGCCGGCGCCCGTCGGCAAAGCCCCGGTTGGCAAGGCTCCGATCGGCAAGGCCCCGTTCGGCAAGGGCCCGGTCATCGCGAAGTACTGATCCAAGCAACTTAGAGGGCGCATCGCGCCCGCCCATTCCTGTCCGTGAGGCGAGCCGATGCTATGCATCGGCGCCCTCCGGAGGGGACTGCTTGATCAACCTTCGGTTCACCGACGCTTACGGCTACGCCGAGGTGTTTCGGGGCTCGGGAGATGGCAGTGGCCGATCCTGTGAGAAAAAGGCGTCTCGAAATCCTGGCCGGGCTGTGTCTGGTCGCGGTGTTGACGGGGCCAAGCCTTTCTCCGGTGCACGCACAAGAGACGCGTGCAGTCAGGGTCGCGACTGCATCCCCTCATGCTCCGACCACCTCGTCGCTACGCGCGCCGCTGCGCGTCGCGCGGACAAAGCCGGCGCCGAACGTAAGGCTGCCGTACTACGTCGATTTTCGTGCGCGGACGGCGGCGAGCTACGGCCACGCCTTCATATGGTTCGGCCGAACGAATGACCGCAAAGTCGAAGTCGCCGGCCTTCATCCGGCAACCGATAGCGTCATTCCGTATATACTAGGGCATTTCATCCCGGTGCCGTCGGAGACCGGCGCCAGCTACGGCGATCTCGATGAACAGTATCTGACCGCGAGCTATCGGATCTTCCTGACCGAGGCCGAGGCCAAGAAAGTATTTGCCTATATCAAACACAAGCAGAAGACATCGCCGTTGTGGAATGCCGCCACTTACAACTGCATCATGTTCATCTCGCATATCGCGGAGTACATGGGCTTGCGCGTTCCGGGATCGCATCTTCTGCTTCCGGAGGACTGGGTCAAAGAACTTCGCGCGCTCAACGGTGGAAAGCGGCGAGCGCAGATGTCGATGAAAGGGACACGGTAAACGAATTGCGGATTGCGTGATCCTGTGTGATTTGCGGTGCTCTCCCCTCGAGTTGGTTTCTGATCAGCAAAGACCGTCCAGCCGGCGGGGCTGGGACTAATGGCGCCCCGCCGATCGGATTGAGACGTTGGAACAGACCGCGTGCAGTCCTGCGACGTGCCAAGTGATTCGTAGCAGACCGCCCGAATGAACGGAGAAAACTCGTTTCGAACTTAGTTTCGCTAAGCAAAAATACGCAGAAACATAGGTATTACTCGTAAGTACCAAACCGCAATTGCCCGTTTTTCCTGCCGATCCGACCGCGCCGGCCCGCGGGCGGCATGTTTTTGCCATGATCACGGATTAGTGAAGTTGTCGTGATCGGGGGTCGGGGGGCCAAAACGCTGCACTAGCCAAATCCCACAAAGGACGACGCCTAACCCTCGCTGCGCGACGCCCGCCGTCGCGCGGCAATCTGTGCGACATCGTTCGCGCGGGCAGGCGAAGCGTTGTCTCGACGAGAGACCTGAAAGTGCCGGTAGTTGCAAAATGTAATGCGCGCCTTCGGCCGGTTATCGATGGAGCGCTCCGCGCCGGACAGAGTGTCGGCCTCGCCGCGGTAGTCCTGCTGTTCGGGTGCAGTTCTCTGCAGGATGCGGTGGCCAATGGCGACACCCGGACGCTTTCGTTCCATAATCTTCACACCAAAGAAGACCTCACCGTCACCTATATGCGCGAGGGGCGCTACGACGACGAAGCGCTGAAGAAGATCGACTGGATCCTGCGGGATTGGCGGCGCGACGAAGCAACCAAGATGGATCGCCGCGTGATCAACGCGGTGTGGGAACTCTATCGCGAGACCGGCGCTACCGAACCGATCGAGATCATCAGCGGCTACCGCTCGCCGAAGACCAATTCCATGCTGCGCAAGCGCGGCCGCGGCGTGGCTCGCCGTAGTCAGCATATGCGCGGCAGGGCGATCGACCTGCATATTCGAGGCGTCCCACTCGCCAAGCAGCGCGAAGCGGCGATGCGGCTGCATCGCGGCGGTGTCGGCTACTACCCGTCATCCAAATTCATTCATGTCGACGTTTCGCGAATCCGCCACTGGCCGCGGATGACCTATAAGCAGCTCTCGCGGGTCTTCCCCGACGGGCGTACCGTTCATGTGCCTTCGAACGGCCGCCGGCTGCCCGGTTACAAGCTCGCGCTGGCGGACATCGCGCGGCGCGGAAACACGTCGTCCTCACGAACCGCGCTTGCCGCGGTGCGCACTGGCATTGGCGCGGCGATGCCCAAGCCGCGGCCCAATCTGCTCGCCTCATTGGTCGATGGTGCGAGAGATGCGGACGAGATAGACCATTCGACGGGCACGGCAAGCACGCCTGGCGCGCAACAGGCAGGCGCGCCGATCGAGATAGCATCGGCCGGCGGCTTCGTACCGAGTCCGCGCCGCTCGCCGTTCCGCGCCGCCGCGGCGCCCGAGGAGCCGGCCGCCGGTGCCGCCACCACCGCCAGCACCACCCCGTGGCCGCTGCGCGACGACCACGCGATGGACCGGGTTCCGCTTGATCTCGCGCTCGCCTATGCCGCGGTTCCCGTCCCGCGTCCCGGCCCCTCCCTTGAACGTGCGGCGGCCCTTAGTACTTCGGTGGTCAAACGGGCCCGACCCGTTGCTGCTGCCGGTCCGGTCACTGTTGTCAAGAAGACCTATGCGCGGCTGACCAGCGACACTGAAGCCAATCCGCCACAGCGGGCGACCGTTCACACAGCCGTCCCGGTGACCGCCGGCATGCGGTTCGACGATCCGTGGTTGCGCGCTGCGATGTTTGCTCCGAGCCTGCGTACGTCGATGACGACGACCTTCTATGGTGAGCCCGATTACACCAAGCTGCGGCCGCTGATGTTCAAGCCGACGGCAACCCTCGTCATGACGTTCTCGGATGATCCCAATCCGGGCATGACCAGCGAGCGTTTCAGCGGCGGTGCCGTGGTATTCCTCGCTACCGTCACCTTCCAGCGCAAAGCCGCTCTGCGTTAGAGCCACCTGCTCGGACAGGATCATACGACCGAAAAAAAGAGAGTGCGGTTGATCCAGGAAAAGCAATCGCGCCTCGCGATCCAGTAGGCGGGCCGCCGAAGGTCGCTGTTCATCCGCTCGTTCCCGCGTAAGCGGGAACCCAGGATATTCTGCCAAGACTGGATTCCCGCTTGCGCGGGAATGAACGGAGTTCTTAAGTAGAAAACCCCGTCCCCAACCTTCCCCGCAAGCGAGCCCTTGAAAGGGGACGGAGTAAGAGCCTCCGCCACAACTCAATTCGTTACCGAACTGATCCGACTGGAAAGAGAATCAGATCATTCCGAGCGCGTGCATGTAGGTTTCGAGAATCGCCTCGTGCTCCTGCCGCTCGGTCTTGTCCTGCTTGCGCAGCCGAATGATCGTGCGCAGCGCCTTCACGTCGTAGCCATTGCCCTTGGCCTCGGCATAGACGTCGCGGATATCGTCGGCGATCGCCTTTTTCTCCTCTTCCAGGCGCTCGATGCGTTCAACGAAAGCCTTGAGCTGGTCCTTGGCGACCGCGGTCGCGACGGCCTCTTTGGTTTGAACGGCTTCGGCGGTCGCAGGCATGGGAGCTCCTCATTTCGCCTTCGGAACGATGTTGTCCACTAGTGATGCGGCACCAACGCTTGGGCTCGTCTCATTGTGTTGGTGCCGCATCACAGAGTAACGGATTAGCTAGTGTTCCTTCTCTGACGGTCCGGGATCGGACCGTCAGAGAAGGAAACACTCGCGCGATTGCTTCGCCTCGAATCAATCACGCTCGTCGCAGGATCCTGTCCGAAAAGTCTGCCGACTTTTCGGGATCATGCTCTAGACGCCATTCGGAGCGATTCCGGGCGCGGGTCAAGGCGGGACGCCGACTGGGCCGTCGTGATCCACACAAAGCTCGATGCGGGTCGTCAGCCCGAGCGCATCACCATCACGCCCTCACCGTTTTCCGGCAGATCGGTTCGCTGGCGAACGACAGCGCGACGGTCCGGGAAGGCCGTGTTGATCGAGTCTCCTGCAGCGAATCGGTTTTTCCCCTTCGCCTGAAGAAGCTCTATCACGCCCTAAGTTCCGTTCATTCCCCCGAAAGGGGGAATCCCCCTTGGCGATGCATCTGGTTCCCCGCTTGCGCGGGGACGAACGGACTATTGCTTGTGCGCTTCGCTGTGGGCTTCGGCGAACGCGCTTTGCTGCTCGGGCGTTGCCTCGCGCTGGTATTTCGCCTTCCACTCGTCATAGGGCATGCCGTAGACGCGCTCGCGGCTTTCATCCTTGCTCACCGGCACGTCTTTGGCGTCGGCAGCGTCCTTGTACCAGTTCGACAGGCAGTTGCGGCAGAAGCCGGCGAGATTCATGAGATCGATGTTCTGCACGTCGGTGCGCGTGCGCAGATGCTCGACCAGGCGGCGAAACACGGCGGCTTCGAGTTCGGTGCGGGTCTTCTCGTCCATGGCCATGCGTGTCTCCGTTGCAAGAGCATGATCCCGAAAAGTTGGCAGACTTTTCGGGTAAGATCATGCGACCAGAGAAGGACCGCATGATCCCGAAAAGTTGGCAGACTTTTCGGGTAAGGTCATGCGACCAGAGAAGGACCGCATGATCCCGAAAAGTTGGCAGACTTTTCGGATAAGATCATGCGACCAAACAAAGAGAAGTAGGGCGCGATTGATTCCACCTTGAGCAATCGCGCCGTGGTGCGAAAATAGGGCTTCGCCCGGCGTTGTTCCATGGGGCGCAACCATGGGCCGCATCACGGTGCGATTGCCTCAGGTTGAAACGGTCGCGCTCCCTTTCTCTTTGGTTTCGCGCATGATCTTATCCGATATGCCTGGGGGTTCTTGGGGATCAAGCGCGGGTGCGATTCGTCGGGATGCCGTTCGTGCCGGGATGCATGCGGGTCGGAGCTGCCAATGAATGAGCACGGCACGCTGGGTGCTGCGCGCGTTTGCCTGCGCCGCCTGTTCGAGACCGCGGTCGAGGCGGCGCATCCGCGGTCGTTCCTTCCCGCCAATCTTCCTGCGCCGCCGGATCGGGGGCGGCTGGTGATCCTTGCCGCCGGCAAGGCGGCGGGTGCAATGACCGAGGTCGCCGAGGAACATTATCTCGACCGGCTCGGATGGCCGGTGGCAAAGCTGACTGGCCTCGCCGTCACGCGGCACGGCCATGGCCGGCCGACGCGAGTCGTGCCGGTGGTCGAGGCCGGGCATCCGCTGCCGGACGAGGCCGGCCTTGCGGCGGCAGAACGGACGCTGGCGCTCGCCGACGAAGCCGGCGCGGACGATCTCGTGCTGGTCCTTATTTCGGGCGGCGCGTCGGCCAATTGGATCGCGCCGGTGGACGGGCTCGCCCTTGCCGAGAAGCAGGCGGCGACACGGGCATTGCTCGCATGTGGGGCAAACATCGGCGAGATCAACACGGTCCGCAAGCACCTTTCGCGCATCAAGGGCGGCCGGCTCGCCGTTCGCGCCCATCCGGCGCGGCTTCTTGCGCTCGCAATCTCCGATGTGCCGGGCGACGATCCTGCGGTCATCGGCTCGGGCCCGACCGTGCCCGACCCCTCGACGCTCGCCGACGCCCGCGCTGTGATTGCGCGCTATCGGCTCGACCTTCCGGTTGCGGTTGCGCAGGCACTCGCCAACCCGAAGAACGAAACACCCAAGCCGGGCAACCCGGTTTTCGTACGCGCCGCCTTCGGCATCGTCGCTCGTCCGCTGGACGCGTTCCAGGCGGTCGGAGCCGCGGTCGCGGCAAACGGCGAGGCCTGCGTGTTCCTGGGCGACCGGGTGGAGGGCGAGGCGCGGGACATCGCAGTGCAGCATGCCGAGCTTGCGCGTGCATTGCAGCAGGAAGGCCGCGACGCGGTGATTCTTTCAGGCGGCGAGCTCACCGTCACCCTGCGCGGCGACGGTCGCGGCGGGCCGAACCAGGAATATGCGCTTGCGCTTGCGATCGCCCTGGACGGGTCGGCGGGAATCGCTGCGCTGGCCGCCGACACCGACGGGGCCGATGGCGGCGCCGGCGCGGTGGGCGATCCTGCCGGGGCCTTCATCGATTCAACCACGCTGGCATCCGCGCGGGCGATCGGCCTCGATCCCGCCGTCTTTCTTGCCGAAAACGATGCGACGGGGTTTTTCGCGCGTCTCGGCGACCTCCTCGTCACCGGTCCGACCTGCACGAACATCAACGATTTCCGCGCTATACTCGTCGAGGGCCGATAGCTTGGAGAGATCGCTCGCGACAATGTGGCAGCCGTCGTTTTTTGGGAACTCGGCCTCCCGCGCCTGCTTGCGGGCGGCAAGGTTGGGCGCGGCAGCCGCCGCGTGCGGTTCGTGGTTCGTCTTGAGTTCCGCCGTCCCCGCCGCCGCCGATTTCCGACTGTGCAACAATACGAGCGGGCGGGTTGGGATCGCGATCGGCTATCGCGACACCGAAGGCTGGGCCACGGAAGGCTGGTGGAACCTGCCGGCCCGGTCGTGCGAGACGATCCTGCGCGGAACGCTGGTCGCGCGCTACTACTACATCTATGCCGTCGATTATGACCGCGGCGGCGAGTGGTCAGGTAAGGCCTTCATGTGCACGCGCGACAGGGAATTCACGATTCGCGGAACCAAGGACTGCCTTGCCCGCGGCTTCGATCGGACCGGTTTTTTCGAGGTCGACACCGGCGACCAGCAGGCCTGGACCGTCCAGCTGACGGAATCGACCGAACAGACCTCGCAGCGTGCGCCCGGCATCCCGCTGATGACGGTTCCGCCGGGCCGATCCGCCCCGGTCACGCCGCGATTTCCGGGCGGCAATTCCGGGCGATGAGACGTCAGCGACGCGTCAAGATCATCGCAACGCTCGGTCCGGCCTCCAACGACGAGGCGGCGATCGAGCGGTTGTTCACGGCCGGCGCCGATGTCTTTCGCATCAATATGAGCCATTCCACGCCCGAGCAGTTGCGCGACAGCGTGCGCATGATTCGGGCCGTCGAGCGCTCGCACGGGCGTCCGATCGCGGCACTGGTCGATCTGCAGGGGCCGAAGCTGCGGATCGGGACGTTCGAGTCCGGCGGGATCGTGCTGGAGAAAGGCGCAACCTTCGTGCTCGATTCCGACCCTGCGCCGGGCAATGCCGAACGCGTGCATGTGCCGCATCCCGAGATCATCATCGGGCTCGAACAGGGGCACCGCGTGTTGCTCGACGATGGCCGCATTCGTCTCGTGATCGTCGATTCCTCCCTTCCCGGACGGGTGGTGACCAAAGTCGAGGTCGGCGGCAAGCTGAGCAACCGCAAGGGACTCAATCTACCCGACACGGTGATCCCGTTGCCGGCGCTGACTCCCAAGGACTACACGGACCTTGAGGCCGCCATCGACGCCGAGGTGGATTGGGTCGCGCTCTCCTTCATCCAGCGGCCCGAGGACATCGCTGCGGCGAAGAAGATCACGCGGGGCCGCGCGGGCGTGATGGCGAAAATCGAAAAGCCGCAGGCGGTCGGGTGGATGGCGGACATCACCGAGGCCGCCGACGCCCTGATGGTCGCGCGCGGCGATCTCGGGGTCGAAATGCCGCTCGAGCGTTTGCCGGGCGTGCAAAAGCAGATCGTCCGCGCCGCGCGGCGTGCCGGCAAACCGGTCGTCGTCGCCACCCAGATGCTGGAATCGATGATCGTGAGCCCGATGCCGACGCGCGCCGAGGTCTCCGATGTCGCCACCGCCATCTTCGAAGGCGTGGATGCCGTCATGCTGTCGGCGGAATCGGCGGCCGGCCAGTATCCCGTCGAGGCGGTCGGCACGATGAACCGGATCGCCGAAGCGGTCGAGCGCGATCCGACCTATCTCTCGGTGATCCATGCCCAGCGCAACGAGCCCGAGCGCACCGGCGCCGACGCGATCTCGGTGGCGGCCCGGCAGATCGCGGAAACGCTCGACCTTTCGGCGGTGGTCTCCTGGACGTCGTCGGGCGCCACCGCCCTGCGGGTCGCGCGCGAGCGGCCGGACATGTCGATTCTCTCGGTCTCGCCGCTGACCGAGATCGGCCGTCGGCTTGCGCTGGTCTGGGGTGTGCACTCCGTTGTCGGCGCGGATGCGCACGACCAGGACGATATGGTCGACCGCGCCTGCCGCATCGCTTTTGCGGAAGGGTTTGCCCGGGCGGGCGATCGCATCATCATCGTCGCCGGCCTGCCGCTCGGAACCCCCGGCGCCACCAACATGGTGCAGATCGCCTTTGTCGGCGGCGACGGCAACGCCTAGCGCAATGGCGAAGCGGGCAGGCCCGCGCGGCGGAGTGCTTACAGCCTGTCCTGCTCGGATCGGCCGTCATCCCGCGGCGTGGATACGATAGCGGTCGGCGGCGAATCGGCAAGCGGCGCCTGCGATTGCTTGCCCGCAGACGGTTTTGCGGAAAACGACTCGGTTTGCGGATAGCGTATGTGCAGGTCGCGCAGAAAGCCCTCCAGCGTATCGCCGGCGGCAATCGTGCGCGCGACCGTGCGGAACTCGGCCGTGCTCGCGGAAAACGGCGCGGTTGCCACCTCGAAGGCACGCCGTTCGGGGCCGTCCGCCATTTTCGCCGCATAGCGTTCGCGGAACCGTCCGAGACCGAGCGAATCCTGCGCCAGCGCGTAGCCGATGGCGGCGCGCAGCAGGTCGGCTCGCTCCGGCTCGGTGAGTGGCTGCCAATCGCGCCAGCGATCGCCGAACAACAGTTCGATCTGTTCCGCTGCTTCGCGCCAGCGCTTGGCGGTCCAGAGAATGTCGGAGCGCAGTCGTAAGGCCGCGCGACCGTTGACATTGGCAACGACTTCGAGCGCGAGGTCGGGCCGTCCGGTGTCCGACAAGGCGCGCGCCTCGATCAGCAGCCGCTGCTCGCGCAACTCGGTTGCAAGGTCGCCGGTCCGCGTTGCCACCAAGGTCGCGAGCGCGTGGTCGGGCTTGCGGTTCATCAGGTAGACCACAGCCAGGCGGATCGCGACCTGCGCGCGCGCGGCCCCTTGCAGGCGATGGTTGACCTGATGCTGCAGCAGTTCGGCCGCCTGATCGAGCAGATCGACCGAGACGAGCCGGTCGGCGAGGCGGCGGATCATCTCGTCGCCGCGCCGGCCGATCGGGGTCAATTCGCGGTAATCGTAGAACAGGCCGAGTGCGTCGATGACCGGCATGGCATCGCCCTTGCCGGCAAGAAACAGGGTGTCGAAGGTCGCCGCCGCTTCCTCCTGAATACGGCGCGTCATGTTGGAATTGGGGTGCGCCATCAGTGCGGTGCGCATGACATGGAAGGCATCGCGATAGCGTGCATCCTCGGTATAGAGGCGCGCCAGCACCTGCAGCGCCTCGATCTCGGTGTCATCGCCGCGCCACATGGTCGTCAGTTCCTCGAGCTCGGCCATCATGTCGTTGCGGTTGAGGTCGCCGAGCTCGTAGCGCAGTCTGGTCTCGCGAAGCCGGCCCTGTGCGACGGCCGGCCGGACCTTCGATCCTGCCGCCAGGCGGTAGGCGGCGAGCGCATCGCCGCTGCGGCCGAGGCCTTCGGCGACGCGCCCGGCGAGCACCGCAATCTCGGGCTCGGTGTTCCTGTCGACGCCCAGCGTCTCCAGGCCGTGCAACTGATTGGCCGCGGCGGCAAAATCCTTGACCTCGATCGAGGCGCGCACCGCCTCCTTAAGCACGATGCGCTGCAGTTCGATCGGCAAACCCGAAATCGCGGTCTCCACATCCCGGAATTTCTTATGTGCCTCGGTCCATTTTCCCTGACGTGCGAAAGCGAGCGCGCGCCACACTTTGGCTTCGAGCTGATCGCCGACGATCGGATGGGAAAGGTCCCGCATGGCGTCGTCGAAGCGTCCGACCATGATCATCGCCAAGGCGCGCATGACGAGACCTGAGGGGTCGTCTTTCGGCCTCTCGTCGTTAAGCGCGACATCCAGCACGCCCTTTGCTTCGGGATAGAGGCCGCGCGCGAGATAGAAACGGGCAAGCTCGAGCCGCGGCGCGGTGCGCTTGGTCTCGGGCGCTTCGGCGGCGGCATTGGCTAGCTTGGTGCGGCGTTCCTCGAAATCCGCCTGACGATCGAAGCCCCATAATTGCGGGTCGAACGCGGCAGGCCGAAACAGGCCGGTGCGTCGCCCGGGCGGATCGCCGGCGGAGAACGACAAGCCGCCGGGCCGCATCAGGATGATCTTGTCGGCGGCGAGTTCCGCATCGAGATCGTCGGCGAAGGGTTGGATTGCGACCCCATGGCTCGATGCAAGCGCGCGGAAATCGACGAATGTCTGGCTCCTGAGGAATCCGCGCGGCGGCCCGAGCGCGGTGACCACGAAGATCGTATCACCCGCTTCGGGATCGATCAGCCGGTGGATCGTTCGCGGATCGTCGAACGGGATTGCGGCCGTCGCCCGCTTCGCCCCGCCGGCACGACGCGTGACGACGAGCGGGCTCGGCGGATCCGGCGCCGCGTCGCCGATTGAAATGGTCAAAGCCGATCCGTCGGTGCGCAGCATTGCCAGCCGCGGGCGCGCCAGCTTGATGCGTACGGCCTGCCCGTCGCGCGAGGCAACGCGCTCGGCGCTGCGGATCGTCCGGGTCGGGTCCTGCTGGAGCGGCGCGAGGTCGATTCGCGTCCCGCTATCGAACACCGCCCACAGGCTGTCGCCGCGCTGGAATACTGCGGCCGGCGTCGGTCTCGTGAAGTCAAAGGTAATGAGGAGGCTGTCGCCGCGCCGGCTGAGCGAGACATTGCGGGCGCCGGAATCGGGTGGCGAAGCCGCGGGCGCATCCGCCTGCGCGCTCGCGCCGGGCGAAACATAGTCGGGCGGCAGTTCGAGATCGACAATCGGTGGCGGCAGCGCGGATGGCGGCTCAGCGGCCGGCTGCGCGGGCGTGTGGGGCCTCGTGTCGGCGGAATGCTCGGCAGCGCCTGCAGCAGGCGTCTGTGGCGGCACGACGGCAGGCGGTGCGATGGCAGGCGGTGCAACGGCAGGGGGTGCGACGGCAGGCGGTGCAACGGCAGGGGGTGCGACGGCAGGCGGCGCGATGACGGGCGGCGAGGCCGCTGCCGACGGCACCGGCGGCGGCGCGACCGGCGGCGGCGCGCCCCGCCGATCGGATGGAGCGGCCGGATGGCGCTCCGCCCTGAACCCGACCTGCGGACGCGTGCCGCTCTCGATCGCGGCGGGCACGGTCCGCGGCGCTTCGAGTCCCTCGGCGCCACTGAAGCGTTTCTGATGCGGGCCCACGGGTGGCGCGCGCGGGGGGCGATGATCGGGCGTAGCGCCGCGATCCGCGGTCGGTTCAAGCTTCGGCCGGACGGGCTCGACAATGCTCAGATCGACGACGTAGCTCTTTTCCTCGCGAAAGGTTCGCACATCGACATTGCCGATGAGGGCGAAGCGAACGGCAGTCGTCTCTTCGCGCATCTGTGTTGCGATCGTTTCGATCATCGGCGGCGGTGCCGCTTGGGCATCGGCGAGGTCGAATTTAAGCGGTGCGTCGAAGACGAGCGTCAGGGAATTGTTTTCGCGTGAAGTGGCGACCGGCACGAACTTGGCGAGTTCGAAGATGTAACGGGAGAATGTGGGCTGATGACCGACCCGCACCCGGGTCAACGGTATTCGACGCTGGCGCGCAAGCCGCTGGTTCTTGCGGGCCGTCTTTTCGGCTTCGCGGGCACGGCGCGTGAGTTCCTTGATCACCTCCGCGGGCAGGCCGGGAGGCGGACCCGACCAGTTCTCGGGCATGAGATCGACGAATAACCGGTCGCCCGCCGGGGTTGCGTTCAACTTCACCTTGCGCGCAAGCGCGATGCGCAGACCCTGGCCGTCGGGATCGCTGCGCGCGGCGCTGACATAGTCGGGCGCCATCTCGTTCAGGCGATCGATCGCAACCCACACCGGAGACTTGAAGTCGACAATGACGATCTGGTTGGCCAGGCGCACATTCGCCTCAACGTCGTCGCTGAAGCGGAACATGATGCGCAGATAGCCCTCGCGGGTCTTGGCGCTGAGTTCAGCCTTGATGGGCCGTGCGGTGGCCGGGGACGGCGCAAGACAAAGGCCGGCGAGAAGCAGGGTGGCGCAGAGCGCCGCCAGGGCGCATGGTCGCAATACACGGCCGGTCGAGCGAACGACGCCCGCGCGCCGATCACGCGATAACGCAACAAACAACGACATGACCCGCCCCGGCGAACGCAACTCACGAGCTTGGGATCCGAGCCAGCCTACAAAACCGCGTTTAACGGCGGCTTAAGGTGAATCCGCGATTCTGTGTCAGAGCTACGCACCGGTGCGATGACAGGCCGTCGGCGCCTCACTCGGTTTCGAGTGGGTCGGCACCGAACCGGTTCGGCCCGGCGGTTCCGCGCAGGCAGTAGAAGACCAACAGCACGATCATCCCGATCACGGTCAGCGCGATCAGAATCCACCACCCGGTGCGGTCGATATCGTGCAGGCGACGAACCGAGACGGCCAAGCCCGGCAACAGCAACGCAAGAGAAGCGATCGTGTTGATCGGGGACAGTCCAATTCCGGGAAACAGCGCCGCGTCGAGGACGGCCGTGGCAATTCCAACGAGGATCGCGAACAGCGTCCAGTACCAATACTCGGATCGCGGAGCGCGCCCGGTGAAGGTCGAGTAGTTGCGAAATCCGGATGCGACCGCTTCCTGAAAATTCATCTCAGGCTCCCATCTGGTCGCCCACGCGCCCCATGATTGCGCGATTGCGCGAAGGCTTCATGGCGGCCGAGGTCGGCCTGTAATCTTCGGCAGTTGCTTCGGCTTCGGCGGCAAGACGACCGCGTTCGCACGATTGGCAAGTTCGATGGTGAGGCGTTCGGCGCTTGCCGGCTGCATCTGCGCGAGAATATCGGCCATCCGCCGTGGATTGATTTTGGAGGCGACCTCGAGAAGAACGCGCAGTTCAAGCCGGTCGAAGATCTTTGCGGCATCCTTGGCACGCATATTCTCATACATGGTCACGAGCCGCTTGAAGTGGAGCGTCTGGTTCTCGCCCTTCTTCTGGGACGCGTTCTGCACGCGCGCTTCGAGCTGCTTTAACTCGCCCATTCGAATCTCGAACTGCTGCTCGGCGGCCTTGAGCAGATTCTCGCGGATCTCCAATTCGCGCGAGCGAGCATCGAGTTCTTGCCGGCGCTGCTGCAGCCGCTGCAGCAGTGCGCGTTCGCCTGGAGGAACCTGCGGCGCTTGGAGCAGCGGCACCCAACCTCCTCCGTTGTATGGGGATTGCGCATCGGTCGGCGTGTCGCCAGGTTGTTCCGGGTCCTTCTTGACGGGCTTGGTCGGGTTCCTCGCGGTGTTTTTTTCCGCCGGCTTTTTCCCCGCGAAAGAGCCTGTCACATCCGGGAAATTGAACATTTCGGTCGCCCAGGACGACTTCTCTCGCGCGCCGGCCTGACCGGTCCCGCGCTCCGGGTCACCGGCGGCCGCAACCTCGCGTCTGGCAAACGGCTCCGGTCGCAAATCGATCTCCGTGGCGGGGGGGCGGTCTTCGGCGAGAAAGCCGAGTATCTTGAGCGCGAGCAGGCAGACGGCCGCAAACAGCACGACCGGGATCAGCCTGAGCTCGCGGATCAGTCTCATGCGGCTCGACCATTGGTCCGCCCCCGCTTGCGTTCGGTGAACGCCTTGGCGGCGGCGAGCGTGGCTTTGGAATCGGGGGGCGGCGGCTCGCGCGGCGGCTCGCGCGGTGCCTCTCTTTCGAGCCGGCCGGCGGAGACGATCCGGCTGAGGCGCTCGAGAATCTCGCTTCCCGCCTCGACCCGTTGGCTCATGTCGGCGCAATACTGCTCGGCGACACGCAGTCTGTTGCCGATGGTCTGATCGCAGTCATGCGCGGTGGCTTTGAGCCCCACGATCGCCCGCTCGGCGGTCTCGGTCGCGGTGATCAGCTCGGCGATGGTTGCCTTGAATGCCTGCTCGTCAGCCTTCAGCCGCTTCAGCTTGGAATTGAGGACGACGCAGTAGCCGATCGTCACGAGGAGCAGGACCGACACTAAGACTTCGATCGCCAATCCGAACGAGTAGGTCACGATGCCTCCAAGCGCTTCGAGGATTCGCCAGCGGTCTCGAACATGGCAAAGGTGGTTTTCGGGCGGCGCAGGGGCTTGGCGACGCGCACTGCAACGCGATCGCCGACCCGCCCCATGCGCCCTTCGGTCAAGGTCACGTGGCCGCAGCGGACGGAGATGAGAGTCTCGGGCTTGAGCTCTAGCGGGAGGGTGTCGCCCACTTCGAGCTCCATCATGCGTCGGAGTGGCAGGTTGGCTTCGTAGAGCACGGCGTCGACTTCGATCTCCGCCTGGCCGATCTCGGTGGCAAGATGGCCTTCCCAGATCGGGTCGCGGCCGAGCTTGTCACCCATGAACATTTGCAGCAACACGTCGCGGATCGGCTCGATCGTCGCATAGGGCAGCAGCAGCTCGACGGTACCGCCGCGGTCCTCCATGTCGATGCGCAGGCGCACGAGAATGGCGGCATTGGCCGGACGCGTGATCGCGGCAAAGCGCGGATTGGTCTCGAATCGGTCGATATTGAACTTTACCGGCGACAGCGGCTTGAAGGCGAGCTCGGCATCGGCAAGGATCACCTCGATCATGCGCTTGACGAGGCTGGTCTCGATCGTGGTGTAAGGCCGCCCTTCGATGCGGATCGCGCTCTGGCCGCGCCGGCCGCCGAGCAGCACATCGACCATCGAATAGATCAGGCTCGAATTGACGGTGAAGAGCCCGAAATTCTCCCACTCCTCGGCCTTGAACACGGCGAGGATCGACGGCAGCGGAATCGAGTTGAGATAATCGCCAAAACGCACCGACGTGATCTGGTCGAGCGAGACCTCGACATTGTCCGAGGTGAAGTTGCGCAAGCTCGTCGTCATCAGCCGGACCAGCCGGTCGAAGACGATTTCGAGCATCGGCAGGCGCTCGTAGGAGACCATCGCCGAATCGATGATCGCCCGGATGCCGGACTTGTCGGCGAGCGATATGTCGGCCAGGCTAAAGCCGAGCAGGGTGTCGATTTCCTCCTGGCTGAGCGCGCGTTCGCTTCCGCTCTTGGCCGAGGCGAGTTCGTTGTCCTGATCGATCATGGCCGCCCATTGGGCGGCCATAGCTTCGTCGACCTCGCCCTCGGCGCTATTCGCGCCTTCGCCACCGGGAGCGGCACCGCCGCTCGACTCGGCTTCGAGCGCGAGGCCCCATTCGGCGGCTAGGGCGTCTTGATCGACGTGTTCGGGCGGCATGGTTTTCGCCCCGGCTCTAAGTACTTGTTCTCGTTTGACGCGGGCCGGCGGCGCCGGAGCCCGCACCGTGTGGGGTCATTGGATGACGATTTCCTTGAACAGGACGGCGTTGACGCGCTCCGGCGCGATCGCGATGTTGACGCGCCGGGTCAACTCCTCCTTCAGTCGATAAAGTCCGGCCGAGCCATCGAGATCGGTCGCGCGCAGTTCGCGCAGATAGGTCTGGAACGTGTCGAGCAGGCGCGGCATCACCGGCTCGATATGCTCCTTGAGCTTTTCGTCCGGCAATTCGAGCACCACCTTCACCTTGAGATATTGCGTGCGGTCGTTGTTGGTGCCGGACAGGTTGACCAGCACCTCGGGCACGTCGAAGAACACCGCGGGTTTTGCGGCCGCGGCCTTCGTCTCGTCGGCCTCGCCGCCGAGGAAGACAAACGCCGCCCCCGCGATGCCGCCAAGGGCGACCACCCCGCCCGCAACCATCGCGATGAGCTTGAGCGGCAGTTTCCGCTTGGCCGGCTTCTCGCCGCCTTCCGCCTCGGTGTCGGCATTCTTGTCCATTTCTTTGGCCTTGTTCGCCATGGAGCCTCTCCAAATCGCCGCTCACCTCAGCACCTGGGCTAGGCCGAATTCCTTACCTTGCGGGATCCAAATTGACTCTGTTTTGTCCTTTGGTGATCGCCATTTGCTGCGGCGCGCCGGTTTCCGCCCGCGGATCGAGTCTGAAGACGGGCTTGGCCGAAAAATCGACTGAAGTAAGGTTCAGTCCGCCGCCCCGGTTCGCCATTCAGCCTAGGATGCGATGGTTAACGGATACTTTCCGCCGGCCTCGTTGGGCGGCATATTCTGCCGGGTGACCGGAGCGTTGTGCCTTTCTTTCCTCGCCGCGCGCCCCGTCCATTCGCGCCAAGCATCTCTTAAGCCTAACACTTCCTTGTTGGCACGAGCCCTGCTTGGTCAGCGGCGCGCGGACTGCGATTGGGTCGCGCACAGACCTTTTCGTGGTGAGGCGTGGCCCGACAGGCGGGCAAGGGGACCGGGCGAATGGCGAACGCGGCGCTGGTTGGATTGTCCTCGCAGATCGTGCTCAGGCGCGAGCTATCTACGCTCGCCAACAATATCGCCAATCTCAACACGACCGGCTACAAGAAGGACAGCACGGTCTTTCACCAATATGTTTCGGACGTAGCGCGCGAGACCCATTTCGGTTCGGCCGATCAGCGGGTGCGCTTCGTGCATGACCGGGCGAACTGGCGCGATTTCTCGCCAGGACCGCTGCAACGGACCGGCAATCCGCTCGATGTTGCGATCGACGGCGATGCGTTTCTCGTCGTGCAGACGGAGCGCGGCGAACGCTACACGCGAAATGGCGCCTTGCAGATCGACGCGCAGGGCCGCCTCGTCACCCACGACGGCGCGCCGGTGATGGGCGACAACGGCCCGATCCTGTTCCAGCCGCTCGACCGCAGCATCGCGATCGCCGAGGACGGCCGCGTCACGGTGATCGAAGGCGCGAACAGCACAGTCGAATCGCAGCGCGGCAGGATTCGCCTGGTCGCCTTCGAACAACCCCAGCAGTTGTTGAAGGACGGAGCAAGCACCTTCCACCCACCGGAGGGCCTTGCCCCGGAAGAGGCACCGAATGCGCGTCTCGTGCAAGGCGCGGTCGAGCAGTCCAACGTCAACGGCATCGTCGAGATGACCCGCATGATCGACGTCGCGCGCGCCTATGGGCGGATCGGAAAACTTCTGCAGCAACACGGCGAACTTCGTCGTAGCGCGATCGAGAAGCTGGCGGAGGTGCCGGCCTGAGCCGGCCGCGCCGCGTAAGGAGACGACACGTCATGCGAGCCCTTCACACCGCTGCCACCGGCATGATGGCCCAGGAGCTCAATGTCCAGGTCATCTCCAACAACATCGCCAATATGCGCACGACCGGCTACAAGCGTCAGCGCGCCGAGTTCCAGGATCTGCTCTATGAGCATGTGCGCCGGATCGGCACGCAAACCTCCGATCAGGGCAACATCCTCCCCGTCGGCATCGATCTCGGCTCGGGCGTCAAGACCGTCGGCACGCCCCGCATCATGACGCAGGGCAATCTTTTGCCGACCGGCCGCGATCTCGACGTTGCGATCCGCGGCGAGGGTTTCTTCAAGATCGAGTTGCCGGACGGCACTCATGCCTATACGCGCGACGGCTCGTTCGAGATGGACGCGGAGGGGCGTCTGGTCACCGCGCAGGGCAGTGTGGTCCAGCCCGGCATCAACATTCCGGAGAATGCGAACGCGATCTCGATCAATGCCCTGGGCCAGGTCTCGGTCACCACGCCCGACAATGCCGAACCGCAGGTGCTCGGCCAGCTCAACCTGACCCGCTTCGTCAACAAAGCCGGGCTGCAGCCGATCGGCGACAACCTGTTCATCGAAACGACCGCCTCCGGTGCGCCGCAGGACGGCACCGCCGGCGCCGACGGAATGGGCGATCTCCAACAGCGCAATCTCGAACAGGCCAATGTCGAAGCGGTGACGGAGATCTCCAATCTCATTGCCGCCCAGCGCGCTTATGAGATGAACGCCAAGGTCATCACCGCGACCGACCAGATGCTGCAGTCCAGCGCCAATCTGATGCGGTAGGGAGCGCGCGCCATGGCAAAAAGCATCGTCGTTGCCTTGTTCCTCGCGCTCTCGGCGTCGCTCACCCTTGCGCCGACTGCCTTCGGGCAGGCCGCGCGGCCTGACCTGCGCACCGTTCCGGCGCTCAAGCGCTCAATCATTGTGAACGATGAGTTCGTGCGGATCGGCGACCTCATCGATCATGCGGGCGCGCTCGCCAATGTGCCGATCTTCCGCGCTCCGGATCTCGGCATGACCGGGAGCGTGCCGACCGAAAGCGTGCTTGAAGCGATCCGGCCGCATCACCTGTTCAGGGTCGACGTCTCCGATATCGCCGCCGTGGAGGTCACGCGCGCCGGCCGTTCGATTTCGCCGGCCGAAATCCAAGCGCGCGTCCTCGGTGCCTTCGCCGGCGAATACGGACTCGGCGAGGCGGAGAACCTTACGCTCACGATCGATCAGGACGTCCGCTCCTTCACGGTCGAGCCGACGATAACCGGGGATCTGGAGGTTGTTCGCGCGCATTACGATCCACGCACGACTCGCTTCGAGGTCAATTTCGCGCTGCCGGGCAGTGTGATCGCGCGCCGTGTCCCGCTTCGCTTCACCGGCACGCTCGTCGAGCAGGTCGAGGTGATCGTGGTGGCGCGCAATCTCCGGGCGGGCGATGTCATCAAGGCCGCTGATGTCATGGTCGAGCGCCGGCGCCGCAGCAAGACTTCGGCCGATGCGGTCGAGCCGGGCGAGAAGATCGCCGGCCTTGCGGCGCGGCGCTATCTGCGGGCGGGCCAAACCCTGCGCCGTGGCGATCTGACCAAGCCGGATCTCGTCAAGCGCGACGACACGGTCACGCTCGTCTACGAGGCGCCCGGCATGCTGCTGACGACCCGAGGCAAGGCAACGGAATCGGGTGCCGAGGGCGACCTCATCAGCGCGATCAACCTGCAGTCTCGGCGGGCGGTGCAGGGCATCGTCACCGGACCGGGACGGATCACGCTCATGGCGGCGCGCTCGCGCATTCTTACCGCAGCTGCATCCACCGACCAGGCCGCGTCGAAGCGGAACACATCCGCGCGCGGCAAGTGAGGAGTCATGTCACATAAGGTTCGAGTCGTTCGGCGTTCGCTCACGCTTGTCGTGGTGGCGGCTCTTGCCGGGCTTTCCGGCGGCTGCGCGGCACTCGACCGGTTCTGGGGGGTCGGGCGGGCTCCCTATCTCCGCGCAATCGAGGATCCGACCGCGCAGCCCGGCTACAAACCGGTGCAGATGCCGATGCCGGCGCCGCAGCCGGCCATCTACAATCCCAACTCGCTCTGGCGCAATGGCTCGCGTGCCTTCTTCAAGGACCAGCGCGCGCATCAGGTCGGCGACATCCTCACGGTCGCGGTCAAGATCACCGACCGGGCGAAATACGAGAACGCAACCTCGCGCAGCCGCGCCGGGGCGGAGAACTCCGGAGTGGGCGACTTCATCGGCAGCAAGACCATTCCCGCGCTCAAGCTTGCGACCGCAGTGCTGCCCGGCCGTATCCTGACCGCCGATTCGACCGGGTCGACCGAAGGCAAAGGGTCGGTCGACCGCAAGGAGGAGATCATCACCAATGTGGCGGCGGTGGTGACGCAAGTCCTGCCGAACGGCAATCTCGTGGTCGAGGGCCGTCAGGAGATTCGTGTCAATTTCGAAATCCGCGAGCTGATCGTAGCCGGTATTGTGCGGCCGGAGGACATCCGCAGCGACAACACCATCGATTCGACCAAGATCGCGGAAGCGCGCATCGCCTATGGCGGACGCGGCCAGCTCAGCGACGTCCAGCAGGCGCGCTACGGCCAGCAGCTTCTCGACATCGCGCTACCGTTTTGAAACTTTTCGGGATCATGCGTTAGCTCGAGGCCTCGCGGAAGTGTTACCTCTCCCCGCAAGCGGGGAGAGGTTATTCGTTACGGACAAGGCGCTTTGACGGACAAGGCGCGGCGATCATAATAGGGGCTTCGCCGGCCGCGTCCGTGACACACCTTTCATGACCTTCGACACTCGCCGCCTCGCCATTGCGCTGTCTGGCTATTGCGCATTCCTTAATCTTTACGCTCCGCAGGCGCTGCTGCCGGCGTTGGCTCAGGAGTTCGGCGTCGGCGCCGGCCGGATCAGTGCAGTGATGACCGCGTGCTCCGTCGCGATCGCCTTGGCCGCGCCGTTCACGGGCGCCGCCGCCGACGTTCTCGGGCGTAAGCGCGTCATCACGACGGCGATGATTGCCGCAGCGGTGCCGATGATCCTCGTTGCGATGGCTTCCAGTGTAAGTGCCATCATCGCTTGGCGATTTGTTCAGGGCCTGTTGCTGCCGCCGATCTTTGCCGTCACCGTCGCCTATATCGGCGACGAGTGGCCGCGGGCGCAGGTGCCGGGCGTCGCCGGCCTCTATGTGGCAGGCGCCAGCTTCGGCGGCCTTTCCGGCCGGTTGGTCACGGGCGTGCTGACCGACTTTGTCGGATGGCGGATGGCGCTCGGTGCGATCGCTCTGATCACTCTGGTGGGCGGCGTGGCCTTCGCATTGCTACTCGAACGCGAGCGTCGGTTCGTGCGCAGCGAGGGGTTTGCGGCATCGCTACGCCAGATGGCACGCCATGTTCGCAATCCCAAGCTCCTCGTCTTCTATGCGGTCGGTTTCGGCGCGTTGTTCAATTTCATGGCGATCTTCACCTATGTGAGCTTTCACCTTGCCGCGCCGCCCTATTCTTTCACGCCTTCGATGCTGGGGGCGATCTTCGTGACCTATCTCGCCGGCACCGCCACCGCGCCGCTGATCGGGCGCGGGGTCGACCGGCTGGGGCGCCGTAGATTCGTGCTGGCGCTGATGGCGGTGTGGGCCGTGGGCGTCGTCATGCTGCTCGCGCCACCGCTTGCCATCATCATCGTTGGCCTCACCCTGTGCGCGATGTCCGGCATGATGGCTCAGGCGGTGTCCACCGGGGCGGTGACGGCGATCGCGCAGGAGGGACGCTCCTCGGCGGTGGGGCTCTATGTCAGTTGTTTCTATGCGGGAGGCAGCGTCGGCGCCTTGCTGCCCGGGCTTGTCTGGCGCAGCGCCGGCTGGCCCGGCGCCGTTGCCATGGTGCTCGCAATGCTTGCACTGATGGCGGTGGTGGTCGCGCGCTGGTGGGGGGAGCAACCCGATCGCAAGGGCTGAAATAAATTGCTTTTCGACGACATCGAAGTTTGCGCGGTTGGTCCTTAGATAGACGTATTTTTTCCGTAGAAAATCGGCTCCCACTTCGCCGCGAACGGCTTTGGTGCGCGGCGCGATGCGCCGCCACTTTCGTTGTTCGGGCTAAAGGTATTTGTGCACGGGGCCACATATGATGCGGGGTAGAGTTGTTGCAGTCGCGAACATGAAAGGCGGTGTCGGCAAGACCGCGACCGTCATCGCGCTCGCCGAAGCGTTAGCGAAAGACGATCCGAAAGATCGGGTGCTGGTCATCGACCTTGATGCGCAAGCCAATGCATCGATATGCCTGGCGGGCGACAGTCCTCTGACGAAGCTAATCAGGGAGCAAAGAACCGTCGATGGGTATCTCAAGGATTACCTTTTCAAGAAGAAGGATGTTGAGATCGGGGCGTACATTCGAGCCAATGCGAGCGATGTCTCCCACAATGGGAGCCAATTGGACATATCGCTCTTTGCAGCCAGTCCAACCCTACGATTGGTCGAAGTCGATCTCATCTATAAGCTGACACAGAATAATTATAGCCTCAATAAGATCGTCTCCAATCTTTCATCGCTTATCGGAACGCAGTTGCGGGAAGCAAAAAAACAATACAGATTCATCATCGTCGATTGCGCACCGGGAATCTCGGTTCTGACCGAGGTCATTATTCGCCTTGCGGATTTTGTCATCGTTCCAACGATTCCGGATCCGCTGTCGACCTATGGCCTGCAGACGTTTTGCGGCAGCATTTGGCGAAAGCCGCAATCGTCATCCAATCCATTCAGGAAAAAGCCCCAGGCGACATTGCCTTATGTGTTGTTCACGCGGCGGCAGTCGGTCAAATTGCAGAACCTGACCGTCGAAAAGCTAAGGAAGCAACAAAGCCCGAGTGATCCAGAGTTTAAGATTTTTCACACCGAGATCCCGGAGCGCGTCGCGATAGCGAATGCACTCGGGATGGCTGGAAAGTCTCCATCTTTTCACAGGAAATGGGGCGGCGTCGTTGACGTGATGGAAAGCTTGGCGCACGAAACCAAGGGAGTCATGAATGGCGCCAGTGCTTGATGGATTTGCTGCCCTTCGCGGAATCGGGGCTCATCCGGACGCCTTTCCGGACCTTCCGGCCGATGAGGTCGCAAAAGTAGCAATCAAGCTCGTCGCGCAGCAGATGAAAGCAAGCGCGAGCAAGCCCGGGTCATTTCGCAAGATCGGTAAGGCAATCGGAAACGAGAATCTCAGGGCGATCATAGGCAATATTGGTGAAAAGGACGCGGACGCCATTCTGAAGAGCTTCGATAACGACCATAGCGCAACAGCGGATCTTTCGTCGAAGCGAGCGCGCTTGGTTGCGCTCGCGACCGTTAAAGCAGCCGAGCCGGCGCCAGACTACAAGGCGGCAAAGAGGAAACTGACGGCAAGAGCGGTTGGTCTCGGCGCGGTGCGGGACCTGTGCGCGTCTTTTGATGGAGAGCAATTCGAAACGGTATTGGAAATGTTGAGCGATGCGCAGACAAAGGCTCTGATCAAGAAGATCGACAAGGACAATCCGCGACTGGGAACGGCGAGTGCGTTATGGCTTAGAAGTCGCGCGATGGCCTTGGCGGCGGGAATGGCGGATCCGGAGAAAACGGAAGGTGCCGAGAGTTGGACCGGTTCGCCATGGAGCGAAGCCATCGATGTTGCTTTGGGGCGAAGAAAGTGACGAACAACGATCGCGGTTAGCCTCGCTAGTATCGGCATCCCGCTACATCGTCCAGCGCTTCAGGATCAGCACCGACAGATTGCCGCTCGGGACAAAATCGGTCTTGCGCATTTCGAATTGGGTCGGACTGATCTTCTTCACGGCCTCGCCGCAAAAGCTCACCAGGTTGCCGGGCGCGCCCTTGTCCACCACGAGACGGAAGCGGCGGATAGGGCCGGACCAGTTGGCGCCCGTTGACAGCACATAGTCGATGCGCTGCTCGGTGAAGGGCGGCGCGGCGCCGCCGCCCGCGCTCCGCGCCGCGCGTGCGACGGCGGCGAGGAAGGGGCGGTCCATGCAGTATTTGCGTTCGTAATCTGCAAGGAACGGGTCGCTGCCGGCCGGTTGCAGCCCGACAATGGTTCCGGCGGTCGCGCCGACGCTCGGGCGATAGCGGTGTGCGATGACGGTCTCCGCGCGCGCGGGAAAGGTCTGTTGCCAGAAGAACGTGGTCTGCAACGTCCAGCGGGCGGCAAGGTGCTGTTCCATGCCGCGGCCAACATCGTATTCCTCGATCTCGGCGAGGCCGAAGCCAACCAGTTGATCCCATTGCTGGCGCGGCAGCCGATCCAATGCCTGGTTGGTTGTGGCAAGATGCGGTGCGAGCGGAATGCCGAGATCGCGCAGCAGCCGCGTGCGGTCGAGCCCCTGCACGATCACGCGCTGCTCGACCGCGGTGCGCACCTTTCGGCCGTTCACGTGGGTGTTGAAGCCGAAGATGTTCACAGGATCGTCGGTCGGTATCGCAATGGTCTCGTCCGCATGCTCGATCTTGATGTCCGGCAGCGGAAAAGCGACATGGACCGTCACGTCGCGGTCGGTCCGGTTGAAGAAGCGGTAGCGCACGCGAATTTCGGCCGCGGAAATGAAAAGATCCTCCGAGCGCATCTCGATGGCGTCGTTCTTCACGAAGACAAGGCCACCGGTCGCAAGCTCGGCAGTCGAATCGTTGGCGTGCGCATCGCCGATCAAAAGCGTTCCGGCGAGCAGCAAGATCAGTCGTCGCGTCATCATTTTTCCGCAGAAGTGTTGCTTCGGTTCCTTAAGTCTACGCGATGAGCTTGACGGAGATTGTGGCCCGTGGCCAGCCATTGTGGGCCTATGTATATGTTCGTTTGCACCCAAAAAAACGCGGATGGTGCGGCGCCGCCGCAATTTCCGTTCGAACGAAACGAAAACCGTTCTATGCTACCGCCTGATTCGCAAGGCTGAAAAGGATTCGCAAGGAGCGCGATGGTGGCGGGCGATGATCTCGAAACGCCGCTTGGCCTGAAGGACACCGGCGAACCTCGCAAGCTGCCGTTTGGGCTTCCGGCCAAGATCCCGCCGCTCGGGCTGCCGATCGCCATACTGCTGGTTCTGTGTCTTGCGGGTTTTGCAGGTTGGGCTGTCGTGGTCGACGATCCGCTCGGCGGCGAGCCCGTGGCCGTCGTTTCGGTCGAATCCGAACCGTCCGCGGCGCGTTCGCCTGACGCCTCCCCCGATCGGTCCGGCCTCACCAAGAAGGACCCATCACAGGCCGCCGCGCCGGCCGAGGCAGCGGCTTCGGCGCAAGCGGCGGGTGCCGGCCGGACCATAACGATCATCGATGGAACAAGCGGCAAGCAGCGTGAGATCAACCTGCCATCGGGCGAAGATGCGCGCGCCGCCAAGATCGACCAGCGGCTGCTCGAAGAGACCCGCCATGGGCCGGTTCCCCGCACCGGCCTCGACGGCTCGCGGCCTTCGCTCGCTTATGCGCGGCCGGCAGGTCCGTCGCAGCCCTCGGCGCCGAAAATCGCGCTCATCATGTCGGGGCTCGGGATCAGCGCGCGCAACACCGCCGCGGCGATCAAGACGCTGCCGGCGGCGGTCACTTTCGCTTTTGCCCCCTATGGCGCCGAAATCGCAAGCATGGTCGCCCGCGCGCGCGGCAGGGGCCACGAAGTGCTGCTGCAAGTCCCGATGGAGCCGTTCGACTATCCGGAGAACGATCCCGGGCCGCAAACGCTGCTGACATCGCTCGCGCCCGAGCAGAACATCGATCGCATGCACTGGCTGATGAGCCGCTTCCAGGGCTATGTCGGCCTCGTCAATGCGATGGGCGCCCGCTTCACCGCGACCGAGACCGCGCTCGCCCCGGTGCTGCGGGAGGCCGCCAAGCGCGGCCTCGTTTATCTCGACGACGGCTCCTCGCCACGCAGTCTCGCGAGCCAGATCGCGGGCGCGAACAACATGCCGTTCGCCAAGGCCGATGTGGTGATCGACTCGGTGCCCTCGCTGGACGAGGTCAAAGAGGCGCTGACGCGGCTTGAGGCGACTGCTCGCAAGAACGGCGCCGCGGTCGGGATTGCAAGCGCGTTGCCGCTCTCGATCAAGCGCATTGCCGAATGGGCGCAGACCGCCAAGGACCGCGGCTTCGTGCTGGTGCCGATCACAGCCGTTGCGGCCAAGGCAAAGGCCGGCTGACTTCGCTCCGGTTTGCGATTGTTGCAGGTTCAATCAACCGCGACCTTCTTCTCTTTTTTTGTCGCATGATCTTGTCCGAAAAGTCTGCAACTTTTCGGGACCATGCGTGTTTTTGTTGGTCGCATGATCTTGTCCGAAAAGTCTGCAACTTTTCGGGATCATGCGTGTTTTTGTTGGTCGCATGATCTTGTCCGAAAAGTCTGCAACTTTTCGGGATCATGCTTGTTTTTGTTGGTCGCATGATCTTGTCCGAAAAGTCTGCAACTTTTCGGGATCATGCTTCACTCCTCGACATCGACGTCGGGCGTGCGCCAGGCGAGGTGCTGACCGCCGTCGACCGTGAGGGTCACGCCGGTCACGCTGCGAGCCTGTGCGAGATAGAGC
>JANQIP010000181.1 GCA_028282095.1 Xanthobacteraceae bacterium | reverse complement strand
TGATCCCGAAAAGTTGGCAGACTTTTCGGAAAAGATCATGCGACAAAACAAAGAGAAGGAGAGCGCGATCGATTCATCTGAATGGATCGCGCTCTAGCTCGAACGCGATGGGGGCTGCCGTGTCCGGCATCGATAGAGGGGATCCCTGGGGTAACGGAACCTGCGCCACGGCCGGCGCAGCTTCAGCGCCAGAACGCCAATCTGGCGAGCAAGGCCCTGATGCGACGCCAGAGCGCGGCCCGCGCCACCGTGGCGGCGTCGAGCGTCGTGTCGGGGCCTGTCGCTGCCTGCTTGCCGGACATTGCCGCCTCAAGATTGGCGGCGAATAGCTGGGTGAGATGATCGGCGATGTCCTTCAGGAGCCCTGAGCGGCCGAATTGCGCCAGCGGGCCGCTGAGCAGGAACTTCACCGAGATCTGAACCTGCGTCGCCATATCGTCCACGGCCTCCAGACGGTGGCCGATGATCGCGCGCGCGCTCGAGCCGCTCCTCGGATCGCGGCCAGCGCCGCGGACGCGGCCGCTGAAATCGGCTTCGTCACGTTCGACCTCGACCGTGCCATTGAAAGCACCGACGATCGGCCCGAGCTTCACATTGACCTCGCCATCCCCGCGTCCATCAACCACCGGCCCGGTCAGGCGCGCCCCCGGCATGCAGCGGGCGACCTGTTCGATATCCTCGAAAAACCGCCAGACCTGCGCGCGTGGATGCGCGACGCGGAATGACTGCAGCAGTTCCATCCCGTCCGTTTCCACGGCGAGCCATTGTTCGGCGGTGACGGTTTCGCGTATCTGCGCTGCCGGCCGGCCACCGGCCGCGCTCGGCGTGTCGGCCGCAATCGGGGTGCGGGCGGTCTGTTCGCCTTGGCGCGCCGTCGGCGCGCGCGCGCCGACCGGACCGAGGCCGTCATGGACGGCGGACGGCCGCGCGCCGGCAGCTTTCCGCGTTTGCAGCACGGATTTTACCGCCGCGACAATCCCGCCATAGCCGGTACAGCGGCAGAGGTTGCCCGAGAGCTCAAGACGGATGCGCGCCTCGTCCGCCTCCGGCAGCCGCATGACGACATCGCGGCAGGAGACCAGCATCGCCGGCGTGCAAAAGCCGCATTGAAGGCCGTGATTGTCGGAGAACGCTTCGCGCAGATCCGCCATCACCGGATCATCGCGCAGGCCCTCGATCGTCGTGACCTGCGCGCCTTCGCATGCGAGCGCAAAAGTGATGCATGAGCGCGCCGGGCGCCCGTCGATCAGCACGGTGCAGGCGCCGCAGACACCATGCTCGCACCCAAGATGGGTGCCGGTGAGATAGCGCTGCTCGCGCAGGAAGTCGGCAAGATGGGTGCGCGGCTCGGCTTCCGCCGTGACCGCCTTGCCATTGATCTCGATCGTGAACGCTCTCATGCGCGGCTCGCCTGTGCGGCGGCGCGCCGGAGCGCAACAAGGGTCAGCCGCCGGTTATAGTCGTCCTGCACGCCGCGTGCATCCAAGAGGTCGAGCACGGCGCGTTCGTCGAGACGCTTTTCGATGTCGCGATCGTAGGGACCGCCGAACAGAATTGCCGCGTCGGCAACGACGATGGGCGCCGACTCGATCGCGCCAAGCACGGCACGAAACCGGCCGTTCTCCGGATCGTGTATGATGCCGCCGATCGCATGGGGGAACTCACCAGCCTTGTGGTTGAAGCGGACATAGCCCCAGCGTGCGCGCGCCGACAATCTCGGCAGGCGCACTGCGCGGATCAGCTCGTCATGCTCCAAGCCGGTGACGAAGGACGAGACCATCAGCGTCTCGGCGGGAATCGTGCGTGCGCCACGGCTCGACTGGGTGACAACCTCGGCGCCGAGCAGCGGAAATGCCGAGACCCAGTCGGCGGCCGGATCGGCATGCGCCAGGCTGCCGCCGACCGTCCCGCGATTGCGCACCGCGCGATAGGCGATATGGCCGGCAACGAAGGCGAGCAGCCCCCGCGTTGCGTCGGGAATGCGTCCGTCCTCGATATCGGCATGGGTCACGCAGGCGCCGATCTCGATGAGATCGGGCCTTTCGGTGACCGTCCGCAATTCGGAGATTGCCGTGATGTCGACCAAGAGGTCCGGCTGCGCGAGCCTGAGATTGAGCATGGGCCCAAGCGACTGACTGCCGGCGACGGCCTTCGCCATGCTCCCGCCTTCGGCGAGCAGACGGGTGGCCTCGTCGAGGCTTCCCGGTCGCTCATAGTCAAAGGCCACCGGTTTCATGGCGTCGTCCGCGGCATCCGTGCCGGCTCGCCGCCTGTCATCGCGGGGCCCTTGCTCATTGCGACCGATTGCATCGCTTGCAAGATTCGGCGCGGCGTGATCGGGATTTCGCAAATCTCGACGCCATAGGCCTTCAGCGCATCATTGATGGCATTGGCGACTGCCGCACCCGGACCGATCGCGCCCCCCTCGCCGACGCCCTTGATGCCGAACTCGGTGTAGGGCGACGGCGTCTCCATATGGAAGATGCGGATATTCGGCACTTCCGGACAACCGGGCAGCAGATAATCCGCGAGCGTCGACGCCAAAGGCTGCCCCTGCCGGTCGAACGGCATTTCTTCGAACAGCGCCGAGCCGATCCCCTGGGCTGCGCCGCCCCAAATCTGCCCTTCGACGATCATCGGATTGACGAGGGTGCCGGCGTCTTCCGCAACGACATAGTCGAGGATTTCGACGCCGCCGGTCTCCGGATCGACGGCGACGATGCATGCATGCGCAGAGCCCGAATGCATGCCGGTCACCCGGGTCGGGGAAAAGCCGCCGGTGACTTCGAGGCCGTGCGGATCGGTGTCCCCCGGCAATTCGTTGGGTGCGAGGTAATAGGCGCGGGCGATGTCGCGCAGCGACACGTTCCCGTTCGGCCCATAGACGGCGTTGTCGCGCACGGTGACCGACTCAATGTCCGTCTGCAGCAACGCGGCGCCCATGTGCGCGACCCGCGCGGCGAGCTCCTTGCAGGCGCGCGCGGTGGCACCGCCCGCCCAGATCATCCCGCGCGAGCCCCAGGCGCCGCTCGAATAAGGCGACAGCTCGGTATCGCCGAGCTTGACCTGCACATCCTCGATATCGATGCCGAGGCATTCGCTGGCGACCTGCGCCAGCGTCGTTTCCAATCCCTGCCCGATGCTCTGGATTCCGGCGCGAACCTCAAGACGGCCGTCCGGCGTGAGGCGCGCGAAGCACTGCTCGTAGAGCACCCGCCGCTTGCCGTCGGCCGTGGTGCCGTGTCCGGTCTGCTCGGAGAAGAACGCCATGCCGAGCCCGATCAGCCTGCCGTTCTCCGGGCCGCGCTGCTGGCGCGCGCGCACCCCATTCACATCGATCGCGTCGATCGCCATGCGCAGGAGCTGCGGATAATCGCCGCTGTCGAAATGCTTGTCGGTGACGTTGTCGTAGGGCATCTGCTCGGGTCGCACGAGATTGGCAGCGCGAACCTCGTGCGGCTCCCGGCCGATCTCGCGGGCGATGGCATCGATCATCAGCTCCATGGCAAAACAAACGCCCGGCCGGGCAACGCCGCGATAAGGCAGTTGCGGCGCCTTGTTGGTTGCGACCGCCGCCGTGTTGCAGCGGTAGACGGGAATGTCATAGGGGCCGGGAAGAATGGCACTCACCTGCGAGGCTTCGATCGCGGCGGTGAACGGATAGGCGGAATAGGCCCCGGTATCGACCGCGGCCTCGGCGTCGATCGCAAGGATTTTGCCGGCTTTGTCGGCATAGGCCGTGATCGCGTAGAAGTGCTCGCGGCAATTGGCATTGGCGACCAGCATTTCCCGGCGGTCTTCCAACCAGCGCACGGGATAGCCGACGCGCATGGCAAGCCAGCTCAGGCACACTTCCTCGCCGGCGAGAATGGCCTTGTAGCCGAAACCGCCGCCGACATCGGGCGAGACGACGCGGATCTGGATTTCCGGGACGCCGAGAACATCGGCAAGCCCGGTGCGGACGACATGCGGGAATTGCGTCGCTCCATGCACGATGAGCTGGCCGAGCCGGGCATCCCATTGCGCGATGAAGCCGCGGCACTCGATCGGCGACATCACCTGGCGCGCCGTCCGCAGCTCGCGCGTGACCTTGACCGGCGCAACCGCCGCGACGGTATCGATGTCGCCGTCAAAGCCGACGCTGACATAGACATTGCCCTTGACGGTGTCGTGCACCAGCGCGGAGCCGGGCTCGCGCGCCTCGTGCATATCGACCACAGCCGGCAGTTCTTCGTAATCGAGCAAGACCTGCGCGGCGATATCCTCTGCTTGCGCGCGCGTATCGGCAACGCAAATCGCCACAAGCTCGCCGACCTGACGGATCTTGTCGGTCACGAGCGGAGGCTGCTCGGAGATCTGAAAGCCCGGCAGCGGAGAGACCGCCTTGATCGGGCGCACACCGGCAAGATCGCGCGCGGTGAAGACGCTCTCGCGCAGATGATCGGGGATGACGACGCCTTTCAGCCGGGCATGGGCGACCGGACTGCGCACGAAGGCGACATCGCGCATCCGGGGAAACCGCAGGTCGCCGATATACTGCCCCTGGCCAAGAAGAAAACGCTCGTCTTCCTTGCGCTTGGCCCGGGCACCGACGCCGTTCTTCGCCAAGGCTCACATCCTCTCTATTGGTCCCTCGCCGAACGGCGCTAACCTCTTATTTGTAAAACGCTTTTCTGAATTCATATTGTTGTTCTAATAATAGTAAGATATTGCATCGGTCGTGGCAATGCCGGGCTGAGCATTCCCCGCGAAACAAAGCAGCTCCGCCGATCAAGCGTCGCACGCGGCCAGCATCAGCCTCCGAGATAGGCCTGGCGGATATCCGCATCTTCGGCGAGCACCTTGGTCGGACCATGCATGCGCACGCGCCCGGTTTCGATGACAAAGGCGTTGCTGGCAATCTCAAACGCCGTCATCACATCCTGCTCGACGAGCAGGATGGTCAGCCCTGCCCGGTTGATCTCGATGAGCGCTTCGCTCAATCGTTCGACAAGGCGCGGCGCGAGGCCCAGAGAAAGCTCGTCGATCATCAGCAGCTTCGGGCGCGACATGATCCCGCGTCCGATGGCGCACATCTGCTGCTCGCCGCCGGACATCGTCGTTGCGTCCTGCTTCTGCCTCTCGCGCAATATCGGGAAAAGCTCGAAGATGAAGTGGAGATCGCGCTCGACCTCCGCATTGTCGCGCCGCAGATAGGCACCGAGCAGGAGATTATCCCTCACGGTCAGGCCGCGGAACAGCCGCCGGCCCTCGGGCACATGGGCGATCCCGCGTTCGAGAATCTGGTCCGGCCGCAGCTTCGTCAGATCATCGCCCTTGAACAGGATTCGCCCGGCGGTCGCTGGCACGACGCCGGAAATGGTGCGGAGCAGCGTCGTCTTGCCCGCTCCATTCGATCCGACGATGCAGACGATGTCGCCCTCGCCGACCTGCGCGTCGATCTTCCAAAGGACCTGGACCTCGCCGTAACCGGCCTCCAATCCTTCGATCTTGAGCAGCGGCTCAGACATTGCCTGCCGATTCCTTGATGCGGCGCGCGAACTTCTCGCCGAGATAGGCCTCGATCACCCGCGGATCGTTGACGATGTCGGTCGGATTGCCATCGGCGATGAGGCTGCCGTGATGGAGCACGAGAACCCGTTGGGCGAGCGAAAGCACCACCTTCATGAGGTGCTCGATGATGAAGATGGTCACGCCCTGGTCGGCGATGCGCCGGATGAGCGCGAGTGCGCCGTCGATCTCACTCGCATTCAGCCCGGCATTGACCTCATCGAGCATGAGGATTTTCGGTTTCATCGCGAGACTCTTGGCAAGCTCCAACCGTTTGCGCCCGGCAAGCGTCAGCGCCGAGGCCGAACGATCGGCGAATTGCGCAAGCCCGGTGAATTCCAGTTTCTCGCGCGCCGTCGCCATCGCGTCGTGCATATTGGCATGGGCGCCGCCGAACAAAGCGCCCGCGGCGACGTTCTCCAGCACTGTCATCTGGGGAAACGGCTGCACGATCTGAAAGGTGCGGGCAAGGCCGCGACGCGCTGCCTGGAACGGCCGCTGCCCGGTGACATCGACACCGAGAAAACGGATGCGTCCGGAGGACGCCGGGTGAACGCCGGTGATTGCGTTGACGAGGGTCGTCTTTCCGGCGCCGTTGGGACCGATCAGCGCGACGATCTCGCCTTCCTTCAGCGAGAAGCTGATCTCGCTCAACGCAAGAATGCCGCCGAAATTCCGGCTGACATCTTCGAGGACGAGAATGGGCTCGCTCATGGCGCCGCGCCTTGCGATACACGCCCGGTGAGACGCTTCACCATGTCGCGATAGCTGATCCGCAACAGGCCGCCTGGCAGGAAGAAGATGAGGATGACGATGACGGCGCCGAGAATGGCGCGATTGTATTCAAGGAACCTCGCCCAGAAGAACTCCTCGAGCAGCAGGAAGGCCGTGGTGCCAACGATCGGACCGAACACGGTTCCGGCGCCGCCCAAAAGGCACATCACCGGGACCTTCACCGTCATCAGCACTGAAAAAGAGTCGCTCGGATCGATATAGCCGGTCCACGATGCATAGGCGGCGCCGACCGTTCCGCAGAACATGGCGGATAAGGTGTACGCAATGACCTTGTAGCGCGTGGTATCGACGCCGACCATGTCGGCGGCGTTCTCGTTCTGCTTTATGCAGCGCAGGCCGAAGCCGAGCCGGTTACGGTCGACGAAAACGGTCACAGCGAAAACCGTCAACATGATCACGATCATGACCGCGAGAAAGGTCTGCGCAACCGCGTCCGGCCCCCCGGTCACCAGCGGGACGTTGAGCCCATCGCCGCCGCCGGTCAGGTCGCCCCAGGAGGAAATGACCAGTCTGACGACTTCGACGATCGCGAAGGAGGCGATGGCGAAGTAGTGCCCGCGCAGCCTCAGAATAATGACGCCGAGCACGGCGGCGAAGGCCCCGACGAACAGCGTCGCGAAAACCCACGCCCCCACCATCGGCAGGCCGGCCTTCTGCGTCAGCGCGCCGGCATAGCAGCCGAGGCCGAAGAAGGCGGCGGTCGAAAACGACGGATAGCCGACAAACCCGCCGATGAAGTTCCACGACAACGCCAGCGCCGAATACATGGCGATGATGATGGCGAGCCGCACCGTATAATTGTCTGCCCATAGCGGCGTTGCGGCCAGTGCGGCCACCCAGATCGCAAAGAGAACGTAACGCGTCGCCTGCGACATCACTCGTAACCTTTGATGCCGGTGAGACCGGTGGGTTTGACGACGAGCAGGAAGAGCATCAAGAGGAATCCGACGGTGAGCGCGTGCTGAGGTCCGAAGAACTGTCCGGCGAAGCTCTCGATTATGCCGAGCACGAGGCCGCCGACCAGCGCCCCCGGCACGCTGCCCAGCCCGCCGATCACGCAAACCACGAAAGCCTTGCCGAGAAACGCCCCGGTCAGATTGGTGGTGACCGGATAGACCATCGAGAACACGGCACCCGCCGCCCCCGCCATCAAAGCGCCGATGCCGAAGGTCACGGCATAGATGCGATCGACGCGAACGCCCATCAGTTCTGCCGCAGTTCGATCCATCCTGACCGCGACGATGGCGCGCCCGATGCGCGAGCCGCGCATGACGACATAGAGCAGCCCGGTGAGGATCAGCGCCAGCGCCATGCCGAGCAGCCGGTCGACCGGCATGACGATGTTGCCAATCTGCACGATGCCGAGATCGAGGGTCACGCGCACGGGCGTCGCCGTGTAATAGACATTCATGATGTTGTAGAGGATCAGGTCCAATCCGAAGGTCAACGTCAGCGTTGTCAGCACGGGCTCGTTGACCACACGGTTGATGAGCGTGAGCTGCAGCACATAACCGATGCAGAAGATGAAAATCGCGACGAAGGGCAGCGCCAGCAACGGATGAATGCCGTAGCTGTGCCAGGCAAAAAACGTCAGATAGCCGCCAAGAATGATCAGCGAGCCGTGCAACATGTTGATGATATTGAGCACGCCCCAGACCAGGGAAAAGCCGACGGCAAGGCATGCGTAGAGCGCGCCCAGCACGATTCCGTTTACTAAAGTCTGCAGGATAGTCATTTGTCCGGTCCCGCCATGGCCGCGGTCAAGCCTTGGTGTTGTCGCGATATTGCGCGAGATAGCCCTCACGGGCGTGGCGGGCGGCGCGTGACTTGAACAGCGCCGGATCGGACGGCAATCCGTGGCCGTCGGCCAGCCGATTCATGAACGAGAAGCAGCAGCAGACCATGATGATGTCGTGCAGCGCGCGCTCGTCCCAGCCTTCGGCATAGACGGCATCGGCGTCGGCCTTGATCATCTTGTAGGGCGTCAGGGTGAGTTTCTTCAGGAACTTGAAGACCGGCTTGAGCTTCTTGTCGATGCCCGCCGTGTCGACATCATCCATCAGCCCTTCAAGGATCTGCGGCTCCACGCCGAGAATGATCGCCGCCTCGGAATGCGAGCTGGCGCAATAGGTGCAGCTATTGAGTTGCGACACGTAAGCGGCCATCAACTCGCGTTCGCCCGGCGTGAACGCGGAGGGTCCGCGCATGATCGCTTCTTCGACATGAATCCAGTGGCCGAAGCTCTCCGGGTGCAGCTCGTAGACATGGCTGACCAGGGCGTCCGCCGGAAGCGAAGGCAGAAGGGGCATGCGCAGCCTTTCATCCATTAAGCCAAGCGAGCCAAGCGAGCAAAGCGCGCACCATACGGCCATGCGCAGGCGCCGCCCGAGAGCGGCCATGCGCAAGCGCCGCCCGAGACCTTGACGGATCCCGGGCGGTGGGGCGCGCGGCTGTTATTTGATCAGGGCGAGATCGGCGTTCTTGATGTCCGCCGGCGCCAGGACTTTGATCGCCTCGTCCTGAACCTGGATGATCGGCAGGTCGCGAACCTGGTTCATCCCGGTCTCGGCGAATTTCACCGGCCCGTAGAACGTGGTGATGTCGGTATCGACGAGGGCGTCGCGCACTTTGTCCTTGTCGAGCGAGCCGGCGCGCTTGATCGCATCGCCGAGCGTGACCATTGCCGCCGCGCAGGAGGCGTGGACGTAGTCGGGGTCGTCTTTGTGCTTGGCGACGAACTCCTTGTAGAAGTCCGCCGTCGTCGGCCAGACACCAACACCATCGTAACTCGTTGCATGGTGCCACCAGCTCGAGCTGGTCACGCCATTGGCGAGCTCGCCGAGCGCCTCGACGAACTCCTTATAGGCCGGACCGGTCACCATGGTGATGATCGGCGCCTTGATGCCGAGGTCCGCCATCTGCTTGCGCGCCAGGATCAGATCCTGGGTATAGCCGGTCACGTAGATCCAATCGGGCTTTGCCGCCTTGATGGCGGAGAGCGCCGCCGAATGGTCGAGCGTGCCGACGGCATAGAGCTGGTCATAGACCACATCGAGGCCTTCGGCCTTGGCCGCGGCGGAAATCGCCTTTGCCATGGATCGCGGGAATACGTCGTCGCGGCCGAGCACCGCAACGCGCTTGAGGTCCGGCACCTTGCTCTTGAAGAATTTCACCATCGCGGTGGTCATGCCGCCATTCGGCGACAGCGTTCCGAACAGGTTCTTGAGGCCCTGATCGAACACCGACTCGGAGGACGATACGCAGGCGACCAGAGGCGTCCCGTACCTTTCGGCAACCGCGGCAACGATTTTGGTATGACCCGAGCCGAACGGGGCCAGCAGGAAATTGACCTTGTCGTCGGTGATCAGCTTCTCGGCGAGTTGGCCGGCACGCTGGCCATCGGACTGGTAGTCGTATTTGACGAGCTCCACTTTCGTCGGCTTGCCGCCGACCTCGATGCCGCCGGCGGCATTGACCTTTTCAAGCCACATGCGCCAGACATCCTCTTGCTTCTTGCCTTCGTCCGCCAGCGGCCCGGTCAGGGCGAGCGGCGCGCCGATCTTGACGACATCTGCGGCCGCAGCCGCCGAGACCGATACCGCAACCATGGCGACTGCCGCCGCGGTGCGGACACCGAAACTCCAACGCGATCCAAACAGCATGAACGACCTCCAGAGCTCGTTTTGCGCCAAGTCGGCGCGTCCTCCCGGCACATTTCTCGTGCACACAATCGAGAGTGGCAAAAAACTACCGTCACACCTGACACATGCCACCGGCGACCGCGCGGTCACTTTGTTATCATGATTAGAAACACCATCCCATGCAAGACCAATTGTTCGGCGCGGATTTGCATGCTTTTCGGGCAAATTGGCACGGCCGCCGCGGACGCTGCCGAGCCAGTTCGCTGATGTTTCGGACAGTCGGTCAGTCGATCATCCGCAGCACGGCAGACGGCGGCAAACGCCAGGAGGCTTTGCCGGCGGCGCTCGGCCAGCCGATTGTGATCAGCGCCTGCGGCTCCCAATCATCGGGCAGATCGAGACTGGCGCGTACCGCGTCAGGGCAGAACAGCGGCGCACACATCATGCATGCGCCGAGGCCTGTGGCATGAGCGGCGAGCAATAGGTTTTGCATCGCCATCGCCGTGCTCTGCACCGCCATCTGACGCTCGGCATTGGCGCGGCGTGCGTCCGCGTAGCGATCCATGTCCGCCATGGTCATGCACACGGCGATGACGACGGGGGCACCGGAGATTCGGCTGATCGAACGGGCGACATCGGCTTCGATCACATTTGCGGCATCGCCGTCGCGCCTGCGGTCGATGCGCAAGCGTTCGCCCATCGCCACTGCGAGCCGCAGCTTGGCGTCGGCGCCTCTGACAATGGCAAACCGCCAAGGCTGCCGGTTGTGTGCAGAGGGCGCGCAGATCGCAGCCTGCAGCAGTTCGGAAAGCAAATGGTCGGGAACGGGCTGCGGCGCGAAGCGACGAATGGAACGTCGGCCGCGCAACACGCTCATTGTATCCAACGCAAGCAAGTCCGGCAGGGCAGATGCGATCTTACGAATGTTCACAGCTCGCTTTACCGATTCATCCCGGGTCTGACGCAAAACCACGCCCATTTGCACGCCGCGGCAACTTTGCGGGCGGGCTTTGGATCGAAAATATACGAGCCGAATGCCGACTCCACCAATGCCGAGCGGTTGCACACCTCGCAGGCCGCGCCGGCCTATAGCAGTGCGTTCGCGACCGCGGGCTAGAGCGGTCTAGTGATGCGGCACCAACGCTTGAGCTCGTCTCATCGTGTTGGTGCCGCATCACAAAGCAACGGATTAACCAGTGTTCCTTCTCTGACGGTCCGGGGTCGGACCGTCAGAGAAGGAAACACTCGGTCGCGTCGGGCATCCGGCTGCGGTCGGTGCTTTCCTGGAAATGCCGCCGACCATCAAGGCCTCGGTGGATAGCAGTCAACGAGAAATCATTTGCCCTTTCGGCACGGCTTCGCTATCTAACGCTGGCATCCGGCGAAAACTAAATGCTATGCTTGCGGTCATTATGAGTGATCGCTTTTTCGCCCCAAGGCACCATGTCCAAACTCCAAAAAACCTACGACCGCAGTCGCGTACCGCTTTATATCCAGGTTGCATCGGTGATGCGCCAGCGCATCGAATCGCGCGCGTGGCAGGCCGGACAGAAGATACCGACGCTGGTGGAACTCGAAATGGAGTTTCAGGTCGCGCGCGTCACGGTCCGTCAAGCGGTCGAAATCCTGCGCGAGGAAGGGCTTCTGCATTGTCAACAGGGGCGCGGAACCTTCGTCGCCGACAAGGCCGTCAACCGTCACTGGGTAAAGCTCGCGACCGAGTGGTCCGTGCTCGTAGAATCGATCAAAGGTAACGTGCCGCGGCGGATTAAGGTCGATAATCCCCCAGCCTTCCCGACATTGGCCGAGGGTGAGGGCACGCCGGCGCCCGGCTATGTCTATCTGAGCAGCCTGCAGTTCAAGAAGGACCAGCCCTACGGCATCGTCAATACACATCTCGCAAAGCAGATATTTGAACGTGACCCGAAGGCGTTCACGGAGCATCCGGCACTGGCCGTGCTCGCCGACCTCGACAATATCGAGGTGCAGCACGCGCATCAGACCGTCGTGATCGGCAGCGCCAATCTACAGGAGGCCGACCTCCTCAAGATCGCGGTCGGCGCGCCGACAGCGGAATGCCGCTGCGTCGTCATCGATAATGACGGCATTGCCATTTATGTGAGCGACATCACCTATCGCAGCGACGCGATCAAGCTGCATATCGACCTGCTTGCCGGTTCTCGCCCGCACTCGCGCGTCGGCGACAGGCCGGATGAGGCGAGCAAGTCGGCGGGTTGCGACACGACCCGGGAGCGTTCCGCCCGCGAGCGGCTGCTGTCCTGACGATCGCGGCTCCATGGCCTCGCGCCGCGCGGTTGTCGCGCCGCGCCGTTGTCGTGAGCGGGAGACCGCCTTCTCCCGCCATGCGCGCCACTCGTGCAGGAGCGAACTGGTGCAGGAGTGAGACGGACTGCCCGAAACCACGCGCTGATGCCGCTTTTTTCATCAGTTCGCGTCCCGCATTCCATGAGTTCTTGACAGGGCACCGCTTTTTCGCAGGAAGCGTCCGATTCCATTTGTCAATTGTTCTATGTTCGGTAACATAGGGTCAGTCACAGGGCGATAACCCCACCTAGGGAGCATGTCTCATGCGCATGTCCACCATGTTTCGCGCGGTCGCGGCCGGAGCGGTAGCTGTTGCGCTATCGGGCTTCGGCGCCTCCGAACCGATGGCCCAGACGACGATGAAGCTCGGGCACGATCAGCCGGATCGCAGCACCCACCACAAGGCTGCGCAGAAATTCAAGGAGCTGGTCGAGAGCCGCACCGACGGCAAGATCAAGGTGGACATCTTCCCGTCGATGATGCTGGGCAGCGGCACGCAAATGGTCGAGCAGGTGCAGGCCGGCGCGCTTGAAGCCGCGGTCCTGCCGACCGGTTGGATCGCGCCGATCGTGCAACAGGTTCAGGTGCTCGACCTGCCCTTCCTGTTCCCCAGCCGCGAGATCCTTTATCGCGTCGTTGACGGGCCGGTGGGCGCGGAGATCCTTAAGCCGCTCAACCGCGTCAATATCGAAGGCGTTGCGTTCTGGGAGAGCGGCTTCAAGCAGTTCACCGGCAATTTCGAGATCCGCGAGCCCAAGGATTATGCCGGCCACAAGATCCGGACCATGCCCGCGCCGGTGATCCAGGAGCAGTTCAAGGCCTTCGGCGCGACGCCGACGTCGATCGATTTCAAGGAGCTCTACAGCGCGCTGCAGCAGCGTGTCGTCGACGGCCAGGAGAACCCGATCGCCACCATCGCCGCGATGCGGTTCTTCGAGGTGCAGCCGCATATGACGCTCAGCGATCATGGCTTCCTTGCCTATGTGTTCATGTTCAACAAGCCGTTCCTGGAGAAGCTTCCGGCCGATCAGCGAAAGATCCTGGTCGAGGCGGCGCGGGAAGCGGGCCAGTATCAGCGCGACATCATCAAGCAGGCGGAAAAGGAGCACCTCGACACATTCCGCAAAGCGAATGTGAAAATCCTGGAGCTGACGCCTGAGCAGCGCGCCAAGTTCGAGAGCGCGTCGAAACCGGTCTATGACTGGTTCGTCGCCAAATTCGGTGACGACACACTGAAGGCGATTCGCACGGAGATCGCCGCGCAGCAGAAGGCACAGTAGCGAAACCGGCCTTCTGTGGCGACCAACGGCACCAAGACCAAGAACGCAGCGGGGTTGGCGTCGGCGCTGCAACGCGCCGACGCTTTGTTATGTTGGCTTGAGACGACGTTTCTAGGAACGCTCGTTCTGTTCTGCAGCGGCTTGCTACTGCTCAATGTCATCCTGCGATACATCTTTCTTGCTCCGATAAGCTGGGCGGAGGAATTGAGCCTTTATCTGATGGCATGGCTGGTTTTTGTCGGCTGCAGCGTTGCCATCCGAACTCGCGGTCACATCGCCGTCGATCTCTTGCCGCTTGCCCTGTCGCCCGCAAACCGGCGCCGGCTGGCCCTGCTGGTCGGCCTGTTGATCCTGGTTTTCCTAACGGTGTTCTTCTATTTCAGTGCGCTGCATACGCTGCGTGTCTACAACGCGGGGCAAGTGACGCCGGTCATGCTCGCGCCGATGTGGCTGACCTATCTGTGCATGCCGGTTTCCAGCGCGCTGATGTTCCTGCGCACCTGCCAGGTCATGTGGCGGACGCTCCGTCCCGAAGAAGCAGCCGGTGTCGAACCTGCCGTCAGTCTCCGTGATTAAGGTAACCGGATGAGGTCCCGCCGAAGCCGAGGGAGCGCATGACAACGGTCCTGACCTTCGGCCTGCTGGCGCTCGGCCTGTTTCTCACTTTGCCGATGTTCATTGTGCTCATCGGCACCTCCTTCATCGTCTTCTGGCTCACCACGAGCATTCCGCTTTCGATCCTGCCCCAGCGCGTCTTTGCCGGGCTCGAGAGTTTCCCGCTGCTCGCGATCCCGTTCTTCATCTTTGCGGCGAACATCATGGGACGGGGCGGACTGTCGACGCGCTTGGTCGCGTTCGTGCAGACCATTGTGGGGCATTTGCCGGGCGGCCTCGGCATCACCGTCGTTCTGACCTGCGTGTTGTTCGGCTCGATCACCGGATCGAGCGCGTCCACCATCGTTGCCGTGGGCGGGATTCTCTATCCCGCGCTCATTGCCGCCGGATATTCGGAACGCTTTTCGCTGGGCTTGCTGACGTCCTCGGCGCTGATCGGCATGATCATCCCGCCCAGCAATGCGATGATCGTCTTCGGCTCGATCGCCAATGTCTCGATCGGTGCCCTGTTCATGTCGGGGATCGGCGCCGGGCTCGTCTTTGCGACGGTCTATTCCGTTTACTGCATGGCCTGGGCGACCTGGGCGGGCGTTCCCCGCAGGCCGCGGGCCTCGCTTGCCGAGATTTTTGCCGCCGCGCGCAATGTGGTGTGGGGGCTCGGCATGCCCCTCATCATTCTCGGCGGGATTTACGGCGGCGTCTTCACGGCGACTGAAGCTGCGGCCGTCGCGGTCGGCTATGCCGCATTCGTCTGTATCGTGATCTACCGCCAACTCGACCTTTCCGGGCTGTGGGAGGTGGCGGTTGATTCCGCGCTCGCCAGCGCCCGCATCCTGATCATGGTCGCCGCCGCGAGCCTGTTCTCCTGGCTGCTGACCGTGACCGGCACCACCCAGAAAATCGTCGCGCCGCTCACGGCCGTTCAGGATTCCCCTGAGCAGACCATGCTCCTCGTCAACATGGTGACGCTGATCTGCGGAATGTTCGTCGATGTGTTTTCCAGCCTTCTCATTCTCGTGCCGATTCTCTTGGGTCCGGTCATGGCGTCCGGCGTCAGCGGCGTGCAGTTCGGCATCGTGCTGTCGGTCAATGTCGATATCGGCAACATCACGCCGCCCTTCGGGCTCAATCTGTTCGTCGCGTCCGGGGCGTTCGACAAACCCTATCTGACGATCGTCCGATCCGTTCTGCCATGGCTTTGTCTTTCGCTGCTGTGCCTTGCCGTCATCACCTATGTTCCCGGGATCAGCCTATGGCTGCCGCGTCAGCTCTATCCGGGCATAAACTGAACGGGTGTTCGGCGCGCGAACGCCGATCATGCCTCTTCCCCACTGTTTTCCGGAATGATCTCCGCCAAATCATTGCCACACCTATGGTGTGTATTTGTTGCGTCTTACAAATCAATGATTGCCACATCAAGACGGCATGGTACGATCAAATACACGTCAAGCGTGCTGAATAGTGTCGACAGTCACTGCACACTCAAGGATGATCGCTATCCGTCATGGCTTGTAGACAAGCGACGGTTTTCATGAGGCTGCAAGACGATGGATGTCGCGCTCGAGACCGAAGTCGTTGCGATAATTTCACTGATTATCGCGGCAATCGCTGTGACCGGCGGTGTCGTGGGGCTTCTAAAAGAGCGTGTGGTCGTTGACAAGGATTCCGGACAGATTGCTCACATCGAGATCCCAGGACTCAAAGCAAAGGTAAAAACCAACTATCCTTCTGTTCTAGCCATTATGATAGGCGCAATATTGGCCGCCGGAGTGATGCGCTGGTTCAACGTAGAGTTCGAGAAATTTCCGCTTAAAGCTACCGTAACGGTCAAGCACGCACAGCAAGAGACCCGAAGAGCCGACGTCTTCTTAGATGTAGTTCCTAGCCGATATCGAGAAAGAGGTGTCGTTATTACTGGCGTGCCGCATGATTTCGAACTGAGTGTCGATAAAGGGCCAGCATATGCCGTCCAATTCTATACAGTTGTCGGTGTCGAGAACGATGGAGGCAAGAAATACGTTATGCATTCCGGCCCAATGAAAAGGCGGAAAATCAATGGCGTCGAAACAGGAGTTTATGAAGCGGAACTCACGGTCGATGAAGAATAACGTTTTCGTTGTCGCAGGCATCGCTGTCGCTACAGTGCTAAGCCCTTTCGCGAGTTCTACGCCGGGAAGAGCGGAGGAACCTTTGATTAGAGGTTCGGTTGTTACGCCTACTGGCGTGCCCATGAGATCTTATCCAGTCGCAATAGAAGGAAAAACGGCTCGGGGAGAGAGATTTAACTCTTATGTAACGACAGATCAGAAGGGTCTTTTTGAAGTCTACCAATTACCGCCCGGCACTTACACTGCGATTCCGGCAGGAGAACCAGATTCCGGCAACAAAGAAGTGACGATCAAAAGAAAGCCATTCTTCAACTTCTGGAAATCGGACAAAACTCAGGACCTCGGCAAGTTGATTGTCAAGCCGGGCTCGAAGTTGAGGCCACTTGACTGACTAACCTCCTCGCCAAATTGGCGTCGCCATAGTGATGTTTTGCAGGTTGGAAGGAGCATTGCTAAACGACGCACGATAGCGTTCCTGCGATGCCGGGGTGTACAGCGTCGTGCGTTGGCGGGGCACACGGCCGATATTGCCGATGATCCCTTCCATGGCGGCGGGTGTCATTTCCGATCCATGAATGGCGCCGGCCGATCGTGTGATGGTCTCGTCCATCAGCGTGCCGCCGAGATCGTTCGCACCCGCCTCAAGGCAAAGCGCTGCGCCGTCGGGACCCATTTTGACCCAGGAGGTCTGGACATTGGTGATCAGCGGATGCAGCGCGAGGCGTGGCACCGCGTGCATCAGCATGGCCTCGCGAAAACTCGGCCCCTTGCGCGCGCGTCCCTTGAGATAGAGCGGTGCCTCCATATGCACGAAGGGCAGCGGCACGAACTCGGTGAAGCCGCCGGTCTCGTCCTGCAATCGCCGCAGCCGTAGCAGGTGCCGCGCCCAGTGCTCGTAGCGCTCGACATGGCCGAACATGATCGTGGCGGTACTGCGCAGACCGACCCGATGCGCAGTGCCCACGACGTCGAGCCAGCGTTGGGTGCCGATCTTGTCGGGGCACAACACGGCGCGGACCTCGTCATCGAGGATTTCGGCGGCGGTTCCCGGCAGTGTTCCCAGCCCCGCCTCTTTCAGCGCCACAAGAAAATCCTCGACCGACAGAGCGAGCGTTTCCGCACCCTGATGGACTTCGAGCGGCGAGAAGGCGTGGATATGGATGTCCTTTGCGGCACGCCTGACCGCGCCGCAGATATCGAGATAGGTCCTGCCGGTATAGCGCGGATGAATGCCGCCCTGCATGCAGACTTCGGTGGCGCCGCGATCCCAGGCCCCGCGGACCCGGCTCGCGATCTCGTCGAGCGAAAGATCGTACGGGCGCCCGCGCAGGTTCTCGCTCAGCCTGCCTTTTGAGAAGGCACAGAACTGGCATTTGAAATAGCAGATATTGGTGTAGTTGATGTTGCGCGTGACGACATAGGAAACGACCTCGCCGCTTGTGTCCCGGCGTAGCGCGTCCGCGGCGGCGCACAGCGCGGCGAAGTCATCGCCGCGCGCCCGGAACAGGCGGACGATCTCGCCCTCGGCAAGCTCGCGCCCGGCCGTCGCCTTGTCGATGATCGGCGCAACCGAATGCGCCCGCGTCAGACGCGGCGAAGCAACCGGCAGCTTTGTCGGCAGCGCCGCGCCGGCTCCCGGCGACCATGGATCGGTTCGCGGCCAGCCGTCGGCATCGGTGAGATGCAGCAGTGGCGTGCGGAGCGCCGGGTCGACCCATTGCTGCGCGGACCGCACATAGCCGGGATAGATCGCGAGCCGCTCGATAAGGTCCTTTCCAGCCGCATTGGTCGCGCGTTCGAGCAGTTGCAGATGCGGCCACGGCGCTTCCGGATTGACGTGATCGGGGGTCACCGGCGACACGCCGCCCCAGTCATTGATGCCGGCATCCACCATCTCGCGTAGCGCGCCGGCGCTGAGATTGGGCGGCGCCTGGATGTTCATCGCCGGCGAAAACAGCAGCCGGGCGATCGCGATCGTCCACAGATGCTCATGAAAGACGACCGGCGGCACATCGGCCATCCGCGTGTCCGCCTTGGGCCGGAAATTCTGGATGATGATCTCTTGCAGATGACCGTGCGCTTCGTGCAGGGCGCGGAGTGCGAGCAGCGCTTCGATGCGCTCGCGCCGCGTCTCGCCGATCCCGATCAGGATTCCGGTGGTGAACGGTATCGCCAACTCACCCGCCATCCGGATGGTCGCAAGTCGTGCGGCCGGATGCTTGTCGGGCGAGCCGTGATGCGGCATGCCGCGCTCGCACAGCCGCTCGGCGCTGCTTTCCAGCATGATCCCCTGCGAGACCGACACGCCGCGCAGGAGCGCGAGATCGGCGGCCGTGAGCAGTCCCGGATTGGCATGCGGCAGCAGGCCGGTCTCTTCGACGACGAGCCGGGCCGCTTCGGCGAGATAGGAGATCGTCGTCTCATGCCCGAGGCGATCGAGCTCTTCGCGCGCCACGCGATAGCGCAGCTCGGGCTTGTCTCCCAGCGTGAACAGCGCTTCCTTGCAGCCGGCCTCGCGCCCGGCACGCGCGATGGCAAGAACCTCGTCACGCGACAGGAAGGCTGCCGAATGCGCACGCGGCGGCTGCGCGAAGGTGCAATAATGGCAGACGTCGCGGCACAGCCTGGTCAGCGGAATGAAGACCTTGCGCGAATATGACACGAGGCTCCCATGCGCCTCGTCGCGGCGCGCGGCTGCGGCGCGCATCAGGAGCGCGAGATCATCGCAATCGGCAAGCGCCAGCGCATCCTCCGCCGGAAGCGGGCGGCCGGATGCGAGCCGTTGCAGCAGGGTCTCGATCATGGATTAGGCCTCAACACTGCCGTTTCGATACTGTGGTGCGCGTGCCGCTGCGAAACGCGGGACGCGAGAAAGCTATGGGTGCGCGTTGCGCTGCGCAGCGACAGGAAGGCTTCGAGGTCGTCCGGCCGGTCGATGTCGCAGCCGAGATCCGGCGACGCAAGGATGACAGGCGTAATCCCGGCCGCCCGCGCGGCGGCCTGATGCCGCGCAAAACTGTCGGGTCCGAACCGCGGGCGGATGATCCCGGCCGGGCGCATGGAAAGGACATTCGTTCCGCCGTCGCGACTTGCCGGAACCAGCGCGACGGCACGGGGTGCTGCGAGATGACGCGCGATCGCGGCAACATGGTCGGCGGTGATCTGCGGCAGATCGGCCGGAACGACGATCAGTCCGCGATTCCCATCCTCGGAAAGGTGATCGAGCGCGCGCGCAACCGCGCTGTTGACGCCAGCAGGCATGGGCTCGGTCACGACCACTGCGCCGCAGCGGCGGGCGATTGCGGCGGCCTCACCATCCGCGGTGACCACCATGATCCCGGCGAGCAGATGCCGGGCGCCGCCGAGCGCATCGATCACATCTTCGGCCATCAGGCGCGCGAGTTGCAGCCGTTCGGCCGGCGTGAGCGCCGTCGCGATTCGTCGCTTCGCAGTCTTGAACGGCTTGAGCGGCACGACCGCCCAGATCGTCGAGGGGCTCACAGCGCTTTCTTCTCCGCGCTATCGATCGGGACACTGGCGGTGCCTGGCGCGGCAGCCTCGCTGCGCGCTGCAATGTCGTCGGCAAAGGCCAACACCTCGCGCGCCAACCGCTCCCGGTCCGCCCGGCTTCTCATCAGGATCGGCGTCGTCAGCACCGGAATGTCCAGCCCCCTCGCCTCATCGGCATCGCCGATATCGACCACCAGGCCGTTGATAATCCCACGATAATGCGCCGCAATCGACCGGGTCGTCACCGGGATGCCAAGCTCGGTCATGATTTTCGACGCCGGGCCCTTGACCGCCCTGCCCGCGATGATCGGTGCGACCGCGATCACGGGTTTCGGCGAACGCGCGAGCGCGCCGCGCAGCATCGGCATCGCGAGAAACGGATCAATGCTCAGATACGGATTGGAGGGACAGATGATGATCGCGCGTAGCGCCGGGTCGGACAGTGTTTCGATCAGCCTCGCTGCCGGCCGCGCGTGCTCGGCGCCATCATAGCGCAATGCCGTCACCTCGGGCGCGCACTGGCGCTCGACAAAGTAATGCTGGAACGGCAGCTCGCCTTCGCCAGTGACAATGATGGTGCGCAGGCGGTCGTCCGTCATCGGCACGATCTCGGCGCCGATCCCGAGCTTGCGTGCGGCATGCGCGGCGAACTCCGACAGGCCTCGGCCATGCTTGAGAAACCGCGTCCGCTCGACATGCATGGCAAGATCGCGGTCGCCGAGACGAAACCAGGTCTCGCCGCCCAGATCGCCGAGACTCGCCAGAAAATTCCATGTTTCGTCGGCGCGTCCCCAGCCGCGAACGGGATCGGCGATACCGGCAAGGGTGTAGATGACGGTGTCGAGGTCGGGCGAGATGCTAAGGCTTAGATGCTCGAAATCGTCTCCCGTGTTCACGGCAACGACTAGCTGCTGCGGCGCGAGCACTTGATAGAGACCGAGCGCAAGCTTGGCGCCGCCGACCCCGCCGCACAAAGCAAGGACTGGGCCGGGCAGACCATTCGGGTCGGCGGTGCCATCGATCATCGGAACAGATCCATCTCCTTCGGCCGCACCAAGGACGCAGCCGGCGACGGCGCCGCATGGAGCGAAATGCCGCGAATATGCACGGCGGGCCGGCCTTCATTCGCCTGCCCCATCACGAGCGAAGCCGCGGCGGCAAGCTCGTCGGCGATCGCGACCTCGGTCACGCGCAGCGCGCGGCCAAAAAGGTCAGCGGTGCCGGTGAGATCGATCAGCGCCGGAAGCCCTGCGGCACCGAGCGCAACGCCGACCACGCCCTTGCGCCATGGGCGACCGAAACTGTCATTGATCACGACGGCGACATCGACCGCGAACTCCCGATCGAGATGTTCCTTGAGACGCGCGGCCGACGCATCGGCGTCGCGCGGCAGCAGCAAGGCGCATTCGGCACCGTCACGACCGATATTGGACTGATCGACGCCGGCATTGGCCATCACGAAGCCGAGACGATGGGCGACGATCAGAACATCCGGCTTCTGCCGCACAACCTCGGTCGACTCGCCAAGAATAAGCTCGACAAGGCGCGGGTCCTTGCGGACCTCGCTTGCGATCTCGCAGGCGCGGGCGGAGGGCGTTACATCGGCAAGATTGACCAGGCGCCCTTCCGACTTGGACACGAGCTTCTGTGCCACGACCAAAATGTCGTGGTCGGCAGGAACGATCTGCGCGCGGCGCAGCGCCTCGGCAAGCATGGCGCCGAGATCGTCGCCGGCTTTGACCAGCGGCAAGCCCTCAAGCGCGGTGAGGCTCACGCTCATCCCTGCCATTGGTGCTCTTCGTCGCTATTGCGGTGGTAGTCCCGTGATGCGTATGCCCGCGCCGGGCACCTTGTAGCGCCGGTTGACGGCGATCAAGACCGAGGTCAAAGCCTCGGCCGCGACAGAATTGGCGAGCGCGCCGCCGTCGACGCCGCGCTGTGCCACATGGCCGGCGAGCTCGATCACGGCTTCGCGCGCAGCGGCATCGTCACCGAAGACAAGAACGTCGCAGTCGGCAATCTCGCCGCCATGGAGCTTCTTCGCCCCGACATTGTGGAAGGCCGAGACCACGCGCACCGTGGGCCCCAGAATTGCTTGCGCAACCATGGCAGGGGAGCCATTCGCGGGTAGCTGCACGACAAAAACCTTCGGTGGAACCAACGGCACGACCGCATCGACGACGATCTTGCCGGCAACGTCCGGCTTGATCTCCTCAAGGATTGCGTCATGGCTCGCATAGGGCACGGCAATGATCACGATATCGCCGGCGCGCGCTGCGCCGCGATTGTCGTCGCCGCGCACATTGGGCGCATCGAGTGCGCGTGCCGTGTCTTCCGCCTTTTCACGCGCGCGCGAGCCGATCACAACGGGATACGCCGCCATGGATAACAGCCGGGCGAGGCCGCGGCCCAGATCGCCCGTTCCGCCAATCACGGCGATGGTCGGTTTTTTGGGAGTGTCCTGCATGGTTCACTGCTGTCCGAGGCTGGCGCGCGATTGCTTCAGGTTGAATCGCTCGCGCTCTGTTTCTCTTTGTTTTTCCACATGATCTTGTCACGAAAGTCTGCCAACTTCTCGGGATTGTGCTCTATCACGATCTCCTTCGGCCCGCACGGGCTCATTGACCATCGTACTAAACATAGTAACAATAAGGAAGTGGCGAATGACCTCAATCCGCCACAGCACTCCGCCGCTGCCGGGCAAGGACCGCGAACGCCGATGGAACCCACGTAATGAGCCTGACGATAACGCCCGACATCGTCGATTCCGCCCGCCGTGTTTCCGCGATCGAGCGGCTGCGCGCCGCCAATGTCAGGCTTCCGACATTCCGCGAGCTCGCTGAACCCGAGCTCATTGCGAATGATTGGGAGGAAGAGCTCGCATCGGTTAATCCGGATGCTCCCGATCCACGCAATCTGTGGCGCGTTCACTGGTTCAACGACGCAAGCCGCAAAGATCGGATCGCATTGCCCGGACATATCGTGCTGCCGGAGGCGCTGACCGGTGTGAAATCGCCGATCGTCGTGCTGCTCGGCCGGCGCTTTCCGATGATCGCCGCCCATAAGGTGCTCGCCGCCTATGGCTGTCTTGTTCCGCGGCTGGTCACCGGCCGGTTCGATCCGGAAAGCGACCGCGCGATCTGGCCGTCCACAGGGAATTATTGTCGCGGCGGCGTTGCGATTTCCCGCATTCTCGGCTGCCGCGGGGTCGCGGTCCTGCCCGCCGGCATGAGCGCCGAGCGCTTCGAGTGGCTGGGAAAATGGGTGAGCGATGCCGCCGACATCATCCGCACGCCGGGCACCGAGAGCAATGTCAAGGAAATCTACGACAAATGCGCCGAGCTCGCGCGTGAGGACAAGAACGTCATCCTCAATCAATTCTCCGAGTTCGCCAATTATCTCGTGCATTATCTGTGCACGGGAACGGCCATGGACCGCGTCTTCGCGCATCTAAAAAAGGACCGCCCGGACTATCGCCTCAACGCCTTCGTTGCGACCAGCGGATCGGCCGGCACGCTCGGAGCCGGCGACCTGCTCAAAGAACGGCATGGCGCCATGATCTGCGCCGCCGAGGCGATCGAATGCCCGACCATGCTCTGCAACGGTTTTGGCGAGCACAATATCCAGGGCATTGGCGACAAGCACATCCCGCTCATCCACAATGTGATGAACACCGATGTCGTGATCGGCATATCCGATCTTGCAACCGACTCGCTCAACGTCTTGTTCGGCGGCAATGCCGGGCGCGGCTATCTCACCGGCCGCCGCAAGATCGATCCCGATATCGTCACGGGCTTTGAGGACATCGGCCTTTCCGGCCTTGCCAACATCATTGCCGCGATCAAGCTCGCCAAGCATTTCGACCTGACGGCCGAAGACGTCATCATGACGGTCGCGACCGACAGCGCCGAGCTTTACGCCAGCGAGCGCCGCAATTTCCTCAGGCGCCGCTACCCGGACGGCTTTGACGAGGTCAGCGCCGGCGAGGTTTTCAGCCGGCATATGGAAGGCGTCGCCGTCGACCATCTGCTCGAGCTGACGCATGTGGAGCGCAAGCGCATTTTCAATCTCGGCTACTACACCTGGGTGGAGCAGCAGGGCGTGTCGATCGAGGATTTCGAGCGCCGCCGCGACCAGAGATTCTGGCAAGGGATCGTCGGCGAGCTGCCGACGTGGGACGCCATGATCGATGAGTTCAACGCGCAGGTCGGCGCATCGAGCCACAGAGGGCGGCAATGACCGATACTTGGGAAGAACGAGACCGCACGGCGCCGCGGCCCTATTCCGAGCTGCGGCAAAGCATGCAGCGGCGCGATCGTGGCCTGCGGGACAAGGTCGTGTCGCTCGAAGAGGCGGCCTCCTTCGTGCGCGACGGAGATTCGGTCGGCATCGGCGGCAGCACCATGTCGCGCACGCCGATGGGCCTGATCTGGGCCTTGATCCGCGCCCGCAAGAAGGACCTGTCCTGCTCGCGTTGCATCATTTCGAGCGACGGCGATCTTTTGTTCGGCTCGGGCGTGAGCAACCACATCATCTCGAGCTGGTTCAGCCAGAGCATTCTGTTCGGCGTCTCCAAGGTGATGCGCCACCATGTCGAGGCCGGCCTCGCGCGCTATGAGGAATGGAGCCATCTCGCCGTCGGCATGCGCTTTCGCGCCGGCGCCATGGGCGTTCCCTTCATGCCGATCAGGTCCATGCTCGGCTCCGATGTGCGCGAGCTGCGGTCGCAAGCGCGCGACATGAACTGCCCGTTCACCGGCGAGAAGCTCCTGCTGGTGCCGGCGCTAAACCCGGATGTGGCGCTGATCCATGTGCAGCGCTGCGATGCTTACGGGAACGCCCAGATCGACGGGCTGCAATTCATGGATATCGACCTCGCAATGGCGGCGGACAAGGTCATCCTTTCGACCGAACGCGTGGTCTCGAATGATCAGATCCGCCGGGCGCCGGATGAAACCCGGATTCCGTTCATGGCCGTCGACGCGGTGGTCGAGCTGCCGTTCGGCTGTGTGCCGCACGAATGCTACGGCGTCTACGAGCCGACGATGCGGCACATGGAATACTACGTCGATCTCGTGAACCGCGATCCGGTCGGCGGCATGAAGGACTATCTCGATCGCTTCGTTTACGGCCCGAAATCCTGGACCGAGTTCTTGAGCCTGATCGGCGTCGGGGAACTGCTTGAGGCCGCGCGAGCCGGGGGGAGCATCTACGATGCGTAAGGAACAAGCGCATACTGCAGCCGAGTTGCTGACGATCCTGAGCGCGCGCCAGCTCAGGAACGGCCAGGTCGTGTTCGCCGGCGTCGGCATTCCGCTGCTTGCCGCAACGCTGGCGCAGCGCCTGCATTGCCCGGAGCTGACGATCCTGTTCGAGGGTGGCGTGATCGGCGCCTTTATCGAGCCGGGCAAGCTGCCTCCCACGACCAACGACCAGCGCTGCACGGTACGCGCCAATATGGTGCTCGGCAGCGCCGAGGTGCTGCTGCTGCTTCAGCGCGGCTATGTCGATGTCGGCTTCATGGGCGGCGCGCAGATCGACCAATACGGAAACCTCAACAGCTCGTTCATCGGCGATCCCGCCCATCCGAAGACGCGCCTGCCGGGCACCGGGGGCGGCAATGACATTGCGAGCCTGGCGCAGATGATCGTCGCGATGAAGCACGAGAAGCGGCGCTTCGTTGAACATGTCGACTTCATCACCAGTCCCGGTTTTCTGCGCGGCAATGACACGCGGCATGAGAGCGGTCTCGTCAGCGGCGGCATGTTCCGCGTCATCACCGATCTTGCAGTGTTCGATTTCGACGAGACCAGCCGGCGCATGCGGGTGATCGCGCTCAATCCCGGGGTGACCCCCGAGCAGGTCCAGGACAATACCGGGTTCACGTTGATCTTCGCGCCCGACCTGCACACATCCGAGCCGCCGACCGATCAGGAAATGAAAGTGCTGCGCGAGCTCGATTCCGAGCGGCTCTACACCGCCTAAGCATGATCCGAGAAGCTCGCAGACTTCTCGGATCAGATCATGCGTCCAGACAATGGGACAGAAACCACGACTAATCCAACCTGAAGCAATCGCCCCCTAAGCGCACCGCGCATTGCTCAGCTCAAGCGATGGAGGATTTTTGTTAATGGCCAATTTGTCCGGAACCTTCGGCATTGCCGCGCAGAATTTCACGGCCTATCCGCAGATGCCGGACGTGAAGGCGTTGGTCGAATATGGCGTGCGAATGGAGCAGCTCGGCTTCGATTCGATCTGGGTGTGGGATCACGTCCTGCTCGGTGTCGAGCCGAATTTCCCGATCGTCGAAGCACTCACTTTGCTGACCGCGATCGCCACGCGCACCAAGACAATCAAGCTTGGCACCGGCATCCTAGTCTTGCCGCTGCGCAATCCGGTGATGCTCGCCAAACAGCTCGGCAGCATGGACCAGCTCTCCGATGGCCGGCTGATCATGGGCATGGCCTCGGGCTGGTACAAGCGCGAGTTCGATGCCGTCGGCGTGCCGTTCGAAAAGCGCGGCAAGATCATGCAGGAAAATCTCGAGATCGTGACCCGGCTGTGGACCGAGGACATGGTCAAGGGCGAGTTCCCCCATCACAGCATTCCGGCCGGCGTGATGTATCCGAAGCCGGTACAGAAGCCGCGCCCGCCGATCCTGATCGGCGGCTATGTCGATGTCGTGCTCAAGCGCGCCGCGCTCGCGGGCGATGGTTGGCTCACCTACTTCTATCGCGCCGACAGTTTCGCGCGATCCTGGGCGAAGATCCGCGACTTCGCCAAGGAGGGCGGGAAGGACCCCGACAGCCTGCTCAACGGGTCGCAATTGCCGATCATGGTCGGCAAATCGCGAGCGGCGATCGAAAGCGACATGCGCGAGTGGCTCAGCAAGGAATGGGACTACGCCGCGTGGAGCGAGTCGACCATGGAAAGCGCGGTCATGGGCACCGTCGATGAATGCGTGGCGCAGCTCAAGGAGCACCTCGCCGTCGGCGTCCAGAAGCTCATCTTCGTACCCTACAAGTATCAGCCCGAGCAGATCGAGATTATCGCGCGTGAGATCATCCCGCGACTGAAGGCTTGATCCGCCGGCCGGCGCGGCCCGGCTCTGCCGGCCGCGCACCATGCAGGACACCGCTGCGATGCAGACGGAGATCGACGACGCCCCTTTGAGACGAGCGAGCCCGAAGCTCGACGTTCCCATCAGCGTCGTCGATCTGTTCACGATCGGCATCGGGCCGTCGAGTTCGCACACGGTCGGGCCGATGCGTGCGGTGTATCGCTTTGTCGAGCGCCTCGGTCCCGGCATCGAAACCACCACGCGGATCATGGTCGAGCTGTTCGGCTCGCTGGCTCTCACCGGCAAGGGCCATGCGACTGACACGGCGGTGCTGCTCGGCCTTTCCGGCTGGAAGCCGGAAACCATCGATCCCGATCAGGCGCCGATGATCGTGGAGCGCATCCGCAACTCGGGCACGCTGTTGCTCGGCGGCACGGTGCCGATCCGTTTTCACGAGGCCGACGATCTTACGTTCCGCCAACGCGAGTTCCTGCCGCGTCACGCCAATGCCATGCGCATTTCCGCCCTGACCGCAGGACAGTGGCACACGGAAACCTATTACTCGGTCGGCGGCGGCGCTGTGATCCGCGACGGCGAGGAAGCAGCCGAACAGCCCAGCCACAATCTCAATGTGCCCTATCCCTTCGCCTCGGCGGCCGACCTGCTCGCGATCGGGCGCGCCCAGGGCCTTTTCATCGGCGATATCATGCTCGCGAACGAGCGGATATGGCGCGACGAGGATGAGACCTTCACCTTTCTTGACGATGTGCGCGAAGCGATGCTGGCGAGCATCGAGCGCGGCTGCCTGACCACTGGAATCCTGCCGGGCGGACTGAATGTGCGGCGCCGCGCCCCGGCGCTGCATCAGGCGCTGCTCGGAGAGGCGAGCGATGATCCGATGCGCGGCATGGACTGGGTCAGCGTGTTTGCCATCGCGGTCAACGAGGAGAACGCGGCCGGCAAGCGCATCGTCACCGCGCCGACCAATGGCGCCGCCGGCGTGATCCCGGCCGTGCTCAAATATTATGAGACCTTCGTTCCCGGCGCATCGCGCGCAGGCGCGCGCAATTTCCTGCTCACTGCGGCCGCGATCGGCGCGCTCTATAAGAAACGCGCGTCGATCTCCGCCGCCGAGATGGGATGCCAGGGCGAAATCGGCGTCGCCTGTTCCATGGCGGCGGGCGCATTCGCCGCCGTCCTCGGCGGCAGCAATGCGCAGATCGAAAACGCCGCCGAGATCGGCATGGAGCACAATCTCGGTCTCACCTGCGATCCGATCAAGGGACTGGTGCAGATACCGTGCATCGAGCGCAACAGCATGGGCGCGGTGAAGGCGATCAATGCGGCGCGCATGGCGCTCAAGGGCGACGGCGAGCACATCGTTTCGCTCGACGCCGTGATCGAGACCATGCGCCAGACCGGCGAGGACATGCGCAACAAATACAAAGAGACGAGCCTCGGTGGGCTCGCCGTCAATGTCATCGAATGCTGACCTCCCGAATCAAATTTGCAAAGACAAGCTGACTTTCGCGGAAGGATGAAGGAATGAGCGCCAACGACCGCAACAAGGTTCTCGAGGTCATCGATGCCAATCGCGACAAGGCGATCGATTTCCTGCAGCAGATGGTGAAGATACCGAGCGTCACCGGCGACGAGGCGACGATCCAGGCCTTCCTGTCCGACTACATGGATAAGCTCGGGCTCGATGTCGACAGTTGGGAGTCCGACTGGGAGGAACTGAAGAAACACCCCGGCTATATCCCGGTCGCGCAGGGCTATGAAGGCCGCCCCAATATCGTCGCCACCTGGAAGGGCGCGGGCGGCGGTCGTTCGCTGCTGCTCAATGGCCATACCGACGTCATTCCGGTCGGCGACGGTGAAGGCTGGAGCGACAACCCCTGGTCGGCCAAGATCCAGGACGGCCGACTCTATGGGCGCGGCTCCTGCGACATGAAGAGCGGCGTCGCCAGCCACATCCTCGCCGTCGAGTATCTCAAGGCGGCCGGCGTCAAGCTCAAGGGCGATGTCCTGATCAATGTCGTGATCGACGAGGAGGTCAGCGGCCACGGCACGCTCGACACGGTGATCCGCGGCTATCGGGCCGACGCCGGCATCTCCGGCGAGACCAGCGAGCTTGCGGTGCAGCCCGCCTGTATCGGCCGCATCTGGTTCGAGATCGAAATCCAGGGCAAGCCGGCCGGCATCCAGCGGCGCTACCAGGGCGTCAGCGGCATCGAGCTCGGCTACAAGATCACCAAGGCGGTCGAGGCGCTCGAGGCGCAGCGGCTCGAGACCGTCAGGCACCCGCTCTATCCCAAGCCGATCGACGCCCTGCCCTGCATGATCGGCGCGTTCCATTCCGGTGCTTTCCCGAGCTCCTTCCCGGCCACCTGCCTGTTGAAGGGCAGCATGGCAACCGTTCCCGGCGAAGACCACGAAGGCGTCAAGCGCAGCCTCGTCGATCACATCGCGAAGGTCGCGGCCGAAGATCCCTGGATGAAGGATCACCCGCCGGTGGTGCGCTTTGTCGGCTACGATGCCCAGGCGTCCGAGATCCCGGCGGACCATCCGATCGTCGGCGTCGTGAGCAAGAACTACACCCAAGTGACCGGCAAGCAGCCGGAGATCAGCGGACGGCAGGGCGCGGCGGACACCCGCTTTCTCAATCTCTACGGCGAGACGCCGACGGTGATCTTCGGGCCCGGCTCGACCGCGGTGATGCATTCCGACGACGAATATGTCGCGGTCGACGACTATATCGCCGCGATCAAAGTGATGGCGCTGAGCATCTATGACTGGTGCGGCACGGAGAGCTGACTGTCGGTCTCGACATTCCGAAAAGCCGATTGAGTCAATTTGGATGGTGCTCGGCCGCGGCCGCTTGTCGGATATAAGACAATGAGCAGCGCGGGATTTCCCTTTGCATTGATCGCTTCCAAGTGGTGCGACGTGCCCGGCCGTTTCGGTAACAAAATACAACCTAGATAACCGTTCATTAACCTGAACTGTCGAGATTAAGATAATACTTGCACAACCCGTCCCCGGGATACCAACGATAGAAATGACTTCTGCAGCTCGTAGCCTGCGCTGCGGCCGCCTTTGCGCGCGCCTGCAGCAGACCGCACAGTATTACGGGAACCCGCGGGCCACGGTTCTGGAGCGTTTTCCGGCGAAGTGGAAACCGGTTTGTCGCAGAAAACGCAACCACCTAAGGATGCATGATTCCGAAAGGTCGGCAGGCTTACCGGGATCGTGCGACCAAACAAAGAGAAAGGTGAGGAATTGACTCAAGCGATCGCGCGCCGAGGAGGACCGTATGTAGCCAATTCAGATTAAAAAACAACGAAAACCGCACTGCCAAACTTTGTCTAGAGGAGAAACAATGTTCCGCCAGCTCTCCATCAAGCTCAGGCTCGCCATTATCGTCGCAGTCGGGATCTTGGGAATGCTGACCTTAAGTGGCTTCCAACTCATGGAACTCCGCCGTCAGCTTGTCGTCGACCGTGAACACCAAACAAAGATGCTAGTCGAGGCAGCGATCTCGAACGTTCGAGGTTTGTACGACCTCGCAGCTGCCGGTGAGATCACCGAAGATCAGGCGAAGAAGATGGCCATGGAGGGCTTGCGCGCCACCCGCTACGGCAAAAACGATTACTACTTCATCCATGACACAGACAACGTAATGATCATGCACCCGCTGAAACCCGAGCTCGAGGGCAAGAACCTCAGCGGGATGCGCGATCCGAACGGCGTGCCGCTGTTTATCGAGCTGTCGCGCGCGGGGAAAGCGGGCGGCGGGTTCGTCCACTATAGCTGGCCGCGGGGTGGCAATGACGAGCCGAAAATCTCCTACGCGGCGATGTTCGAGCCCTGGGGCTGGGTCGTCGGAACCGGCGTCTATGTTGACGATATCAACGAAGTATTCTGGAGCCAGGTGCGGTGGATTGGATTGATCGGCCTCATCATCACCATCGTGAGCATCACCCTTGCCTATTTCGTTTCGTCGACCGTCTCCAAGGGCATCGGTGGCATCACCTCCACCATGCGCCGCATCGCCGACGGTGAGACCGACCTGACGGTGCCCTATCGCGATCTGCGCAACGAGATCGGCGAGATGGCCCAGGCGGTCGAGGTGTTCCGCGCCAACGCCGTCGAGAAGATCGCACTGGAAGCGCAGCAGAAGGAAACTGAGCAGCGGGCAGAAGCCGAAAAGCGGGTTGCCATGCGAAAGATGGCCGATGACTTCGAAACCGGCGTCGGTCAAATCGTCGAAAGCGTAACCTCCGCCGCAACGGAGATGCAGGCAACGGCGCAGTCGATGTCGGCCATCGCCGAGGAAACTTCCAGCCAAGCAACGACGGTCGCGTCCGCCGCCGAAGAAGCCTCTGCCAATGTCCAGACCGTCGCCGCCGCAACCGAGGAACTGGGCACTTCCATTTCGGAGATCAGCCGTCAGGTGCAGAACCAGACGGCGATGGCCGGCGCGGCCGCCGACGCCGCAAAAAGCAGCGACCGGCAAGTCAAAGGCCTGGCCGAACAAGCCCAAGTGATCGGCGAGGTCGTCGAGCTGATCACCTCCATTGCCGAGCAGACCAACCTGCTGGCGCTCAACGCCACCATCGAAGCGGCACGCGCCGGCGATGCCGGCAAGGGCTTCGCCGTCGTCGCCTCGGAGGTCAAGAGCCTGGCCAACCAGACCGCCAAGGCAACCGAGCAGATCGCTGGCCAGATCAAGGCGATCCAGGACCAGACCGGCTCCACCGTCTCGGCGATCGACCTCATCAACGAGAAGATCCGGACGATGAGCGAGACCTCCACCTCGGTGGCATCGGCGGTGGAGGAGCAGAACACCGCGACACGGGAGATCGGCCGCAACGTCCAGCAGGCTTCGG
>JANQIP010000061.1 GCA_028282095.1 Xanthobacteraceae bacterium | reverse complement strand
CGAGCCGGATGAGGGGCTCTTGCTTCTCCGCAACGCCGATGCTGGCCCCTCACCCGCCGCGCTTCGCGCGTCGACCTCTCCCCGCAAGCGGGGAGAGGTGATAAAAGGGCCTCAGCTACGGCATAGTTCGTCACCGAACTAATCCGCCGCAAACAGTATCTATCGTCGGCGCGAACGCGTTTGGCGCTGTAACGGCAGGTGCGCCTTCAGCGCCATCGTCAGCGGATCATGACGACCACTTGACCCGTGACACTGCCGCTTTCGACCATTTCGTGCGCCGTTGCGACCTCTTCGAACGGCAGCGTAAGCCCCACATTGTGGCGCAGCAGGTTGTCGTCCATCAGGCGGGTGATCGCCAGGATCGCCTCGTTGCGCTCTTGCGATGTCAGCTCATAGACGAAGATGAATTTGAGCACGAGCTGGTTGACGAGAAGCCCGTAGATCGGGAGCGGCGCTTCTCCAGCGCCGGTTCCGTAGATCACCGCCGTTCCCCGCGGCCGCAGCACCTGGGGAAGGAGCGCGGCGTTCGCCGCGAGATCGACCTCGATCACCGCATCGACGCCGGCGTTTTCGGTGAGGTCGAGGATCGCCGCAGCGACGTCCTCGCGCCTGTAGTCGATCACATGGTCGGCGCCGACACCGCGTGCGAGCTCTGCCTTTTCCTCCGAGCTGACGGTCGTGATCACCACGGCGCCGCGCGCCTTCGCGAACTGGATGGCATAGTACGCAACCGCGCCGGCGCCGCCTGAGATCAACAGCGTCGAGCCGGCCGAGATCTGGGCCGTTGCCACCGCGTGATAAGCGGTCACCGCCGGAATGCCGACGCAGGCGCCGGCGTCGAAGCCGATATGATCGGGCAGCCGGACTGCGAGTTCGGCCGGCAGCGCGATGTACTCGGCGCAGGTGCCGTATGGACGCTTCCATTGTGCGTTCAAGGTCCAGACCGGCTCGCCAAGGCGCGAGGGCGGCACGCCGTCGCCGACCGCATCGATCTCGCCGGCCCCATCACTGTGCGGAACGATCCGCGGGAATGCGATCTTGCGGGTGGTGCCGGCCCTTGCCTTCACGTCGGACGGATTGACGCCGGAACTGGCAAGCCTCACGCGTACCTCGCCGGGACCCGGCTGCGGCATGTCCATCTCACCGAAGCGCAGCACCTCGCGGGCGGGACCATTGGTTTCGTAATAGGCGACGCGCATCGCTAAGCCTCCCCATCACGAGCCGTCAGCGAATCAACGATAGGCCGGCGAACCCTAGGGGACATTGGCCCTGTCGGCGGTCATTGTCGAGGCAGATGACGGGCAGGCCGCGGACGGCGCAACTCCTTGCATGCAAAGGGATCGCACGCGCGGACTGAGTGCCCTCGGCGGCGTGCCGCCTACGCCGCCTCAGAGATCGACAAGGAAGGATCAGGAGCGATTTTCCAATTTGCGCGAACGATATTCACCTAAGAGCGCGATTGCTTCAGGTTGAATCAACCGCACTCTTTTTTTGCCGCATGATCTTGTCCGAAAAGTCTCCAACTTTTCGGGATCATGCGCTTTGTGGGGGCGCATGATCTTGTCCGAAAAGTCTCCAACTTTTCGGGATCATGCTTAAGGCTGCGGCTTCGTCAGCCGGTCAAAATGCGCGCGAGCGGTATCGATGGCGCTGGTAGCGGCTTCGCTCACCACATCCCAGTTGACATAGGGCTTCGCTGGCGGTGCGTAAGCGGAATCACGTAAATAGGCGCCGCCGACGGCGACAACAATTCCCAAGAGAAAAGCAAGAAAGACACGCATACCGGTTCTTCCTCTTTTCGGTTTCGGCCGAGGGCCGTTGATCGCATTTATCGAATCGCCTGCCTCTATGACGCGATTACGTCAGAGTTGGGAGCGAGCAGCGCGGTTAAGGATTCGTGAAGCTGGGCACGGCCAGCATTTGCCAGTGTTCATGAAGCGTTCCCTAGCGTAAGCGGAATGTTTGCGGCGCCTTGCACTTGCTGGCGGTTCCTCTCGCCGTTATAAGCCGCCGGCATGTGAATTCGGCCTCGGTCGGGATCTGTATATGTCTTAGTCGGCGTTGCGGATCACCGGTTCACATGGCCATTCCGGCCGCGCCGAATGTTCCATTATCCAGCCGTTTTATCTTTCCTGGGGGAGGGGGTGTCATGGGCGTCGAGCGCACATTTTCCATCATCAAGCCGGATGCGACCGCACGCAATCTGACCGGTGCGATCAACGCCATGATCGAAGCGGCCGGTCTGCGCATCGTCGGCCAGAAGCGTATTCGTATCACGCGCGATGAGGCCGAGACGTTCTACGGCGTCCACCGCGAGCGGCCGTTCTTCGGCGAACTGGTTGATTTCATGACGTCCGGCCCTGTCGTGGTGCAGGTGCTGGAGGGCGAGAATGCGATCGCCCGCTACCGCGACGTGATGGGCGCGACCGACCCCGCCAAGGCAGCCGCAGGCACGATCCGCAAGACCTATGCCCAGTCGATCGGCGAAAACTCGGTGCATGGCTCGGACGCGCCGGAAACCGCGGCCAAGGAGATCACCCAGTTCTTTTCCGGCAACGAGATCGTGGGATGAGCGTGATCCCGAAGAGCTGCAGGCTTTTCGGACAGGATCATGCGATAAGATATAGGGCGTATAGGGTGGGTTAGCCTGGAAGGCGCGTAACCCACCGCCAGCATTGCCACTGTCCTTATGCCGGCCAGTTCAGAGGTGTGCGTTGGTTCATCCCTTCTCCCCGCTTGCGGGGAGAAGGTGGCGAGCGGCTCTTGCCGCGAGCCGGATGAGGGGCTTTTGGCGTTTCCGCGATGCCGCCCGTGCGGGCCCCTCACCCGCCGC
>JANQIP010000060.1 GCA_028282095.1 Xanthobacteraceae bacterium | reverse complement strand
CACGATCCAGTTAGATTGAATCGATCGCGCTCTCTTTCTCTTTGTTCTGTCGCATGATCTTGTCCGAAAAGTCTGCCAACTTTTCGGGATCATGCTCTAATCGCCGCGGCATCTCCCACATTGATTCTGCGATCTTGAGGATCGCGCGAGTGATCCGCTCAAAAAACGCTCGCCATGAGGCGCGGGTTTTGATTCAGTCTCCACCGTGATTCGGTGGAGGAAAGTGCGGCGCGCATTTCCGGACCACGCCTTGTCCGCGGGCTTCATGAGCGGGCGGCGTTAATGGAACGGAGAGCGCCCTCCCCGCATCGCCGCGGCCACAGCACGGTGCTCACCGCCCGTGCATGCATGCCGTTTACGCCCCGTTAACCCAAATCGCGGCATCCATGCGGCCCTCAGATTCATTCTGAGCAACAGGAGGTAAATCGTGAATTTGACACTGGAAGACCGCATTCGCGATCGCGCCTATTTTCTGTCGATCAATGCTGGCGGAGCGGGCGACGATATGTATTTCTGGCTGACAGCCGAGCGCGAAATCCAGGCCGAAATTGCGGCCCAGGCGCCGGCGCCCCCGACCGAGGAGACGCCACCCGCAGAGACGGCCCAGTCAATGGAAACGACGCACGTCCCGGCAACGCCAACAGTCGGGCCGGCACCGACGATCGAACCCGAGCGGTTGCGTAAAACCGCGCGCACGAAGAAAGCGACAACGCGGAAACCACGCGCCGCCGCCAAGTCCCAGACCAAGGCGCCTGCGAAGCCGGCAAAGGCAGCCCAGCCTGCGGCGGCCGAGCGTGCCCCGGCGAAGACCGCGACGCTCACCGTTGTCGAAAACGCGCCCGCAACCGCGGCGTCCGTCACGCCGATCGAGTCCGCGAAAAAAACCCAACCCAAGTCGGCAACCGCCACGTCGCGCAAACGGCGCGCCCGCGCCGCCGCGCGCTGAGCGTCGTGCTTCGAAGCCTGTTCCCAAGTTGAGATGCACTTTTGAGAGATGGCCTTGGGTTCGAGTCGGGCACTCTGGCGCGGACGAATTGACCCCCTCCCAACCCTCCCCCGCAAGCGGGGGAGGGAGTAAGAGCATCAAGTCAAGATATAGTTTGATTTCAAACTTATACACTGGAAACAGCGTGATCCGTGGTGGAACCGGCTCACCACAAGAAACACGACGGCTTGATAACAGTGAAAAGCGAAACACCAAGGACAGCAATTTCCGATTCAACCGAGCCGGAACTCGCTTGAACCCATTCTACTGATCGGTCGCGCCATCGCCTTGCGCCCAGCCCTCACGCGTCGCGCGGCAGAAGTCGTCGAACCGTCCTTCGGCGATCGCCGTGCGGGCGCCCTGCATGAGGTCCTGATAGTAGAACAGATTGTTCAGGCTGAGCAGCATCGCGGCCAGCATCTCGTTCGCCTTGACGAGATGATGCAGATAGGCGCGAGCGGCTTCGCGCGCAGCCGGACACCGGCTCTGCGGATCGAGCGGGCGCGGATCATCGGCGTTACGGGCGTTGCGCAGATTGACCGGACCGAACCTTGTGTAGGCGAGGCCGTGACGGCCGTTGCGGGTCGGCAGCACGCAATCGAACATGTCGATCCCGCGCGCGATCGCGGCAAGAAGGTCGTCGGGCGTGCCCACCCCCATCAGATAGCGCGGGCGCCCGCTCGGCAGATGCGGCACGACCTCTTCGATCATCGCCAGCATGGTCGCCTGCGGCTCGCCCACCGCGAGCCCGCCGACGGCATAGCCGTTAAAGCCCATATCGACGAGTTCGCGCGCGCTCTGGGTGCGTAACGCGCGATCGTCGCCCCCTTGGACGATGCCGAACAGCGCGCGACCACTCGCGGCGTCCTCCTCGAAGACGCGCTTGCAGCGTTCCGCCCAATGCAGCGAGAGGCGCATCGCCCGCTCGATCTCGTGCCGCTCGGCCGGCAGGCGCACGCATTCATCGAGCTGCATCGCGATGTCCGAGCCGAGCAGGCGCTGCACCTCGATGGCGCGCTCCGGCGTCAGATCGATGATCGCCCCGTCGACATGGGAGCGGAAGGTGACGCCCCGCTCCTCGACCTTGCGCAGGTCGGACAGCGACATCACCTGGAAGCCGCCGGAATCGGTCAGGATCGGGCGCGGCCAGTTGATGAAGGCGTTGAGTCCGCCGAGCGCAGCGATGCGTTCGGCGCCCGGCCGCAGCATCAAATGGTAGGTATTGGCAAGCACGATATCGGCGCCGGCCTCGGCGAGCTCACGCCAATGCACGCCCTTCATCGCGCCCTGGGTGCCGACCGGCATGAAGGCGGGCGTGCGCACGATGCCGTGCGGCGTCGTTATCTCGCCCAGGCGCGCAGCGCCATCGCTCGACTGCAGGCGGAAGGAAAACGTTTTGCCTTTGTCATACGCTGTCAGCATGATTTGCCGTGAGTTCGGTTATTGTTCACCTCCCCCTTGAAGGGGGAGATCGGATCGCGGCGCAGGCGCAGCCTTGCCTGCGTGCGACCCGAAAGAGTGGTTGTTGATCCGTTCGTCCCGCGCAAGCGGGGACCCAGCAAGTTATGACACAACTGGGTTCCCGCATTCGCGGGAACGAACGGAATTCTTAGGTTGAAAGACACCCCCCAAAAAACCCTCGCCCGCTTGCGCAGGACAAGGGGTGGGATCCGAGTAGGTACAAACGGAGTTCACGCTACGATCCGCGGTACAGCAAGCAGGCATCGCCATAAGAGTAGAAGCGGTAGCCCGAAGCGATCGCATGCGCATAGGCCCGCTGCATCACGTCGAGCCCGCTGAAGGCGGCGACCAGCATGAACAAGGTCGAGCGCGGCAAGTGGAAATTGGTCATCAGCATGTCGGCGGCGCGAAACCGATAGCCGGGCGTAATGAAGATCGCCGTCGTGCCGGCGAACGGCTTGATCTCTACCCGCCCGCCCCGCTCGGCCCGCCCGCCGCCCTCGCCCGCCGCGGTTTCGATCAGCCGCAGCGGCGTCGAACCGACGGCAATGATCCGCCCGCCGGCGTTCCGTGCCGCGTTCAGCGCTGCCGCCGTCGCAGGGCTCACTTCGCCCCACTCGGCGTGCATGCGATGGTCTGCCGTGTCCTGTGCCTTGACCGGCAGGAACGTGCCCGACCCGATATGCAAGGTCACCGCCTGCAGGCCGATCCCGCGTTCCTTAAGGCGTGCGACGAGATCATCGGTGAAATGCAACCCTGCCGTGGGCGCTGCGACCGCCCCCTCGGCGCGCGCGAACAAGGTCTGGTAATCGCCGCGATCCTGCGCGTCGGGTGCGCGACGAGCGGCAATATAGGGCGGCAGCGGCATCGCTCCGCTCTGGTCGATCGCCTGATCGAGCGCGGGACCGTGACAAGCGAAGGCGAGAACGACCTCCCCGGCTTCGCCCTTGTGCTCGACGGTCGCGTCCAGTTGAACGAGGTCGCGGTGCTTCCCCCCGCCGCCGAAGCGAACGACATCGCCCGCGACGAGTTTCTTGGCCCCTTTGACGAGCGCGCGCCAGCGGGCACCATCGATGCGTTCGATCAGGTTTGCCTCGATCCGCGCCCCGGCGCCCCGGCCGATTCGGCGGCCCGTCAGGCTTGCCGGGATCACCTTGGTGTCGTTGACGACGAGCTGGTCCCCCGGCCGCAGCAGGTCCGGCAGGTCGCGCACGATCTTGTCGTCGAGCTCCGCCGCGCTGCCGGGATGCACGACGAGCAGGCGCGCGGCATCGCGCGGCGCGGCCGGCCGCAGCGCGATCCGGTCCGGCGGTAGCACGAAATCGAACAGGTCAGTCCGCATGTTTAATTATTTGCGCTATTCTTGTTTCAGACCTTCACAATCTGATTTGGATATTTATATAGCGCGATGCATCTCTCTATGGGGTCATGAAGGAGAACCAACGATGACGACCGTGACCCGCGAGCAATTCAGAATAAGGAGTGAAGTAGAAGTTGTTCATATGCCGACGGGAGCGACGTTCTGGACCTACCCTTACAGCAACCCTGTCGACATATTGAGTAGTGTTACCGCCAATTGGCGTTCGGCGGATTACGACCCCGACATTACGAAAGACTACGACCGCCAGGAGGTCGGCCGCGTCGCAGCCGAACTTTTGCTTGAGCAGGTTTGTCGTACTGCTAGCGCACCCCGGCGGCAGTAAGCGATTTCTTGCGTTGTCCGGCGAAACGGCAAAGCGCGCCTGCCGGACGACAAAGCGATCCCAGGACATGCGCCGGCGGCGTTTCCATGGCGCCGCCGGCGCCTCAATCACGCTGCGTCCGCGGCCATCCGCGCGGTGACGATGCGGTCGGGATCGACCACCGGCTCGCCGCGCTTTATCTGGTCGACATTCTCCATTCCTGAGGTGACTTCGCCCCAGACCGTGTACTGGCCGTTGAGCCAGGGCGTGTCGGCGAGGCAGATGAAGAACTGACTGTCGCCCGAATCGGGGTTCTGCGCACGCGCCATCGAGACCGTGCCGCGCACATGCTTTTCCGGCGAGAACTCGGCCTTGAGCTTTTGCCCGGACCCGCCGGTGCCGGTCCCTTGCGGACAACCGGTCTGCGCCATGAAGTTGTCGATCACGCGGTGGAATGCGATGCCGTCATAAAAGCCCTGGCGCACCAGTTCCTTGATGCGTTCGACATGTCGCGGTGCGAGGTCGGGTCGCATCGCGATGGTCACCGGGCCGCGGGTGGTCTCAAGGACCAGCGTGTTGTCAGTTTCGTTGCTCGTCACCCAATCGCTCCTGTTCGATAGGACTTGCGCCTGCCCCAAGAGCCCGATTGCTTCTCGTTGGAACCAATCGCGCTCGCTTTCTCTTTGTTTGGCCGCATGATCTAGTCCGAAACGTCTGCCGACTCTTCGGGATCATGCTCTAAGAGAGACGCGATCGCTCCAGCTTGAACCGATCACGCGCTCTTTCGCAGTGCTCTCTCGCATGATCTTACCCAAGAAGTCTGCAACCGAATGGTTATTGGGCGTCGGCCGCCACCTGCATGCGCTCGATCTTGTCGGGGTTCTCGACCGCGCCGTTATTTGTGCGCAACCCCTTCTTGATCTTGTCGACCACGTCCATGCCGGACACGACTTCCCCTATGACCGTATATTTGCCGTTGAGGCTCGGCGCCTCGGCGAACATGATGAAGAACTGGCTGTTGGCCGAATCGGGCGTGCGGGCCCGCGCCATGCCGACGACGCCACGCTTGAACTTCACCCGGGAAAACTCCGCCGGCAGGTCGGGATATTTCGAGCCGCCAGTGCCGTTGCCGAACTGGCCATCGCCGGTCTGCGCCATGAAGCCGGCGATGACCCGATGGAATGGCACATTGTCGTAGAATTTCTCCCGCGTCAGCCGCTTGATCCGTTCCGCATGCTTGGGCGCGATGTCGGGCCTCAGCTTGATGACGATTCGCCCATGCTTGGTGTCGAGATTGATCGTGTTCTGCAGATCGTCGGCGGCGGGCGGCGATTGCGCCTGGGCGGTGACCGAAAATGCAAGCAGAACGAGCGCAAGCAGCATCCGGGTCATGGTGTGTTCCCTGAATAAGGTTGGGGGTTGGAGCGAATCCCGCTTCAACGAAGTCGGAATTCGCTCGATTGTTCTCTTGATGATTGCATTCTCTGCGCCAAACGGTTCCCGCCTCGCCAAGAGTGGTCTAGTGATGCGGCACCAACGCTTGAGTCCATCTCATTGTGTTGGTGCCGCATCACAGAGCATCGGATTAGCTAGTGTTTCGGGCTGACGGTCCGGGGTCGGACCGTCAGAGTCGGAACACTAGCGGGCCGCTTTGGCGGCGAGCTTTTCCTTCAGCCGTGCCACCACGGTCGGCGGCACGAAGGCGGAGACATCGCCGCCCATGCCGGCAATCTGGCGGACCAGTGTGGCGGTGATCGGGCGCACCATCGGCGAGGCCGGCAGGAATATGGTCGCCACTTCCGGCGCCATCGCTTCGTTCATTCCTGCCATCTGCATCTCGTAATCGAGATCGGTGCCGTCGCGCAGGCCGCGGATCAGGAGCGTCGCACCTTCCCGCCGCGCCGCCTCCACCACGAGGCCGCTGAAGGTCATGGAGGCGATGTCGCAGCCCTCCGCCTTCGCGATCGGCCCGCAGGTCTCGTTCAGCATCGCCAACCGCTCCTCGGCGGAGAACAACGGGGCTTTGCCGGGGTGAACCCCGATGGCAAGGATCAGCCGGTCGACGAGGTGCGCGGCGTGGCGGACGACATCGATATGGCCATTGGTCACCGGGTCGAATGAGCCGGCATAGAATGCGGTTCGTGGCATGGGCGCGGGTCTTAGCCCGGCGCTTGCGATGCCGCAAGAGCCGTTAGAGCGCGATTGCTTTAGATTGATCCAATCGCGCTCTCTTTAGCTCTTTGTTCGGTCAAGCTGCCGATCCTCGTTCATATCGCACGAATACCTCTCCCCGCTTGCGGGGAGAGGTCGACGCGCGAAGCGCGGCGGGTGAGGGGCTACAGACCACGAACATGGAGAAGCGCCCCTCATCCGGCTCGCGGCAAGAGCCGCTCGCCACCTTCTCCCCGCACGCGGGGAGAAGGCATCATCCGGCGGCCGAACGAGGAATGGGCGACGCAAAACAACCGCAATGCGGGCGGTGGGTTTCGCGCCTTCCGGCAGACTTTTCGGACAAGATCAGGCGACAAGACAAAGAGAAATGGAGCGTGATTGATTCAACCTGAAGCAATCACGCTCTAGGCCGGCCGCCGCGACAGCGAGAGCCACAGGCCGCCGAAGATCAGCACCACACCTGCGAGGCGCCCGACCAGCTTTGCCCGCGCCGGCGCCACGAGGAATGAACGGCCTAAGGCTGCCGCAACGCCCCAGGCCGAGTCGAACACGGCGGCCAGCAGCACGAAGGCCGTGCACATCACCGCAAGCTGGAACGCCGGCGGCAGCGCGGGATCGACGAATTGCGGCAGGAAGGCGGTGAAGAACGCCGCCGTCTTGGGATTCGACAGCGCCACCAGGAAGCCGCGCGAAAGGTGCACGCGGCCCTGCGCCGGCGGGCGCACGGCGTTCCGTCCGGCATTGCGCCAGAGCTGGATGCCGAGCCAGATGAGATAGGCGGCACCGACCCAGCGGATGATCTCGAACAGCAGCGCCGAGCTCATCAGAATGAAGTTGAGGCCGAATGCGACTGCCCCGATCAGGATCGCATTGCCGAACACCGTGCCGCCGACCGCCAGCAGCGCCGCACGCGCGCCATCGGTCGCTCCGGTCGCAACGACGAGCGTGACCACCGGCCCGGGGGTCAGGACCAGCACGACGGTGATCAGCAGAAAAGCGAGAAACAGCTCGGGATTCATCTGCCAGCATTTCTGATGGATAGCTCTGGATAACCTCTGCAGCATCCTAAGCTTAGATAAAAAGCAACGTACTCCGCTCGTCCCTGCACCGCTTCTCCCTTCTCCCCGCCCGCGGGGAGAAGGTGGCGAGCGGCTCTCGCCGCGAGCCGGATGAGGGGCTTTGACTTTTCGGCGATGCTCGTGCTCGAGCGCGATCCACTCAGGTTGAATCGATCGCGCTCCCTTTCTCTTTGTTTTGTCGCATGATCTTGTCCGAAAAGTCTGCAACTTTTCGGGATCATGCTCTAGCCCCTCACCCGCCGC
>JANQIP010000058.1 GCA_028282095.1 Xanthobacteraceae bacterium | reverse complement strand
AAAGTCTGCCGACTTTTCGGGATCATGCGCCGGGCCAGGGCCCGGCGGCCTTTGTTTGGTCGCATGATCTTGTCGGAAACGTCAGCCGACTTCTCGGATCATGCGCCGGGCCAGGGTATAACGCGTATTACGGTTCCCGTTCGTTTCCGCGGAATGCAGCCGAGGAGCAATGACGACGCAGGAGCTGGACAAGGGGCACGGCTTGGACGCACTCCCGGGTGATCGGCGCGGCAGCGTCCGGCTCGTTCTCCTGGTGGCGATCGCATTGATCGCCGCGGCCTCCTTGCTGATGTTTCTCGGCCGCAGCCAGGCCGAGCCCTATGTGCTGGCGCTCCTTGCCGTGCTCGGCATGATCGGGGTGTTCGCCTTGTTTGCGACGGCGGCCGGCATCTTGCGGATCGCCGGGAGGAGCGAAGGCAACCCGGCTTTCAAACGCATGCTCGACGACGCCTTCGACGGCATCGCCATCACCGACGAAGGCGGCCGCGTCGTCTATGCGAACGCCGCCTATTGCCAGCTCGTCGATGCGCAGGACGCCGTCGACGCGCGGCCGGTCGAGCGGGTCTTCATCGGCGATCCGGACGTGTCGGAGGCGGTGTACCGTTTGCTCAAGGCGGCGCGCGAAGGGCGTCGCCTGCAGGAAGAGGTGCGGGTCAATGCGTTGCCTGGCCAGCCCGCCCGCTGGCTGCAATTGCGCGTGCGCCCGCTTGCGGCTGCCGGCACCGAGGGCTGCACGGTGTGGACCGTCGCCGACGTCACGCGCGAGCGCGAGCGCCAGGAGAACGTATTTCAGGAGCTGCAGGACGCGATCGATTATCTCGACCACGCACCCGCCGGCTTCTTCTCGGTCGATGGCGCCGGGGACATCAGCTATGTCAATGCGACGCTCGCCGAATGGCTGGGCTATGATCTGGCCGAGATCGGCTCGGGCGGCCTGAAGCTCTCCGACGTCCTCTCCGGCGACAGCGCGGCGCTGCTGAACGGCCTCGGGCGCCCCGGCGAGGTCAAGACCGAGGTGCTCGACCTCGATCTCAAGACGCGCGGAGGCAAGACGCTTCCGGCGCGCCTCTATCACAAGGTGGCCTTCGCGGCGGACGGCATGCCCGGACCGTCGCGCACGCTGGTCCTGAACCGCGCCCGCGACGACGGCAGCGATCCCCAGCGTGCCGCCGAAGTCCGCTTCATGCGGTTCTTCCACAATACGCCGATGGCGATCGCGACCGTCGATCGGGCGGGCCGCATCGCCCGCAGCAATGCATTGTTTGCCCGCATGTTCCAATGCGTGCTCAAGGGCGAGACCGACGAGACCGAAGGGCGCTCGATCCTCGCCATCGTCGCCGAGCGCGACCGCACCGCCGTAGAAACGGCGATCGCCCGGGCGGCCGGCGGGCAGGGCGACGTGCCCTCGGTCGATGCCGCGCTTGCCGGCACGGGCGAGCGCTGGGCGCGGTTCTACGTGACCGCCGTCGAGGACGATCTCGATCAGGAGCGCGCCATCGTCTACGCGTTGGAGACGACCGAGCAGCGCACCTTGCAAAAGCAGGTCGACCAGGCCCAGAAGATGGATTCGGTGGGCAAGCTTGCCGGTGGAATCGCCCATGATTTCAATAACGTGCTCTCAGCGATCATGATGGCGACCGACTTCTTGCTCAATGCCCACAAGCCGACCGACCCGTCCTTCCAGGACATCATGCAGATCAAGCAGAATGCCAACCGCGCGGCCGCGCTGGTGCGCCAGTTGCTCGCCTTCTCGCGCCGGCAGACGCTGCGCCCGCAAGTGCTCGATCTCGGCGAGGCTTTAAGCGACATATCGATGCTGCTGCGCCGGCTGATCGGCGAGAAGGTCAGCCTCGACGTCGAGGAACGCCGCGACCTGTGGCCGATCAAGGCGGACATCTCCCAATTCGAACAGGTGATCGTCAATCTCGCGGTCAATGCCCGCGACGCCATGCCGAACGGCGGCCAGCTCAAGCTGCGCACCGCCAATGTCGGTGAGGCGGAGAGCCGGACGCTCTCCAACAAAGGCATGCCCCCAGGCGACTACGTGCTGATCGAAATATCCGACACCGGGTCCGGCATCCCCGAAGACATCAGGGACAGGATTTTCGAGCCGTTCTTCTCCACCAAGGATGTCGGAATGGGCACGGGGCTCGGCCTTTCCACGGTGTACGGCATCATCAAGCAGACCGGCGGCTTCATCTATGTCGATTCCGAGATCGGCCGCGGGACGACGTTCCGCATCTTCCTGCCGCGCCATGTTGCGACCGCGGAGGACGTCGCGGGCGCGGCCGGACCGCCCGCCGCTGCCGAGGCGACGAAAGCCCCCGTCGACCATACCGGGCAGGGGACGATCCTTCTCGTCGAGGACGAGGAAGGATTGCGCGGCCTGAATGCGCGGGGACTCGCCTCGCGCGGCTACACCGTGTGCGAGGCAAGCAATGGCGCCGAGGCGCTCGCGCTCATCGACGCCGGCCAACATGTCGATCTCGTGGTCTCCGATGTGGTCATGCCGGAGATGGACGGGCCGACGCTCTGGAAGGAGCTGCGTCGACGCGATGTCAACACCAAGATCATATTCGTGTCCGGCTATGCCGAAGAGGCGTTCGCCAAGAACCTTCCCGACGGGGGCGAGTTCGCCTTCCTCGCCAAGCCCTTCACGCTCAAGCAGCTCGTCGCCGCGGTGAAGGAGACGATGGGGCCGTCCGAGCGGGATTTAGATCAACCCGAGCGCCGGACGCTTTAGCTAATCCGGTGCTTTGTGATGCGGCACCAACACAATGAGACGAGCCCAAGCGTTGGTGCCGCATCATTAGGATCACGCGTTAGCTCATCGCCTCGCGGAATGTTACCTCTCCCCGCAAGCGGGGAGAGGTGTTTTGGCGGCATTCTCTGCCGCGAAGTAACACATGGGTGTGGCTTGGCGCGTAGGGTGGGCTAGCGCCGAAGGCGCGTAACCCGCCGCCAACATTGGCGCTCTCCCTATGCCGACCAATCCCATGGCCTGCACGCCACCTTCTCCCCGCGTGCGGGGAGAAGGTGGCGAGCGGCAATGCCGCGAGCCGGATGAGGGGCTTTTGCTTCTCCGCGATGCCTGTGCTCGAGCGCGATCCAGTCAGATTGAATCGATCGCGCTCCCTTTCTCTTTGTTTTGTCGCATGATCTTGTCCGAAAAGTCTGCAACTTTTCGGGATCATGCTCTAGCCCCTCACCCGCCGC
>JANQIP010000275.1 GCA_028282095.1 Xanthobacteraceae bacterium | reverse complement strand
GGCGCAGAAGCCGCAGGCCGTGCTCGACCGGATCGCGCAGGCCTATACGAGCGAATACGCCAATGTCCATCGCGGGCTGCACTATCTCGCCAATGCCGCCACCGAGGCCTATGAGGGCGCGCGCGAGACGGTGCGCGCCTTCCTCAATGCGGAACGCGCCGAGGAGATCATCTTCACCCGCAACGCCACCGAGGCGGTCAATCTCGTCGCCTATACGTTCGGGCACGAGCGCATCAAGCCCGGCGACGAGATCGTGCTCTCGATCATGGAGCACCACTCCAACATCGTGCCGTGGCACTTCCTGCGCGAGCGCCAGGGCGCGGTGATCAAATGGGCCCCGGTCGACGACGACGGCAATTTCCTGCTCGACGAGTTCGAGACGCTGCTGACCGACCGCACCCGGATGGTGGCGGTCACCCATATGTCGAACGGGCTCGGCACGGTGGTCCCGGTCAAGGAGGTGGTGCGGCTCGCCCATGCGCGCGGCATTCCGGTGCTGGTCGACGGTGCGCAGGCCGCGGTGCATCTCGATGTCGACGTCAAGGACATCGGCTGCGACTTCTACGTTTTCACCGGTCACAAGCTCTACGGACCAACCGGGATCGGGGTGCTTTACGGCAAGCATGCGCATCTTGCCGCGATGCCGCCCTTCAATGGTGGCGGCGAGATGATCCGCGAGGTGTACGAGGATCGCGTCACCTACGGCGATCCGCCGTATCGCTTCGAGGCGGGCACGCCGGCGATCGTGCAGGCCGTCGGCCTCGCGGCCGCGATCGATTACGTCAATGCGATTGGCAAGGCGCGCATTCGTGCCCATGAGCAGGCGATACTTTCCTATGCGCATGATCGCCTGCGCGAGATCAATTCGCTGCGCATTTTCGGGACGGCGAGAGAAAAGGGCGCGATTGTCTCGTTCGAGATGAAGGGCGCCCATCCGCATGACGTCGCGACCATCATCGACCGCGGCGGGATCGCCATTCGTGCCGGCACCCATTGCGTGATGCCGCTGCTTGCGCGGTTCGGCGTCACCGCCACCTGCCGGGCATCGTTCGGCCTCTATAATACGCGCGAAGAAGTGGATAAATTGGCTGAAGCGCTGATCAAGGCGCAGGAGTTCTTCGCATGACCGACGATGCAGATGACGCGTTGCACGACACCGGGCCGGCCAAGCATCTCAACGGCGCTGCCGGTGCCCCTCTATCGAGCTCGGGCGGGCCGGCAGGCCTGACGGCCGACGATATCGTCCGCATGACCGACGATATCGTGAGTGCACTCAAGACGGTCTATGATCCGGAAATCCCGGCCGACATTTATGAGATGGGGCTGATCTACCGGGTCGAGATCAAGGAAGACCGCACGGTCGATGTCGACATGACGCTGACGACGCCGAACTGTCCGGCAGCACAAGAACTGCCGATCATGGTTGAGAATGCGGTGTCCGGTGTCGCCGGGGTTGGCTTGGTCCACGTGCAGGTGGTGTGGGATCCGCCCTGGGATCCGAGCCGGATGTCGGACGAAGCGCGCGTCATGCTGAACATGTGGTGACGCGCCGGAGGATAGGACATGGCCGAACGACGACCAAAGCCGCAGGTCATGCGGCTGACCGACGCCGCCGCGATGCGGATCAAGGACATTCTCGCGCAGGCCGACCGGCCCATCGCGGGCGTGCGCATCGGCGTGAAGAACGGCGGTTGCGCCGGCATGTCCTATACAATGAACTATGCCGAGGCCGCGACTCCCGGCGACGAAGTCGTGGAGGACAAGGGCGTTCGGCTCCTGATCGATCCGAAGGCGATCATGTTCCTGCTCGGCACCGAGATGGATTTCAAGGCCGACAAGCTCAGCGCCGGATTCGTATTCTCAAATCCGAATCAGACATCCGCCTGCGGTTGCGGTGAATCGGTGGCGATCACGCCCATCTCGTCCGATCAATACCCGGCCGGGTAGTGCCGCTTCCGGCGGATGAGTTCGGCGACCAACTAATACCAGCCATTGGAAGTTCTGACTCTGTTGTGGTTTCGGTTGGGCGGCTGGTGTGATTCGATCGCACGGATCAGGATTGATTCGGGAGGTCGAGAT
>JANQIP010000247.1 GCA_028282095.1 Xanthobacteraceae bacterium | reverse complement strand
GGGGCCAGCATAGCATCGCGGAGAAGCAAAAGCCCCTCATCCGGCTCGCGGCATTGCCGCTCGCCACCTTCTCCCCGCACGCGGGGAGAAGGAAACGCGTTCTTCCTCAGAATACCTTCATCTCTGCTCGGTCGAGGCGCCGACCTTCGACCGGCGAACGGAGACAATCGTTGCTCTGACCCGCGATCAACCGCTCGCGCCCTCAGCCTGCATTTGCGCGTGCAGGGCGCGCAGGCCCTCCCGGTAGGTCGGATAGCGCAGCGTGACGCCGAGCTCCCGTTTCAGCCGTGTGTTCTCAACGCGCTTGCACTCCTGATAGAAGCTCAACGCCATCGGGCTCGTGGTCTTGGCCGCCTCTGCTAAGTCGATTTCAGGCGGCGGTGCCACTTGCAAAAGCTCGGCTGCATAGACGATCGGATCGCCGGGTGGGGATGGCTCGTCGTCGGTGACGTTGAACACCCCGTTGGCGCGGCGTGCAATGGCGGCGTCGATCGCCTGGCCAATATCGGTCACGTGAATGCGGTTGAACACCTGACCCGGCTTGAGGATGCGGCGCGCGCTGCCGCGGATGATGGAGACCAACGCGTTCTGCCCCGGCCCGTAGATGCCGGCGAGGCGCAGAATGGCGACGGGAAGTCTTCGGCGCGCGCCGATCGTCTCCCAGGCGCGTTCGGCCGCCAATCGATCGCGACCGCGGTGGTTCACCGGCTCCGGCGGCGTGGTTTCGCTGACCCAGCCTCCGCCGTGGTCGCCATACACGCCGAGTGTCGAGAGCAGCACAGCGGACTGAAGGCGCGGCGCCTGCAGTATCTCATCGGCCAGCACGGCGAGGACCGGGTCGAAGCCGTCGGCGGGCGCGGCCGAGATCAACAGGACGTCGGCGGCCTCGACGGCGTCCAAGATCGCGCGCGAGGCCGAAAGGCCGTCGAACTCGATCATCTCGATGGCGCGATCTCCGAAGCGCTGCTGGGCCAGCGTCGCGGCATGCTTCGGCGTCCGCGTCGTTCCGATGATTCGGTCGAAGCGCGAGCCGAACGCCTCCGCATAATGCTGCGCGCAATAGCCGAAACCCATACAAAGAAGTGTAGCCATCAGGTTGCCGCTTGTTTCAGTCCGGCGTCCCACTCGCCGCGAACGCCCGCATCCTCTTCGCAGGCGCAACAGCGGATGGCAAGGGCGACGAACGCCTCCCGCGGCAGCAGGCGCGACAGCGCCCAGACAGCCGCACCGCGCACCAAGGGCGAGGCATCAAGGGTCCGAGCCTTCGCTTTCTCGGCGAGCCGAGCATCGCCGCTGTTGCCGATCGCGATCATCACATTGCGAACGAAACGGTCGCGACCGGTGCGCTTGATCGCACTCTTGCGGAACAGCGCCCGGAACGCCGCATCGTCAAGATCGGCAAGATCGCCGAGCGCGGGAGATTGCAGCTCGGCGCGCGCGAAAAGCCGCGCCTCGCGGCCGGTCTGTGCAAACTTGTTCCAGGGACAGACCGCAAGGCAATCATCGCAGCCATAGATGCGATTGCCGATCGCCTCTCGCAGCGAGCGCGGAATCGCGCCTTTGTGCTCGATCGTGAGGTAAGAGACGCAACGCCTCGCATCGATCCGGTGCGGCGCCGGGAACGCCGCCGTCGGGCAGATGTCGAGGCAGGCGCGGCAGGTCCCGCAATGGTCGCGCTCCGGCGCGTCGGGCGGCAGGTCGAGGCTCGTGAAGATGGCGCCGAGGAACAGGAAGGAGCCAAAGCGGCGGGAGACGAGATTGGTGTGCTTGCCCTGCCATCCGATGCCGGCGGCGGCGGCAAGCGGCTTTTCCATCACCGCGGCGGTATCGACGAACGCCTTTACCTCGCCTCCCGCGCTCGCGATCAACCAGCGCGCGAGATCCTTGAGCTTGGCCTTGATCACGTCGTGATAGTCGTCGCCCTGCGCATAGATGGATATCGTACCTTTGTCGGGCGGCGCGAGGGCGGGGAGCGGACCGGTTGAGGGCCCCCCGGGCGGCCCGTAATTGACGCCGAGCAGGACGACGGCGCGCACCTGCGGCCACAAGACGCGCGGATCGCTTCGCCGCTCGGCATTCGCCGCCAGCCAATGCATGTCGCCGTGAAAGCCCTGTGCAATGAACGCGGCAAGGTCGGCGCCCGCCCGCGGGATGGCACCCGGCTGCGTGATCGCGACGGCGTCGAACCCGCGCGCAAGCGCCGCCTCGCGCAGCGCCGCCTTCAGCGCAGCGCGATCGTTCAGAAGTCGAGATCGGCGTAGGTCTTCGACGGCGCGATCCCGGCATGCAGCTCCACCAGCAGCGGACGGAACGAGGGGCGCGACTTCACCCGCGCATACCAGGTCTTGGCCGAATCGTCCTCGTTCCACGGCACGTCGCCCAGATAGTCGACACAGGACAGCTGCGCGGCAGCGGCAAGATCCGCATAGCTCAACCGCGGCCCGGCAAGCCAGTCGCGGGTGCGCACCAACCAACCGATATAGGCAAGATGATAGCGGATATTAGTGAGCGCCGCACGAATCGCGTTGATGTCGGGCGGCCCGCCGCCCTGGCTTGCCGCCATATGCCGCTTGAACACCCGCTCAGTCACCAGCGGCCCGCTGACCTCGACATGGAACTTGTCGTTGAACCAGTTTGCAAGGCGCCGCACCTCGATGCGGGCATTGGTATCGCGCGGCAGCAGGCGATGGTCGCCGAGCCCGCTCCCGCGCGTCTCGTCGAGATATTCGGCAATGATCGCGTGATGGGTGATCGGCGGGCGCCCTTCCTCGACCAGCACCGGGGTTGTGCCTGCGGGATTGAGCGCGAGGAACTCGTGCCGGCGTTCCCATGGCCGCTCTTCCACAAGGCGCGGACCGAGACCGTATTCGCCGAGCGCAATCCGCACGAACCGGGAATGCGGACACAGGCACTGATGGAACAGCGTCAGCATGGCAATTGCGGGTCCCGGAAACAGCGAATCGTGGCCGACGGCGCCATGGCCGGATGATACAAGATCATAATGCGGTGAAAACCGGGCAATCCGGCCCAGCCTGTGCATGACGCACCCGCCCCTTGCCAGCCCATCGCGGTTCAGCGAAAAGCGCGCGGGCTCGCTCTTTGCCTCGCCGCGGGACGACGCCCCTCTCTTCCTCCCCGGAGCCGGTGCGGATGCTGCTCGATCTGTTCAAGGCTGCCTTCCTCGGTTTCGTCGAAGGGCTGACCGAGTTCATCCCGGTATCGTCGACCGGACACCTGCTCCTGATCGAGCACTTCTTCGGCTTCGAGGACGAGGATTTCGGCAAGAGCTTCGCCGTGCTGATCCAGCTCGGCGCCATCCTCGCATTGCTATCGATCTATTCGCGCAAGCTGTGGCTGCTTGCGACGAACATGTTCACCGACCCCTATGCGCGCCGTTTCGTCATCGGCGTGCTGATCGCTTTTTTGCCGGCCGCGATCATCGGCGCGTTCGCTCACGGCTTCATCAAGGGCGTCCTGTTCAATCCGTGGATCGTCTGCTTCACGCTCATTGCCGGTGGGGCGGTGCTGTTGTTTGTCGATTCGCTCGATCTCAAGCCGCGTTATACCGAAGCGACCGAGTTCTCGCTGCCCCTGTGTGCCGGTATCGGCGTCATCCAGTGCGTGTCGATGATCCCTGGCGTATCGCGTTCGGGCGCTACCATTGTCGGTGCGTTGCTGCTCGGCGCCGATCGCCGCTCGGCCGCCGAGTTCTCGTTCTTTCTCGCCATGCCAACCATGATCGGCGCCTTCACCTATGACCTCTACCAGGACGGAGATCAGTTGAGCGTGAACAATATCGTGCTGGTCGCGGTCGGCTTCATCGCCTCATTCATTTTCGGCTGGATCGTGGTCAAGACGTTTCTCGGCTATGTGTCGCGACATGGCTTCGGCCTGTTCGTGTGGTGGCGGGTGACCGTCGGCACGCTCGGGCTGATCGGCCTTACCATTTTCGGATGAGCGCGAAAAACCCCATACGGATCGAGGACGAGCCGCTGCTGCGCGGGCGCGGGCGCTTTATCGAGGATGCACCGGTCGACGGGCAGGTGTTCGGCGTCTTCGCGCGCTCGCCGCATGCCCATGCGCGCATCGTGTCGATCGACATCGAGGCCGCGCGCGGCGCCCCCGGCGTGCTGGCGGTGCTGACCGCGGCCGACATGCGCGCGGCCGGCGTCGGCACCATCTCGTGGCATCCGCCGGTCAAGGGACGCGACGGAGCGGCGGTCATTGAGCCGCCGCGCCCGGCGCTTGCCGAGGACAGGGTGCTTCATGTCGGGCAGCCGGTCGCGCTCGTCATCGCCACTTCGGCGGCGGCGGCGCATGACGCGGTCGAGGCGCTCGTCGTCGACTATGAGGTGCTCGAAGCGGTGATCGGCGCCGCGCGGGCGAGCGCGCCGGATGCGCCGGTTCTGTGGCCGCAGGCGCCCGGCAATCTGGCGCTCGACTGGTCCTTTCCGCCGTCGGCGGAGGATGCCAATGCCCGCGAGGTCGGCGAGGCGATCGCGGCGGCGGCGCAGGTGGCACATGTGTCCCATGTCAGCCAACGCCTGGTGGTCGCGAGCATCGAGCCGCGCGGGGCGACCGCAAGTTATGATCCTGCAAGCGGGCGCTACACGCTGCGCGTCTGCTCGCAGGGCGTCCCGGTTCTGCGCGAGACCCTGGCGAGCGCGATGGGGATCGATCGCGGCCGGCTGCGGATCATCACCGAGGATGTCGGCGGCGCGTTCGGGATGAAGGTCTCGCCCTATCCGGAATATCCGCCGCTGCTCGTCGCCGCGCGCCTGATCGGGCGGCCGGTGCACTGGATGTCTTCTCGTTCCGAGGCCTTTGTCAGCGACAACCAGGCCCGCGACTGGCAGCTTGAGGGGGAGCTTGCGCTCGATTGCGAAGGGAATTTCCTCGCGCTGCGCGTCCGCTCGCTGGCCGATCTCGGCGCCTTTCTCGGACCGGTCGGCGCCACCATCGCCACCAACAATTTGGCGCGCTGCCTGCCCGGCATGTATCGCATCCCGCGCATCGATGTCTCGGTGCGCTGCGTCTTCACCAATACGCTGCCGACCGCCCCCTATCGCGGCGCCGGCCGGCCGGAGGCGAACTATCTCCTCGAGCGCCTGGTCGAAGAGGCGGCGCGGCTGACGGGGATCGCGCCCGATGAGATCCGGCGGCGCAACTTCGTCCCGCCCTCCGCCATTCCCTACACGACCGCGAGCGGTTCGATCTATGACAGTGGCGACTTTCCCGCCCTGCTCGACAAGGCGCTGGCGCTTGCCGACTATGCCGGCTTTGCCGCGCGCCGGCGCGAGGCCGAGCGACGCGGCAAGCTACGCGGCATCGGCCTGTCCTGCCTGCTCGAACATGCCGGCGGAATGCCGAAAGAGGGCGCGGCGCTGCTGTTTCCGGGCGATGCTGCGGATGCGGCGCTCGTCGTTGCGCTCGGCGCGCAGGCGACCGGACAGGGCCACGCCTCGGTGCTGACGCGGCTCGTCGCCGAAAGGCTTGGCATCGATCCGCAAGCGGTGCGCTGTGCCCAAGGCGACAGCGATCACGAGGTCACGAGTTCTTCCAGCGTCGGCTCGCGCACCATGATGACGGCGGGCAGCGCGATCACGGGCGCGATCGATGCGCTGATCGCAAAGGGGCGCCGGCTCGCGGGCGATGCGCTCGAAGCCGCGCACGCCGATATCGAGTATCGCGACGGCGCCTTCGCCGTCGTCGGCACCGACCGGACGATCGCCCTGCTCGATCTCGCGCAGGTCGCGCAGGCGCGCAAGGAAAACGGCGAGATCGACGAGGGCCTCGATACGCGGTTCACGGCAGAGACGCCGATGACCTACCCCAATGGCTGCCATGTCGCCGAGGTCGAGATCGATCCCGATACCGGCGTGGTCGATGTCGTCACCTACACCGCCGTCGATGATTGCGGCTGCACCCTCGACCACAGGCTGGTCGAGGGGCAGGTCCATGGCGGCGTCGCGCAAGGGCTCGGCCAGGCTTTGCTCGAGCACGCGGTCTATGACGAAGACAGCGGCCAGCTCGTGACCGGCTCCTTCTTGGATTACTGCCTGCCGCGCGCCGACGACGTGCCGCGCATCGCGACGGCCGAGCACAATTCGCCGGCGACGACCAATCCGCTCGGTGTGAAGGGCGTCGGCGAAGCCGGCACCACCGGTGCGCTCGCCACGATCATGAATGCGATCGCGAACGCCATCCCAGGTCCCGCAGGCGCGCGGCTCGACATGCCGGCGACGCCGGAAAAAGTCTGGGTCGCCTGCCGCGAAAGCCTGTCGAAGTGATTTGCGAATTCCGTTTCGCGGAATCGGGATTGACCGCTTATCGTCGCCGATCACCACCGAAGGCAGGCGTACATTAGGTCCCGGTGAACTGCGGCTTGCGCTTTTCCATGAAGGCGCGGCGTCCTTCGACATAGTCGTTGCTGCGGAAGCACTCCTGCACGAGCTCATCGCAGCGCTTCAGGTCGCGCGCGGACTCCTCCTTGATCGCCTCGCCAATCGCGAACTTGGCCGCCCGGATGGTGAGCGGCGCATTGGCGGCGATCATCGCCGCCGTCTCGCGCACGCAAGGCTCCAGCTCGGCCGCCGGCAGCACGCCGTTGACCAGCCCCATGACACGTGCCTCCTCCGCAGTGAACTGGCGCGCGGTGAAGAAGATCTCCTTGGCAAAGGCCGGCCCGACGACGTCGACGAGCTTCTTGAGACCGCGATAGGCATAGCCCAGCCCGAGCCGTGCGGCCGGCACGGCAAAGCGCGAATGATCCGAGCACATACGCAGGTCGCAGCAGACCGCAAGCGCGAGCCCGCCGCCAAGGCAGAAACCTGCGATCTGCGCGATGGTCGGTTTGGGGTAATCGTAAAGCATCGTCGTGGTGCGATCGACCACGGCATCATAGGCTTCGACCGCCGCCACATTGGCGCGCTCGTCCTCGAAACGCGAAATGTCGGCACCCGACACAAAGGCCTTGCCGCCCGCACCGGTCAGCACAACGACACGGACCGTGTTGTCGTGACTGAAACCATCGAGCACGCGGCCCGCCTGCTCCCACATCTCGAACGAGAGCGCATTGTGCCGTTCCGGATTGTTGAAGATCAGATAGCCGATGCCGTCGTCCTTGCGCGCCAGCACTTTGTCGGAATCCGTCATCGCTCTCCTTCCTGCTCGCTAACCCTGCCTTGCGCCCGCGGCGTAACGCAGGCGCCCCACCCCGGATCGCTCCGTGGCGTCATGCCCAAGTGATGCTGAAGAGTGTCCTTGCCGCGCTCCTGGTGTTCCTTCTCTGACGGTCCGACCCCGGACCGTCAGGTAAGGAACACTCGCTCATCCGATGCTTTTCTCTTTGTTTGGTCGCATGATCTTGTCCGAAAAGTCTGCCAACTTTTCGGGATCATGCTCTTTGTTTGGTCGCATGATCTTGCCTGAAAAGTCTGCCAACTTTTCGGGATCATGCTCTAGCGCCTCTATCACCCTCGTTGCGGCCGCTTCTCCCAATATTGCGATGCGGCAAGCGCGATTGCTTTAGTTTGAGTCAATCGCACGCCTTATTTTACGGTTCTCTCGCATGATCCTATCTGAGAGTCTGCAACTTTTGTGAGTCTGAAACTTTTGTCGGGATCAGTCTTTGGCCGGTCGCCCATTTGCGAACGGACGGGCAAAGCCCCTTTTTGCTGCCGGCTGTCCGGCCGCCGACAGGCCGGGCCGTTCATGATGACGCTTGGACGACAAATGACGATCTGATGACGGCCGGCCGCGGCGCCACGCCGACCATGGCGCAAACCAAGCAGTTCTGTTACAGCTTTTCTGACGAAGCGGAAGCCGGTCCGCCACAGAAAACGCGACCACCGACGGACGATTAGCGCGAATTCCGATTCCGTTGGAACGGAATCCGCCCTAGTCGCGAGCGACCCCTGTGCGTCGATTCGAGCGGCGCACCCAACCGATCGACACGCGACAACGGCCTGATGGCGATCATATACGAGTGGCTGCTTGCGGCCGTTCAAGCCTTCGACCGGAGAATCGGTTGGCACCGATTCGGCCTCTTCTTGAGCCTCGCGGTCATCGTCGCCGCGATCCTCGTGCTTTACCGGATGCTGCATGACATCGACCCCGCAGAGGTGGTCGCTGCCCTGCGCGGATTTTCGACGCGCGATCTTCTGATCGCCGCCGCCTTCGTCGCTTTCGGCTATGTTACCCTCACCTTCTACGACATCTTCGCGCTTCACACGGTCGGGCGGCGCGACGTGCCCTATCGCGTTGCGGTGATGGCGGGGTTCACGAGCTATGCGGTCGGCCACAATGTCGGCGCCAGCGCCTTGACGGGCGGAGCCGTCCGCTACCGCATCTACTCCCATCACGGCCTGTCCGCGATCGAAGTGGCGAAGGTCTGCTTTGTTGCAGGCTTCACCTTCTGGCTCGGCAACGCGACCATGCTCGGGCTCGGCTTTGCCTATACGCCGGAAGCCGCCTCGGCGATCGATCAGCTTCCGCCCTGGCTCAACCGCACGGTCGGCTTTGCGATCCTTGTCGTGCTTGCGATCTATGTCGGCTGGGTGTGGTGCGCCCCGCGTATGATCGGCCGCAACAATTGGGAGCTCACCCTGCCGAGCGGCCCGTTGACGCTGCTGCAGATCGGTATCGGCGTCGTCGATCTCAGCGCTTGCGCCGCCGCCATGTACATGCTGGTGCCGGAGACTCCGTATATCGGCTTTGCGACGGTGGCGACCATCTTCGTTTCCGCAACGCTGCTCGGCTTTGCGAGCCACTCTCCGGGCGGGCTCGGCGTGTTCGACGCCGCCATGCTGATCGCGCTCTGGCAATACGAGAAAGAGGCGCTGCTGGCCGGCCTCCTGCTGTTCCGGCTGCTGTATTATCTGTGCCCCTTTGCAATAGCGCTCGTCGTCCTCGGCCTGCGCGAAGTATGGCTGAGTGTTCGCAGGGTCAGGTCGAAGATGGCCGACCACGCCGCGCGGCCCAAACCCTCTGGCGGCCGGATCGCCAAGAATGAATGCGACCCGGCCTAGTGTTTCCTTCTCTGACGGTCCGACCCCAGACCGTCAGCCCGGAACACTCGTTAATCCGTTGCTTTGTGATGCGGCACCAACACAATGAGACGAGCTCAAGCGTTGGTGCCGCATCACTAGGTTCTCTCGCGCAGCCACCGTGACCGACGGGGCGGCTGCCCCGAATTCATCTGGAGGACACCGCGCTCCGCTACCGGCTTGACGGTTCGGACGATCGGCCTAGGGCATGATCCCGAAAAGTTGGCAGACTTTTCGGACAAGATCATGCGAACAAAGAAAGAAGTAAGAGAGCGCGGTTGAATCAAACTGAAGCAATCGCGCTCTCGAAACTTTTAAAGGACACGGCTCACCATGGTCGTTTCGGAAGGCCGCCGCGGCGATGCCAAGGACGCCGCATCATGGAGCCGGCGGCTTCGGCGGGTCCGTCTGGTACTGACCGTGTCCGGCGCCTTCTTTCTGCTGATGGGCTTCATCGGCGAGCTCTCACCCTTGCAGGCGCTGGTCGGGTTCGGGGTGATTTCGGCCGCGGCCTTGATCGAGGCGAGCGGCGAACCATCGACCGAATCGGTCGCGCGGGGGCGGGAGGACGTGCGGATGCATCCGCGCGACCTCATCATCGAGGCGGTCATTTCCGGCCTGCCCGATCCGGCGATCGTGCTTGAACATGACAGCATCGTGCGCACCTTCAACGCCAAAGCGCTGGAGATCGCGCCGGCGCTCGCGCGCGGCCAGCCCTTGTCATTTGCGCTGCGCAACCCCGGCGTCCTCGAAGCCTTGCGGCGGGCTGCCGATGTCGGGGCCGAACTGCGGGTCGAGTATTTCGAACGGGTGCCGGCGGATCGTTGGTTGGAGGCCTTGATCGCGCCGATCGCGGTCGACGGGACCGCCCGCGGCCAGTTGCTCCTGATGGTGTTCCATGACATGACGCCGCTGCGCCGCGTGGAGGAGATGCGGGCCGATTTCGTCGCCAATGCGAGCCACGAACTGCGCACGCCGCTGGCCTCGCTCTCAGGCTTTATCGACACGCTGCTGGGCCCGGCGCGGGGCGATCCCCAGGCGCGCGAGCGCTTTCTTGCCATCATGAAGGACCAGGCCGAGCGCATGGCCCGGCTGATCGACGACCTTTTGTCCCTCTCGCGCATTGAGCTGAAGGCCCACATCCATCCCGAGACCGCCATCGATCTCGTCACCATCGTCCGGCAAGTGGCCGACGCGCTGCAATTGCTCGCGCGCGATCGCGGCGTCGCCATCGAAATCGATATGCCGCCATGCGAGATGATGGTGCTCGGCGACCGCGACGAGCTGATCCGCGTGTTCGAGAACCTCGTCGAGAATGCGCTGAAATACGGGGCGAGCGGCAAGAGGATCGACCTTGCGATCGCGCGCGAGACGACGGCGGACGGCGACGAGGCGGTGGTATCGGTGAAGGACTACGGTCCCGGCATCTCGCCCGAGCACCTGCCGCGGCTGACGGAGCGATTCTACCGCGTCGACGTTGCCGAAAGCCGCGCACAGGGCGGCACCGGACTAGGCCTCGCGCTGGTCAAGCATGTGCTTCAGCGTCATCGCGGCCGCCTCAGTCTTGAGAGCACGCTCGGCAGCGGGGCCACCTTCACCGTGCGTCTGCCGATCGCCCGATCCACAGCGGCATCCGAACAAACATGTTGATTTTTCAAAAGATTATCACGTCATCTCATTGTCATCTGGGGCTCATAGAACGGTGACACGCTCATCGTAGGACTTTGCCACGGTTTCGGGCCGGTGCGATCAATCACGTCTCAGGTGCCGGCTCCTGACCCTCACTGCTGTGGGCGACGTCCCGATCAATAGCGCGACAACAAGAACAACGCCCCAGCGGTGAAACACGCAAGTCTTGTCTGCGTGACCATAAACTTGGACCAACAGGAGAGATCCGTGAAGCTCTACCATTCCCTTATTGCGGCCGGCGCGATCGCAGCGACCGGCATTGTCCTGACTGGCGCGGCGGAAGCGCGCGACCAGATCCGGATCGTCGGCTCCTCGACGGTATATCCCTTCACCACCGCGGTCGCCGAGCAGTTCGGCAAGTCGTCGGGGATGAAGACGCCGGTGGTCGAGTCGACCGGCACGGGCGGCGGCATGAAGCTGTTCTGCGCCGGCGTCGGCCCGAAGCATCCGGACGCCACCAACGCCTCGCGCGCGATCAAGAAGAGCGAGTACGAGAACTGCCAGAAGAGCGGCGTCAAGGACATCGTCGAGATCAAGGTCGGCTTCGACGGCATCACCATGGCGCAGTCGAAGAAGGGCACGCCGATCAAACTGACGCTGCCGCAGCTCTTCCTCGCGCTCGCCAAGGACATTCCGGGGCCGGACGGCAAGCTCGTCGCCAATCCCAACAAGACCTGGTCGGACATCGACAAGACGCTCCCGGCCACCAAGATCGAGGTGCTTGGCCCGCCGCCCACCTCGGGCACGCGTGACGCCCTGCACGAGCTTATGCTGGAGGCGGGTGCCAAGAAGATTCCCGTGCTTGCCGAGCTGAAGAAGTCCGATTCCAAGGCCTTCAAGCGGGTCTGGAAGTCGCTGCGCGAGGACGGCGCCTTTATCGAAGCCGGCGAGAACGACAATCTGATCGTTCAGAAGCTGGACGCGAACAAGAACGCCTTCGGCATTTTCGGCTACTCGTTCCTCGAAGAGAACAACGACAAGCTGCGCGGCGTGTTGATCGACGGCGTGGAGCCCACCTATGAGAACATCGCCAACGGCTCGTATCCCGGCGCGCGCCCGCTGTTCATCTACGTCAAGAAGCAGCATGTCGGCGTCATTCCGGGGCTCGACAAGTTCGTCGCCGAGTATGTGTCGACCAAGGCGACGGGCGAAGACGGCTATCTCTCGCAGAAGGGCCTGGTGCCGCTCCCCAAGGCGGAGGGCGCACAGGTCCGCAAGAATGCGACCGGCATGAAGCCGATCGACGCTCCGAGCTCCTGAGCTCGCTATCGAGAGGCGGCCGCGATTTTTCGCGGCCGCCTTTTATTAACCGTTGTCTTTGATCTTCTTGCGTAATCTTCTGTCCAGCAAGTCGAGGCGCGACAGTGATTTGGGCTTATTTGGTTTTATTGGTCGTCCTCATCGTTGTCGGCTACGCGTTCGGCCGCATGCGCGCGGTCACCGTCTCGAGGACAGAGACGCTCCATTCGCGTCCCAGTTATTACGGAGCGTTCGTCGCCATCTGGATTCTCACGCCGATGGTGTTGGTCTACGCGGTCGGTGTCCCCTTCGCCAATCACGTCACCGAGACGCAGGCGTTGACGGTCTATGATCCGGCGCTGCTCGACAAGGAGCTGGAGAGGGGCGCGGCGCTACGCGAAATTGAGGCGGTTTCCGCCGGAGAGTTCATCGGCGACCCCTCGCCGAGGCTGATCGCGGCCGTCGAAACTTACGAGACTTACCGCGCCTGGGGCAGCAATCTCGTCTTTCTCGCAGGCCTCGCCCTCGGGCTGATCGGCCTTGCCATGACGTTACGGTTCGTCAGTGCCGGCTTTCGCGCGCGGAACCATGTGGAGCGCTTCATCAAGCGGGTTCTGCTGGCATGCGCCTGCGTCGCCGTGCTGACCACGATCGGGATCGTGTTTTCGGTCTTGTTCGAGACCATTCGGTTTTTCAACCACGTGTCGCCGATGGACTTTCTGTTCGGGCTGCATTGGAGTCCGCAGACGGCCATCCGCGCCGACCAGGTGGGATCGTCCGGCGCCTTCGGGATCGTGCCGCTGGTGGTTGGCACGCTGCTGATCACCTTCATCGCCATGGTCATCGCCGGCCCGATCGGGCTGTTTGCCGCGATCTACATGGCCGAGTATGCGACCCCGCGGTTCCGCTCGATCGCCAAGCCGATCCTGGAGATTCTCGCCGGAATTCCCACCGTGGTGCTGGGCTTTTTCGCCGCGCTCACCGTCGCACCGTCGCTGCGCGAGGCCGGCTTCACGCTCGGCCTCGACGTTGCCTCCGAAAGCGCGCTCGCCGCCGGTGTCGTGATGGGGATGATGATCATCCCGTTCGTCTCCTCGCTGTCCGACGATGTGATCAATGCGGTGCCACAGTCGATGCGCGACGGCTCGCTGGCGATGGGCGCCACGAAATCGGAAACGGTGAAGAAGGTGATATTGCCGGCAGCCTTGCCGGGAATCGTCTCCGCCTTCATGCTGGCGATCAGCGCCGCCGTGGGCGAGACCATGATCGTGGTGATGGCCGCCGGGCTCGCCGCCAATCTGACGATCAACCCGCTCGAAGCGGTCACGACCTTTACCGTGCAGATCAAGACCATCCTGGTCGGCGACCAGGAGTTCGACAGCGCCAAGACGCTGTCGGCCTTTGCCCTCGGCTTCGTCTTGTTCTTCTTCACCCTCATGCTCAATGTGATCGCCCTCGAGATCGTCAAGCGCTATCGGGAGCAATATGACTGACCTCGCCATTCCCGGCGTTCGCCGGATCGATTTCACGACCGAGGATGCGCGGGCGCGCATGCGCTCCCGTTATCGGGCGGAGGCGCGGTTCAAGGCCTATGGGTTGATCGCGATCGGCTTGACGACGCTGTTCATCCTTCTGGTGCTTGCCGACATCACTTACCGCGGGATTCCCGCCTTCTTTCAATATCATATGGTAACCGATGTGAGGATCGACCCGCAGGAGATCGATCCCCAGAACACGCGCGATCCGGCGGTTCTCCGGGCCGGGGATTACACGGCCCTCGTCCGCAACACGCTGAGGGCGATGTTTCCCGAAGTGAAGGATCGATCCGGTCGACGCCAACTCAACGGGCTGGTGTCGTCGGGCGCGGCCGACGATTTGCGTCAGCGTGTGCTCGCCGACCCCTCGCTGGTTGGCCAAACCATCGAAGTACCGCTGCTTCTGTCCGATGACTCCGAGCTCTATTACAAAGGGGCCGGCACAAGAATCAGCCGCAAACCGGGCCGCGGCATCGCCTCGCCGAGCGGAACGACCGGTGACATTACGATCTTCTCATCGGCAAACGACTTCGCCGCCGATTTGGTGGAGGTCAAGCGCGATCTCGCCAAGCAAGCCCGCGACCTGCGCACACGCGCCGAGTTCATACGGCGCAAAGCCGGCGAGGTTGAAGCACTGCGCAACGCCGCCGAGCGCGAGCTGGCGGAGGCGCGGGCCTCGGGGGATGCGACGCGCATCAGGATTGCCGAGACCCGGTTCACCAGCTATCGCGCCGAGGCGCAGACTCTGTCGCAACGCGCCGAGGACCTGGAGGCCGAAGCGGCGGGGCTCCAGTCCCGCTTCGAACGTCCCGCCACCGAAGAGACGATCGGATCATCGGTGCCGAGCGTGCTGGTCGCGATCAATGGCGGCATGGTCAAGGTCACCGATCTTGGCAATGCGGCCGTCTCCGGCCGTGTGCTCTTGCCGCTTGATTCGGCGTCCGACGCGGCGCCCGATACCTGGAGCATCGTCACCTTCGAGACGCCGGAGGATGATCGGCGCGTCAATGATCGCGAGGTCGCATGGCTCGAAAACATCCGCGATCAAGGCATGATCACGAGCGGCTTCAACTGGGCCTTCTTCACCTCGGGCGACAGCCGCGAGCCTGAGCTTGCCGGAATCCGGGGCGCGCTGGTGGGCTCGGCGCTGACCCTGCTGGTGACGCTCGTGGTCTGCGTGCCGTTGGGCGTGGCGGCAGCCATCTACCTTGAGGAGTTCGCCCCCAAGAACCGCTTCACCGAACTGATCGAGGTGAACATCAATAATCTCGCGGCGGTTCCCTCGATCGTGTTCGGTCTCCTGGGGCTCGCGATCTTCCTCAATTTCCTCGGATTGCCGCGCTCGGCACCGCTTGTGGGCGGTCTCGTCCTTGCCCTGCTGGTGCTGCCGACCATCGTCATCGCCGCCCGCGCCGCCCTCAAGGCGGTGCCGCCGTCGATCAAGGAAGCCGCGCTGGGCGTCGGCGCCTCGCATCAGCAAGCCGTCACTCACCACGTGTTGCCGCTGGCGATGCCCGGCATCCTGACCGGCACCATCATCGGCATGGCGAAGGCCCTCGGCGAGACGGCGCCGCTCTTGATGATCGGCATGGTCGCCTTCATTGTCGAACCGGCATCCAGCGTCACCGATGCGGCGACGGTCTTGCCCGTGCAGATCTACCTGTGGTCCGACTTGCCGGAAATCGCCTTCCAGGCGAAGACGGCGGCCGCCATTATGGTCCTGCTCGCCTTCCTTTTCCTGATGAATGGTACCGCGATTTACCTGCGCCGTCGGTTCGAGCGCAGGTGGTGATGTCGAAACGGGAGCGCACACGATGACTGCCGCCGTCCAGCTTGCCCAGAACGATCCGCAGCCTGTGGCGGAAGCGAATGGGAGGTCCAAGGTCATTGCACGCGATGTCAATGTCTACTACGGCGACAAGCATGCGCTAAGAAACGTCGATCTCGATATTCCGGAGAACGCGGTCACCGCTCTGATCGGACCGTCCGGCTGTGGCAAGACGACGTTCCTGCGCTGCATCAACCGGATGAATGATACGATCCCGACCGCCCGCGTGACCGGACGGCTCGAGATCGACGGACGCGATGTTCACGATCCCGAGATCGACGTCGTGCAGCTTCGCGCGCGCGTCGGAATGGTGTTCCAGAAGCCGAACCCGTTTCCCAAATCGATCTTCGAGAATGTCGCCTACGGCCCGCGCATTCACGGCCTTGCCCGCAACAAGTCGGACATGGAGGAGATCGTGATCGGCAGCCTGCGGCGCGCCGGGCTGTACGAAGAGGTCAAGGATCGCCTCGGCGAGTCGGGCACGGCATTGTCCGGCGGCCAGCAGCAGCGCCTGTGCATCGCCCGCGCGATCGCGGTGAGCCCGGATGTGATCTTGATGGACGAGCCCTGCTCGGCGCTCGATCCGATCGCCACCGCCAAGATCGAAGAGCTGATGGACGAGCTGCGGACCAATTTCACCATCGTCATCGTGACGCATTCGATGCAACAGGCCGCGCGCGTGTCGCAGCGCACCGCCTTTTTTCATCTCGGCATCCTTGTCGAGCAGGGCGTCACGGGCGAGATTTTCACTGCGCCGAAAGATCAGCGGACCCAGGATTACATCACGGGTCGGTTCGGCTGATGACCAGCGGGACGTCCGACCGGCGGGAGCACGAACAATGGTAGCCGAACATACAATGAAGGCGTTCGACGCCGACTTGCAGGATCTCGGCCGGATCGTGGCCGAGATGGGCGGCATTGCCGAGCAGCAGATCAGCGACGCGATCGACGCGCTCGATCGCCGTGACGCAATGCTCGCACAGCAGGTGATCGCGAGCGACGCGCGGATCGACACGCTGCAGCGCGAGATCGAGGAGAAGGTGATCCTGACCATTGCGCGCCGTCAGCCGATGGCGGTCGACCTGCGGGAGATCGTCGGCGCATTGCGCATTTCGAATGATCTCGAGCGCATCGGCGATCTGGCCAAGAACATCGCCAAGCGCGTGCTCGCGCTCGACAGCGAGTTCAAGTCGCAGCGAGTCATGCGCGGTGTGGAGCACATGGCCGAACTGGTGCTCGCCCAGATCAAGGACGTGCTCGACAGCTATACAAAGCGCGATGCCCAAAAGGCGCTGTCGGTGTGGCGCAGCGACGAGGGGGTCGATGCCGTCAACAACTCGCTGTTCCGCGAGCTCTTGACCTACATGATGGAAGACCCGCGCAATATCAGCATCTGCATCCACCTCCTGTTCTGCGCGAAGAACATCGAGCGCATGGGCGACCATGCGACCAACATCGCCGAAACCGTCTATTACATGGTCGAGGGCCGCATGCTTGGAGATGAGCGGCCGAAGGGCGACAAGACCAGCATGACCATGGTTCCGTTCGATGCGTAGTGCCTTGACCGGAACAATTGATGCGTGTTGCGGCGAAGGCCGCCTTCGGACAAAAGAGCTGAAATGGTCGCTGCGGAATGGATGACGTTACACCCGCCGATGCGCATCGGCGCTCGATGGCGGAGACCTGGATGGAAGGAGCATAAGATCGCATGGCGGCGCGCATTCTGATCGTCGAGGACGAAGAGCCGCTGACGCTGTTGCTGCGTTATAATCTCGAGGCGGAAGGCTATGCCGTCGACTCCGCCGTGCGCGGTGACGATGCCGATTTGCGTCTCAAGGAGAGTCCGCCGGACCTTGCCATTGTCGACTGGATGCTCCCCGGCCTGTCCGGCATCGAGTTGATCCGCCGGCTACGCGGCCGGGCGGAAACGCACCAATTGCCGGTGATCATGTTGACGGCGCGCGGCGAAGAAGGCGAGCGCGTGCGCGGGCTGGCGACCGGCGCTGATGATTACATCGTCAAGCCCTTCTCGGTGCCGGAGCTGCTTGCCCGCATTCGCGCGCTGTTGCGACGGGCGCGCCCCGAGCGCGTCGCCTCCGTGCTCAATGCCGGCGATATCGAGCTTAATCGCGACAAGAAGCGCGTGTCGCGCGGCGGCCGCGATGTTCCGCTCGGTCCGACCGAATTCCGGCTGCTGGAGTTCCTGATGGAAAACCCCGGTCGCGTCTTTTCGCGCGAGCAGTTGCTCGACCGGGTGTGGGGCCGCGATGTTTATATCGACGAGCGCACCGTCGACGTTCATGTCGGGCGTCTGCGCAAGGCGCTCAATCGCGGCCAACGCGCCGACCCGATCCGCACGGTGCGCGGTGCCGGCTATGCCCTCAATGACCGTTATGGCCTCGAAGCGTGACGGCGTCTGGCCGACGTCGGCATTGCATGTATTGCTAGTGATGCGGCACCGTTCCTTCTCTGACGGTCCGGGATCGGACCGTCAGAGAAGGAAACACGAGAGCGCGATTCAACCAGATTGAATTGGCCGTGCCCAATTATCTTTGTTTTGTCGCATGATCTTGTCCGAAAAGTCTGCCAACTTTTTGGGATCATGCTTTTTCGTTGGTCGCGTTTTCTGGGGCGAACCGGGTTCCACTTCGCCTGAAAACGCTCTGGAGCGCGATTGCTTCAGGCTGATTCAATCGCGCTCTCTTTGTCTTTGTTTTGTCGCATGATCTTATCCGAAAAGTCTGCCAACTTTTCGGGATCATGCTTTAGCGGCCTGCGCGGCTCTCCGTCCTCACCCGCGCCCGTTACGCTTTTCGCGGCGCCGCTCGACGACCGGCTGATAGGCGATGCGGGCATGGTACGTGCAGTAGGGCATGCCCTCGGCCGTCTTGCCCCCGCAGAACGCGAAATCCGGCGCGCCGGGATCACCGATCGGCCAGCGGCACTTGCTGTCGTTCAGTTCGAGCAGCGAGCAGCGCTGGCCCATCGGAACGATCTCGGCGCTGATCTCCGGCTCGGGCTCATGCTCGACCTCGTAGGACGGCAGCCGAGCAAGCGCGGTATTTCCGCGCAGCGCCGGCCGCGCGACCCGCATCAACGCTGCCGAAGCCCTGGGTTTGCGTTGACGGGGAACCGTGGATGCCGGGCTCTTGGCACGACCCGACAGGCCGAGCCGATGCACCTTGCCGATCACCGCATTGCGGGTGATGCCGCCAAGCTCGACTGCGATCTGGCTGGCGGAAAGGCCGTCGTTCCACAGCTTCTTGAGGTGTTCCACTCGCTCGTCGGTCCACATGTCGTCCTCGTCGCATCGCGACGACGGCACTGGCCTCGACAGAATCCACCCTCAGCGTTCGACGACGAGGTCGCCAACGGAACACGCGTCACATCAAGGGAAAACTCAGAGAGCCGTCCGCCGCCGCACGATATTTCGTAGGTGCTTAACTCAAAAGCTACTATATGGCGGGACATCCGCGCAAGACTCCCGGCTATTGCATCCACAATTCATGGCGGTTTCGAGTCCGAATTCATGCGAGGGGGCGCGGCGGACTTGGAGCATGATCCCGAAAGGCCGCCGAGCTTTCCGCCAAGATCATGCGGGAAAACAAAGACAAAGAGCGCACGATCGAATCGGACCAAAGCAGGCCGCGCGCTAACGCGCATGTGCATAACCCGCGCCATGGCGTATCGTGTTGACAGGGATGGAGCCACACCTAGAATGCCTCGCGTGCCGTCCTGAGGGGCGGCACATTTCATTTTCACCTGGCGTAAATGGATTTGAGAGTGTCGCATCTCCTGCCGACCTATGCGCGCGCCGATCTCGCTTTTGAGCGCGGACAAGGCGCCTGGCTCACCGCGACCGACGGGATGCGTTTTCTCGACTTCGCCGGTGGGGTCGCCGTCAATTGTCTCGGCCACGCGCATCCCGCGCTGGTCGCCGCGCTGTCCGAGCAAGCCGGCCGGCTGTGGCACATCTCCAATCTCTACCGGATTCCGGAAGCCGAACGGCTGGCCGAACGGCTGTGCGCGGCGAGCTTTGCCGACCTCGTCTTCTTCTGCAATTCGGGAGCCGAGGCGATGGAAGGCGCGGTCAAGATCGCGCGCAAATATCATACGGTGAGCGGACGCCCCGAGCGCTATCGCGCGATCACGTTCGAGGGCGCCTTCCACGGCCGCACACTCGCGATGCTCGCTGCCGGCGGGCAGGCAAAACACCTCGATGGCTTCGGTCCGCCGGTCGCCGGCTTCGACCAGGTTCCGTTCGGCGATATCGATGCCGTCAAGCGCGCGCTGTCACCGGAGACCGCGGCCATTCTGGTCGAGCCCATTCAAGGGGAAGGCGGCGTGCGGGTGGCGCCCCCTGGCTTTCTGCGGGCGCTGCGCGAGCTGTGCGACGCGCATGGCCTCCTGCTCGTGTTCGACGAGGTGCAGACCGGGATCGGACGCACCGGCACCTTTTTTGCTTACGAACGGTTCGGGGTCGCACCCGATGTGATGGCCGTTGCCAAAGGGCTTGGCGGCGGCTTCCCGGTCGGCGCCGTGCTCGCGACGGCGGAGGCAGGCAAAGGCATGACCATTGGCGCGCATGGTTCGACCTTCGGCGGCAATCCACTGGCCATGGCGGTCGGCAATGCGGTGCTCGACGTCGTGCTCGCGCCCGGCTTCCTCGAAAACGTTCAGGAAAAGGCGCTCCTGTTCAAGCAGCGCCTCGCTGGGATCAAGGATCGGCATCCGGGCGTGATTGGCGAGGTGCGCGGCGAGGGCCTGTTGATCGGGCTTGCCGCCGCAGTGCCGAACGACCAGCTCGTTGCCGCATTGCGTTCCGAAACGCTGCTCACGGTGGGAGCGGGGGAGAATGTCGTGCGCCTGCTACCGCCGCTGATCGTCGAAGATGCAGAGATCGCCGCGGCGATCGAGCGGATCGACCGGGCCGCGACCCGGCTCGAGCAAGCGGCTGCCAACAACGCCACAAGGGAGACCATCTTCGGGTGACCGAGGTTCGCCATTTCCTCGATCTCATCGACATCCCGGCCGAGGAGCTACGCGGGATGATCGCGGCCAGCCACGCCATGAAACAGGCGCGGGAGAGCGCGCAGCCCAGTGTCGGGCAACCGCTCTTCGGCAAGATGCTTGCGATGATCTTCGATCGCCCCTCGACCCGTACACGGGTGTCGTTCGACGTTGCCATGCGCCAGCTCGGCGGTGACACCATGGTCCTGACCGGCCAGGAGATGCAGCTCGGACGCGGCGAGAGCATCGCGGACACCGCCCGCGTGCTGTCGCGCTATGTCGATGCGATCATGATCCGAACGCTTAACCCCGCCACTTTGGACGAACTGGCCCGGCACGCGACCGTTCCGGTCATCAACGGGCTGACCAAGCGCTCGCATCCCTGCCAGGTGCTGGCCGATGTGATGACATTCGAGGAGCATCGCGGGTCCATCCGCGGCCGGCGCGTCGCCTGGACGGGCGATGCGAACAATGTGCTGGCCTCATGGATGCACGCCGCCGAGCGCTTCGAGTTCGAGTTGCGCATCGCAACTCCCGCCGAGCTCGCCCCGAAAAAACCGCTGCTCGATTGGATCGCGGCGACGGGCGCGCCTGTCCGCCTTGGACATGATCCGGAGCAGGCGGTTACGGATGCCGACTGCGTCGTCACCGACACCTGGGTATCGATGGGCGACAAGAATGGTGCCAAGCGTCACAACCTGCTCAAACCCTATCAGGTGAATGCACGCCTGATGGCGAAGGCGCGGCCTGACGCGATCTTCATGCATTGCCTGCCGGCGCATCGCGGCGAGGAGGTCACCGACGAGGTGATCGACGGCCCCCAGTCGGTGGTGTTCGACGAGGCGGAGAACCGATTGCACGCACAGAAGGGCATTCTCGCCTGGTGTTTTGGCGCGGACGCGCGATAGCGCCGGTAGGTTCTGCTCGGCCGGATTATATGAATGACCTCTCCCCGCTTGCGGCTATCGTATTCACACATTTCTGTTTGCGGAGGAACGACGGGCCTGATTCCATGATGCGGGGCGGCGATTCGGGAGGCTGCGCGGATGTTCGACCTTC
>JANQIP010000232.1 GCA_028282095.1 Xanthobacteraceae bacterium | reverse complement strand
GGACGCTGGCGACGATCACAGACGCGGTCAGGTAGAGTGCCACGCGCGGCGTCTATCGTCCTTTATGGCAGAAGAAGTCTTCCGCTAAGGGCTCGCCGGCCCATCATCCTTCCTCTGCGTGAGATAAAAAATGGCAAAGCCCATGCCGCCGAGCGCGGCAGCGCCAAGATAATAGGCGCCGGTATTGTCCGGCGAAGCCCGTGCATAACCGCCGGCGCAAGGCGATTCCGCCCGAACTGTCACCACGGCGCCTGGATTTACCAAGACCGTGCACTTGTCAGGATAAACAAGCCAGGCGCGGGCGCCCGGACTCGCCATCACAATGTTACCGACCTTGGCTTCACTGCCGGATGTTACTGGCCTGTAGCCGGCACCACTGTTGATCAACACCTCCCCGGTCACTGACTGCAGCGTCGCCGCATTGGACGGTACGCTGAGGCACGTTGCGGTCGCGAGCGCGACTGCAATCGCAGGAATTCGCATGGGACTCCCCCCCCCCGACTAGGCCGAAACGCGCTTTATTGTTACAACCAACGCATGCGATCGCCAAGACTGCTTCTTGGGTGATCACTAACATTAATTTAACAGCGTGATAAAGAGGCAACGTCGATCGATCGCCATGATAATGCCTGAAACATCATTCTGATACGGCAACCAAGCAAGTGGACACTGTTAATCATCATGATTGATTTGCATTGCCACATCCTTCCCGGCTTCGATGATGGCGCCGCCGATCTCGCCGTTTCGCTGGCGATGGCGCGGGCTTCGGTTGCGGATGGCGTAACGGTCCTCGCTTGCACGCCACACATCTTGCCCGGCCTTTATCACAACACTGGATCGTCGATCCGGCAGGGTTGCGCTGTTTTACAAGCGATTCTCGATCGCGAGGGAATCGCATTGCGGCTGACCACTGGCGCCGACAATCATATCGTGCCGGATTTGGTGACCGGCCTCCGGTCCGGTCACCTCCTTGCGCTCGCCGATTCGCATTACGTGCTGGTCGAGCCGCCGGACCACATTGCCCCGTTACGGCTCGAAGAGTTGTTCTTTGATATTATCATTAGTGGATATACGCCTATCTTAACTCATCCGGAACGTTTAACATGGGTGCGCTCGCATTACGACCGTGTTCAGCGACTGGTGCGGGCCGGCGTATGGATGCAGATCACATCGGGCTCACTCACCGGCGCCTTCGGCCGCTCCGCACGTTATTGGGCCGAGCGCATGCTTGATGAGAGGTGCGTCCATATCCTGGCGACGGATGCCCACGACGCCCATCATCGCCCGCCCGATCTGAGCCGCGGACGCGACTATGCCGCCAAGCGGGTCGGCGACGAGGAGGCGGAGAATTTGGTCCTGCACCGACCGGGAGGAGTGATCGCCAATGATCCGGTTTCTAAGATCACACTGCCGACGGAGACTTTGGCGCCTGAAACCAAAGAGTCGTCGGCGCGGGAGTGGGAAGAATTTGAACGCGCTGCTGATGGCGGTTGCAATGGGCGGTCTTGGGGCGGGTTGCGGCGCCTCTTTGCACGGCGAACACGCAAGCATGCTGAGTGCTAGTGAACCGGCAATCGGAGGCACTTCGTTGCCGACGCCGTCCATGACAGAAGCGGTCGGCGGCCGCATCGTGCCGGCGACCGCTCGCATACCGCACATGCCGGCCGCAGCCCAGGCACCAACCGGCTACAAGATTGGGCCCCGCGATGTCTTATCCATCTCGGTGTTCAAGGTACCGGAGCTATCCAAAGAGATCCAGGTCGCCGGTTCCGGCATGATCAACCTGCCGCTCGTCGGCGACGTTCCCGCCGCTGGCAAGACCGCTCGAGACATCGAACGAGACCTCACCGCCAAACTTGGCGCCAAATATCTGCAATCGCCGCAGGTCAAAGTTTTTGTGACGGAATACAATAGCCAGCAGGTGACGATCGAAGGTGCGGTGACAAAGCCTGGCGTCTATTCCATCAAGGACAAAACGTCCTTGTTACAGACGATCGCCATGGCTGAAGGACTTGATTCCACCTATGACCCGACAATCCTGGTTTTGCGCCAGCGGAACGGCCAGCGCTTGGCGGCGAAATTTGATATTGAAGCTATCAAGAAAGGACGGGCCATAGACCCGACCATTCTCAAAGGCGATACGGTGGTGGTCAATACCTCGGTGACCAAGAAGGTCTTCGAAAGTGCCTTGCGCATTCTCCCACAGGGCGGCCGCTTCATCCCGCTCGTGCAGTAGATCAAGGGTCGACTTCCATGCGTGCCGACGTCCGCAGCACAATCAATCGAGGCGATCATGCCGACGATCGCTTCTCGATGCGATCTACAACGCGCGCCATGGTTCGCCTGCGCAAGGGCGACCGCCATTGGCGATCATGGTTGTCTTTGTGGCAACACGTGCCGCGCCCGTCGGCTAGCATGTTGCGGCTTTGTTGTGCGATCCTTGGGCTGATCATAACAGCGATGCTGATATCCGGCTGTACCGCCTCCTTGAACAGCGAGATAGCAACACCATCGCAGGCGCGGCTGTCGGCACTTGCCGTCACGGAACCGGGCGCCGACCGCTTTGTGCCAACCGCCCAATCCTTACCGACCCCAAGCATCGACCGCATGGCATACAAGATCGGGCCGCTGGACGTTCTCGACATATCGGTTTTTAGAGTCCCCGAATTGTCAACCAGCGTCCAGGTCGCCGAAACCGGCACCGTTAACCTGCCGCTGCTCGGCGAAGTTCCGGCCGCAGGCAAGACCGCGGAAGATGTCGAACGCGACCTCGCCGAGAAGCTCGAGGTCAAGTACTTGCAATCGCCGCAGGTGACGGTGTTTGTGAGAGAATACAATAGCCAGCGGGTCACCGTCGAGGGCGCCGTCAGAAAACCCGGCATTTATCCCATCAAAGGTGGCACCACGCTCCTGCAGTCGATCGCATCGGCACAAGGTCTTCAATCCTCATACGATTCAACCGTCCTCGTCTTTCGGCAAACGGGCAACCAGCGTTCAGCAGCGAAATTTGATATCGACGCCATAAAGAATGGCCAAAGCGCGGATCCGCCCGTCAATCAAGGCGACGTCATCGTGGTAAACTCCTCGAGCGCCAAAAAGGCGTTCAATCATGTTCTCAGGATCATTCCAGCGGTCGGCACTTTTGTCCCGCTGATGCTTTGATGACACCTTTGTTCATGAGAAAACCTGGACGTAACCAATGAACGACACCCAAGGTACACCGCCGGAACCGGCTGGTGTCCCGGCGATGCTTGTTCCAACTGGCGCAGCGTCCTCCGTCGGCTATCCGGCGGGTGGTAGATTGGCTTATTCGGAGGATATCGGCGACAACGCGCCACCCTTTCAGTTCAACCTGCTTGAATATTGGCGTATTATCAATAAGCGTAAATGGATTATCCTGGGCATAGCCGGAGGCTTTGTCGTTCTCGGCCTGCTGTGGATCTTGATGACGACACCGTATTACACCTCCACGGTGCGGCTTCAGATCGATCGCAATGTGGCGAAGATCGTTGAAGGAAGCGCGGTGACCCCGGTCGAAGGGTCGGATCGTGAATTCTTGCACACACAATACGAACTCGTGCGCAGCCGGGCGCTTGCCGAACGCGTTGCCTCCGCTTTAAAACTCGGAAATGATGCAGACTTTCTCAGCCCGAAGGGATTTGGCCTTTCGCGGGTCCTCGGTTTTCTTCGTAGCAAAAACGACTCCAAAGCTGACCTCGAACGTGCCGCCGCAGGGGTGATTATCGCTAATCGCACCGTACGACCGGTTCGCGGCTCGCGTTTGGTCGACGTCTCCTACAGCGACCCGAACCCGGCGCGGGCGCAACGCATCGCCAGCGCCTATGCAGATGCCTTTATCGCTTCCAATCTCGACAAGCGATTTCAAGCCAATGCCTATGCCAAGACCTTTCTTGAGGATCAGATCAAGCAGCTTAAACTACGCCTCGAGAAATCGGAAAAAGTCCTTCTCGACTTCGCGCAGCGTGAGCAGATTGTGGCGGTGACCGAGAAGTCCAGCATTGCCGAAAGCAACCTCGCCGCAGCCTACGCGACATTAGGAACCCTGGCGTCTGATCGGATCAAGAACGAGCAATTATGGCGACAACTCGAAACTGCGTCGATCATCAACCTGCCGCAGCTGTTATCGAATAGCGTCATTGAGGGTCTGCGCGGCCGCCGCGGCAAGCTTGTTACCGAGTATCAGGAGAGATTGGAAACCTTCAAGCCGAGCTATCCGGCGATGATACAAATCAACAACAGGATCAGGGAGATCGATCGCCAACTCGCCACAGAGGTCAAAACGATTAAGGCCTCTTACAAGGCAGCCTATGAAGCATCATTGAGCCAAGAAGACGAGATGAAGAAGCGGATCAAGACGCTCAAAGCCGAGGCGCTCGATCTGCAAAGCCGCAGCATCCAGTACAATATTCTGAAGCGTGAAGTCGCGACCAACCGCTCGCTTTATGAAGGGTTGCTGCAGCGCTATAAGGAAGTCGATGTCGCCGGTGGCGCTGGTACCAATAACGTCTTCGTCATCGATAAGGCACAGGTGCCGGGCGCGCCATCGTCACCACGCAAGGGGCGAGCGCTCTTTTTGTCCCTAGCGCTCGGGCTAGGTCTGGGGTTGGGAGCTGCCTTCCTGCTCGAGCGGTTCGACGATACCGTGAAATCGGTTGAAGAGATTGAACAGCTTACGGGCCTGGCAATACTCGGGATTATCCCCAAGGTCGATGAGGACCAAACCGTGGAGGCTGAGCTCGCTGATCCACGCTCGGCGCTCTCGGAAGCCTACCGGTCCCTTTGCACCTCGCTCCAGTTCTCGACTGACAGTGGTTTGCCAAAAACCCTATTGGTGACCAGCGCCGGGACGTCCGAAGGCAAGTCAATCACGTCCGTCGCGATAGCAATGCATTTCGCCAGGCTTGGCCAGCACGTGCTGTTGGTTGACGCCGATCTTCGCAACGCCTCCTTGCATGAAAAACTTGGATGCAACAACACGATCGGCCTTACCAATTATCTGACCGGGTCATGCTCGCCACCGGATACGCTACAGGCAACAACCGTTCCGACCCTTGCCTTCATGGCGTCGGGGCCGCTCCCGCCGAATGCGGCCGAACTGCTCGGGAGTTCACGCCTGCTATCGCTCTTATCGGTCGGCCTCGAAGTATTTGATCTGATTGTCATTGATAGCTCGCCCGTTATGGGACTTGCCGACGCCGCCCTGCTGTCTAACGCAACGGCGGCTACTGTTTTTGTCGTAGCCCATGGTCAGGCACGCATAGGCCTAGTTCGTGGCACGCTGAGGCAGCTGCAAATAGCACGCGCTCCGGTTATCGGTGCCATTCTCACGAAATACGACACCAGAACAGCAGGCTACGGTTATGGCTATGGTTATGGCTACGGTTACGGTTATGGTTACGGTTATGGTTATGGTTACGGTTATGGCAGAGATCAAACGCACGGCGAGGCCGTCATGCGTGAGGAGCGACAACCGCAGCTTACCGAGGGGAACAAGACCGGATGACGGAGCAAAACGCTATCCGGGTAGCGATTGACCTTTTCCAAGTGCCGTCGCGGGTGCAATGGGCGCGATCGCAGCCCTTGCCGGGTAATATAACCCCTGTCCTGCAAATTGCCGCGGGGGACATCGACGTGGAGCGGGGCGTCGCTGAGCAAACCGGCAGATCACGGCGCATGATCTATGACGCTGCGGTCTTTTTCGTCGAGCAAATTCTTCTGGCACCGGACGCTGACGCCTATCGCAGGCTTGGAGCCTCGGCGAACGCAAGCCAATTCGAGCTCCGGCGCAACTTAACCCTGCTGCTCAAGGGCATGCATCCCGACCGGATGAACGGCGATCGCTCCTTGTTCGCGTACCGGATCATCGACGCCTGGGACGCTTTGAAGACCCCGGAGCGCCGCGCCGCGTATGACAAACGTCTGCAGCGCAGGGATGCGACGGACCGGGCCCGGCACTCGGCGCAGGTTTCAAGGCGGCGTCGCAAGCGGCGAGAGGACAACAACAAGAGCATCGTGTTGATCAAGCATGGCGCCCCAGCACTCGATCATCGTCCGCCGCCGCGCAAGAGCCTGATGCATCGCATTCTCCGCTGTTTCTTTGCGAGAGTGTAGCGCTCATGGATCGAATACGCTCGCGCGGAAAGGGACGCCAAGCACGACGGAACATCCAACGCGCGAGTTATCGGGTCCCACAGCAATGGCGTGACCGCGCGGGTCAAGTGGCACAAGCGTTGGCTGCTCTTTTTTTCGGGTTTTGGCAGACCCTACCTGACCTACCGCGACGCGTCCGCTTGTTGTTTCTGATAAAAGGCTGGTCATGGCGCATTCGGTTCGGTCTGTTTGCGGTGCTCAGCGTGCTGTTGCTCTGGCTCGTCGTCTCCAAGAGCTACCTCGCCTATGTTGAGGACGCTGGAAGCACAACAGGTTTAGACCCCATTGATTCAGAAGATTATTTGAGCCTTGCTGAGCGCCGTCTCCGAATCCGAGCGGCGGAGACCTCGCCTCCTGCCCAAGCGGCTGAAACTTCGCCTTTCCCGCAAACGGCAGAAGCCGCACCTCCCCGACAAGCAGCGGAATCCTCGCCTCAAGCCCCGGGGCCTGTGCCAAACCCAATCACAGCCGAGTTAGGCAACAAAGCGCGCGCCCAAGCGGTCGCATTATTGGCTCAAAGACCGCTCGATGCGCGCTCGCTTCGTATCTTAGGTGAGCTTGCGGTCAGCGCCGGGAACCAAGGAAAAGCGGCAACGCTGATGCAAGCCGCAGCCCGGCGGTCCCTGCGAGAGACGGCAGCGCTCGTTTGGCTCACGGGCGAGCACTTCAAGCGCGGCGAGTTCGACAAGACCGCCCATTACGCCGACGCCCTGCTGCGGACGCGACCACAGCTTGTTGGGCAGGTGACGCCTGTCTTAGCGCGAATGGCAGAAAACAAAGACGCAGCAGGCGTGCTTAAGGACCTGCTCGCCGCCAATCCGCCTTGGCGGCGAGCATTTTTCTCTTCTCTCCCCCGCAACGTATCGGATGCGCGCACCCCGCTCGACCTCCTGCTCAGCCTCCGCGAAAAACCGACGCCTCCGGGGCCTGCCGATCTTCGGGCTTATTTGAATTTTCTGATCAAACATGGATTTTACGAAGTTGCCTATTACGCTTGGCTGCAATTCTTGCCGCCGGAACAACTAAGCGGCATCGGCTTCTTGTACAATGGAAGCTTCGAAACTGAATCCTCCAAGCTTCCCTTTGATTGGGTCATTGGCAGTGGATCGGGCGTCACTATCGACGTCATCCCACCACCAGAAGACCAAACGCAAAAAGCCCTTTATATCGAATTCGGCTATGGACGCGTCAATCTTCGTGGCGTGACCCAAATGATCATGCTTTCGCCCGGTACTTACCAGCTACGGGGAAAGTATAAGGGTGAAGTTACCGGTCGGCGCGGGCTTCGCTGGCGGATTGCCTGTGCTGGAGGCCGACGCCTTGGCAGAAGCGACATGGTTCTAGGTACAAAGCCCGAATGGCAGCAATTCAAATTTTCCTTCACCGTTCCCGATCGTGACTGTCGCGCTCAAAAAGTGAGCCTGGTCCTCGACTCGCGCTCAGCCTCAGAGCGGTTTGTAACTGGGTCGATTTGGTACGACGACTTGGAAATCTCTCGTGATCAACCAGCGGCGACACCGTCATCCGAAAGCCCGTGACAATCTGATGGTGGTGGTTGTTCAGCGCCCAAAGGTTGGTGATGGCACTGCGTGTTGTCGCCAATGAACAACCGTGAAAGTGATCCGATCATCGGTCGTATCCGGAACAACGGGAAATGCGCTTGAAGGCACGCGACTGCGCTCTTCCTCGACTCTGCTGGCGGTGAGGGATTGGGAGATGGCTGCGGCAAGACCGCAGCAAATCGCATCAACCACCGCCGGAACGAACACTGGCGCCTCAGCCTCGGCACCTTCCGCCGCAGCCCTTGCGCTTGGTGAGGCCGCGTGAACAATCGCTGCGGCATGAGCCCATGCCGATGCGCAGCCTCGGAAACGGCCGCACCGGCAACCGTGGTCCCTCGAAGGCGACCACTTCAATCCGACGGCGTCGCCCCGCGCCCCCCGGTGATCACTTCCAATTGGCAAACCGTGACTGCCTTACTGCCTTATTCACCGGTTTGTATCAAAGCGTTGTCTGTCGTTTACGTTTCTTCGATACGCAGGAATGGTCGATGTAGCGAAGGCTCTCGATCATATATTCGGCGTTGGTTTCGGCGATGAAACGCAAGATCATGGTCGCCTTGAGGTTGAGCCGCGCGTGCGAAAGTGCCGTCGATATGAGCTGCGGTCAGCTGTTCGGCAAGCGACACTCTTTCCTGGCTGGCCCTGGGGCACGAGCTTTCGAATCATCGGCCAACGCGCGCAGCACGGAACACGCTCAGTCGATCGCGCGGCGACGCTGGCGGTCCGGCAACTGCTCGGCTACCGCCGGATGCGAGAACGAGGCACGCGACGGCGGCGGCGAACTCTGTCTGCTGGAATGGCTTCGGCAGCGGCGACAGATCGACAATCACGTTGGAGGTGATGCTGGAATATCCGGTGGCGAACAATATCGGCAGCGCGGTGTCGCGCGCGTGGATCTCGCAGGCGAGCTCGTTGCCGTTCATCTAAGGCATCAGAAAACCGGTTATCACCATGTGCGGTGATCACCATGTCGGGCGCCAGCCCAGATGTCAACACTTCCAGCGCCTGGGCGCCGGAGGACGCCTCGACGACGCAGTGGCCGAGATCCGTTGGCATCGCGGCCGCGGTCGAGCGCGCCCAGGCTGAGTGATCATTGGCTAGCATCTTCTGGACTACGGGAACGTGATCTCGGACGATTCGGCGAGTGTTTTTTCCGGCTCGAATTCGACCTATCGATCACAGATGTGCTCCGACATCCGGACGGCAAAATCGGGTACGAATCTGGAACGACTGGGTAAAGAGCATCAGCCTGGCCAGTCTGATGGTTTTGACCTACACGCGGGAGATGATCGAAAGATTGGTTCGGAGTGCATTCGAAATCCTCGAATGCTAAGCTGCGCGTCTCCTCTATTGTCGTCAGGCGCTGATGCGCGCGCAATGGTTTCAAAGGAAAGGTCGTCATCACCTGTGAACGGATTTCTTCGTTATCTCTACAACCGGGTTTCACGTCGCTTTGGATGGCACGCGAGCCTCACGAGTCCAAGCAACGACGCCCGGACCACTCAACCCAAGCTCTACTCGCTCGTGCCGGGCGCGGCACCAGTCGAGCTTGTCTCCTATTACGAGAGCTTCGCTTGGTACTACCCGGAGTCAGAGCTTCAGACCAAGCGTTGGTTCGTAGAGACCGTGGAGCCCGACTGGGTCGTTTTGGACGTCGGCGCAAATGTCGGCATCTATTCGGTTCTGCTCGGCCGGCTGGCCTCGCGCGGCCATGTGCATGCGTTCGAGCCGACCGCAACAAGCGCTCTGCTCCGGAAAAACTTGTCGGCGGCGGGCTTGACCAATGTGACGGTCCACGAGCTCGCGCTCGGTAGGGTGACCGGAAACGTCGAGGACGCGATCTACCGGATGTGGGGATCGGAGCCGGAACGTGACGTCTACCGGTTCTCAACCCTCGACGACGTCGTCGCGACGGCGGGCCTGTCCCGCCTGGACTGCATCAAGATCGATGTCGACGGCTTCGACCTCGAGGTGCTGAAAGGCGCCGAGAAGACCTTGGCGAGGTTCGACCCCTGGGTGATCGTCGAGATCAACCATGCTTTGGCGACCCGCGGGCAATCGATCGACGAGGCGTTCTCATGGTTGCACGCGCACGGCTATCGCCTCGCGGAGATACTCGATTCCGAGAACTATGTTGTCAAGCGGCAGCGACCGATGGCCGCTCGTAAGATTGAGGGCCTGCTGCTGGCATTCGACCGCGAGCCGGTGCTCTTGCCCGACGCCTTCGTGGCGGGCGAGAGACACGAAGGTTCATTCGCCACAACACCGGCATTGCACAATGATGCCCGGCCCGAGTGGGCGACGGATCGTGCGCCGACGATTCGGTTCAAGTGCCCTCGGTGGAGCAGTATTGCGGATTGGGCTCTCGCGAGGCGTGATCTGGTCGGGCCCGCCGTCATTGAGATCGAGATAGAAGTGCTGGACTGCGCGGTTGGCCTCGGCTGTCTCGAGGACAACTTGCGAACCTATATCGGCAAGGAAGTGACGGTCCATCCGGGGCCGGGGGTTCAGACCGTCACCTTGTTCGTTCCGGACATCTCGGCGGCACGTTGTTTGATGCTGCGGAGTCACCAGACCGATCCTGTATTCGGAACGGCCACGATCCGCTCTCTGCAGTGTGCGACGGCACGTCCGAGCGATGTAAGCATGCCGGCACTGATGCGATCTGCCGTTCGCCGGTTCGATATCGATGCGTGCCTCCCGACAGGCGGCGCGTCCGTTGGCCTGCGTCTGGTCGACATCGTGCCGGTCGGACAGCTCGGCGGAGCTTTCGGATTCGAGCTGCCGTACATTCCGGATATCGGGCTCTATCATCACGGGTTAGACGAGTTCCGGACGGAGATCGACGAGGCCGGGCTTTTTCGATATCTGTACCGGAACTTCAAGCCCGGTCGGCATCTCGAATTCGGGACGCGCGACGGCTTCGGTGCGGTTCTTTGCGCCCGATCCTGCGCGGCAAACATCTGGTCGGTGGACCTGCCGGACGAGACCTCGGACGCCGAAGGAAAGTCCGTTCACTCGTCACGGGAGCGCACTGCCCTCGAAGGCGATAACGCGATCGGAACTGCAGATGCGCCGCGACGCGTCGGATGGCGATATCGACAGGCAGGCCTCGAAAGCCGAGTACGTCAGCTTCCGCTCGACGGCGAAACGTTCGATGATCGAGGGTTCGCGGACGGCTTTTTCGATACCGTTCTGATCAATGGCGGTTACACACCCGGCGTCGTGACGGACTGCACCGACAAAGCGATCCGACTGCTGCGCCCGGGTGGATTGATGATCTGGCACGACTTCTGTCCCGAGCCGACCATTCTCGCGAAGAGCGAGGCGGGGCGGGGTGTCGTTCGCGCGATGGTTGACCACTACGATCGCTGGAAACCGCGGTTCGATAGGATGTTCTGGGTCCGACCGAGCTGGTTGTTCGTCGGAATCAAGAAAAGATGACGGGTTATTGGCGATGAGATGGCTTTGGCGAAAGTGGACTGGAACCTCAACGCTGGGAGGCTGGGGTCGGAAGTTTGGCGGTGTGCCCCAGTGGACCCCTTTTTTGCTAGATCGATACGAGCTTCACGACGGCAGCATTGTGGAGTCGGATGTGCCGCTGACGATCCGCGGGCCTTTCCACAGATGGCATTACGCGGTTGGCTTTCCGAACGTCTGCCCCGTGTTTGAGGCGGCGCGTCGTGGGCCCGTCGAGGTCCAGATCGGGATCACGGTCCTCGAAGGCAAAGCCAGTGTGGGGCTTCTGCGAGGCAACGAGACGGATTTCATCGTGCAACAGAACGTCGAATCCGGTCGGTCCGCTACCGTCCTGCGTCTGACCGGGCCGTGCCTGCGGAATATCTCAAGCTTAATTGTTCGCAACAGCAATACCGATACGCCGTTGCGCTTCGTTGTTCACTCTCTCACGACCAAGCAGAGACCGCTCGTCGCCGAGACGCCGTACCGCGGCTTCGGGAAGAAGTCGATTCTCGATGACCTTAATCGTCTTTCCGAAGGCCGCGTCCGATCAATTTTCGATGTCGGCGCAAACGTCGGGGATCTGGCGCAGGAATTCGCTGATACCTTTCCCACGGCCCGCATCGACGCCTTCGAGCCGCATCCGGAGGTATCCGCCGGATTGCACCGACGGTTTGAGGCAAACCGCGATATCACGGTTGTCCAGTCGGCCGTCGGCGAGACAATCTCGACTCACGAGCTGCATTGCTTTTCAAACTCGGCTGTCAATTCGCTGTATCCCATCACGGCTGCCGCGCACCGGCTGATGGACAGCGAGGTCACGACGCTGCCAAGCATTTCGGTTCCGGTCACCACGATCGATGCACACATGAAGAAGTTCGACATCGATCACCTGGATATCTTAAAGATCGACGCCCAGGGCCACGAGCTGGCGGTTCTAAAGGGTGCGGAGGAAGCGTTGCGCGATAAGCGAATCTCTTTCATCGTAGCGGAGCTGAATTTTGTCCCAGTGTACAAAGGTCAGTCCTATTTCAGCCAAGTGGCTCACTATCTTCACGAGCGCGGATACGAGCTTTTCGATCTTTACAACTTCGTCTACAGCGACGATGGGCAAGTCAAATGGGGCGACGGTTTGTTCCGGCTGACGGAGCCATGAATGGAACGCGAGACCCGAACAAGCAAGGGGAGCAACAGCAAAGAGATGATCTGTTCGCAGAAGCGATCGAGCAGATGAAACACCGTTAGGTGACCTATCGGGGTGCACTGTGTTCATCTGATAAATTCGGGTGTTGTGTCGGAGTGGCATTGTTTCTTACTCATGCTGGAGCAGCACTGTCCGGGCGGCGTCATGGCTTCCTGCAGGGACACTTGAAAGGTCGGTAAGCCACGCGCTCGCACAGGCGTCGCTCGGCGCGCGCCAGTCGCCGCGGGGCGACAGCGAACCTCCCGAACTGACCTTCGGTCCATTCGGCAGCGCCGAACGCTTGAACTGGCTTTGCACATAAAACCGCTTCACAAAGACCTCAAGCCAGTGCTTGATGTCCGCGAGGTCATAGGCCCTGTGCTTCGCAATCGGCATATTCGGCGGCCAGATCCCCTGCGCGGCGTCCCGCCATGCGTGCCAGGCCAAGAATGCGATCTTGGAGGGACGGAACCCGAACCGCGTCGCGTAAAACAGGTTGAAATCCTGCAGCGCATAAGGGCCGACGATGTCTTCCGTCAACTGCGCCGGTTTCTCCGAATCGTCTCCGGGAACGAGTTCCGGCGAGATTTCCGTATCGAGTATGTCGAGCAGCACTGGTTTTGCCGCGTCCCCGAAAATGCCCTCGTCGGCTACCCAACGGATCAGGTGTTGGATCAGCGTCTTCGGCACCGAGGCGTTAACGTTGTAATGCGACATGTGATCGCCAACGCCGTAGGTGCACCAGCCTAGCGCGAGCTCCGACAAATCCCCAGTCCCGACCACGAGTGCAGCATCGCGATTGGCCAGACGGAACAGGAGCGAAGTGCGTGCGCCCGCCTGAACGTTTTCGAACGTAATATCGTGCAGACGCTCACCTCTTTCGAAAGCATGGTCAAGGTCTCTGAGCATCTGCCGGCACGCGGGCGCCATATCGATCTCGGCGATGCTGACGCCCAGCGCCTTCATCAAAGCCCAAGCATTCGCGCGGGTGCGCTGACTGGTGCCAAAGGCGGGGAGCGTATATCCGCGGATCTCACTGCGTGGAAGCCCAAGCTGGTCGAATGCGTGTGCCGCCACGAGCAAGGCCTGGGTCGAGTCCAATCCTCCCGAAACGCCGATCACAACCCGCTGTAAGCCGGTTGCTTCAAGGCGCTGACGCAGCGCGTGTGCTTGAATATTATAGGCTTCATAGCAAATTTCATACAGCCGCTCCTCCTGTTCGGGCACGAACGGGAAACGAGCCACCTCGCGCCGCAACCCGAGATCGGAGTCAAGGTTGGGCGAGAGCCTGAAGTCGACCTTCCGGAATGGCGTCGCTGGTCGATGCAAGTCAGCTGCATCGCCGAAGGGGGTATGGCGCAGGCGTTCCTGCTGCAGACGCTCGACGTCAATATCGGCGATGATCAGGGACGGAGTCGTGGCAAAGCGCGTTGTTTCGGCCAGCAGAGTTCCGTTTTCATAAATCATCGCCTGACCATCCCAGGCAAGGTCGGTCGTCGACTCCCCCCGTCCGGCGGCGGAATAAAGATAGGCGGCCGCGCAACGCGAAGAATGCACCCAGCAAAGCGCATGCCGGTAGTCGGACTTGCCGACGGTCACGTTGCTCGCCGAGAGGTTGACGAGAATGGTTGCGTCAGCGAGAGACGCCGCAATGCTTGGAGGCACTGGTGCCCACAAGTCCTCACAGATTTCGGCGTGAATGACGACGTTGGTCAGATCAACCGCGCGTAGGAGGATATCGCAGCCGAAAGGCATTTCCTGGCCAGCCAGCCGCAGCGTCGGGGGCACAGAACCGCCGCCGGAGGAGAAATGCCGCTTCTCGTAAAACTCGCGATAATTGGGAAGATAGGTCTTCGGGAAGGCACCGAGCAGCTTGCCCCGTTGGAGCGCCAAAGCCGCGTTATAGAGCCGGCCGCCAGCCCGCACCGGGGCGCCTACAAATATCAGAATCGGCAGATCGCGTGTCTCCACAGCAAGATCGCCAACTGCTTTCTCGACCGCTTCAAGGAGCGCGGACTGCTGCAACAGGTCGTCAATCGCGTAAGCTGAGATGCCAAGCTCGGGAAAAACGACGAGCGAGACGCCTTCATCTGCGGCCTCGCGAACCAAAGCGATCGTGTTCGCAACATTAAACGCCGGATCGGCGACCCGCAGCCGCGGCGTCGCGGCTGCCACGCGTAAGAATCCGTGACGGTGGATATTAAAGAACTCGTTCACCTGGTCCTCTCTTGTCTTCACGACGTAATATTCCGTCATGCCGGCGGTGAGTTCATGCGTTGCTCAAAGACAAGGAAGACCCGCGTGAGCTGTTGCGGCGAAGCAGGTCGGGCGGTCGTATACAGCTCACTCGCAGGCCAAAACGCAGACACTGCCGCCCTCGGACTAACGCCGACCGATGCATATCAGGCCTCTGCTTTAACCGCCTTATCGGACTTCGCCGGGTTTGTTGCCTGCGCCAGCTGAACGAACTTGAACTTCTCGATGGAAAAGCTCGCAGTTCCGTTCGACACAACGCGGACATCGACGAGGCCGGTACCATCGGACCCGAAATGGGCAGGCAATAGCTCGAACTGTAGATGGAAATCCTTGTTTAAGAGGTCGGTGCTGCTTATCTGCGCTGCAGCGAGGGGGCGAGGTCCGACCGTGACCTCCACCAGTATCTGCAGCGGTGGGCGATCGGCGAAAAAACTCAGCCATTCAGGCCTTTTAACAAAAACGGACCTGATGATGCGGCGTGCCTGCCATGGCAAGCGGCGGTATTGCCGGTACAGGCGGCTCTTCGAACTCGTCGAAAGAGCAAACGGAGGGGCGGATCTGGCGACGATGGGGAGTGTCAGGCGTGCCTCATAACGGCCGGGCGGCAGCGGTGCCTTCGGGCCAGTCGCGACCAACCCCGGCACCAGAGGGCGTGAGTGGATGCGTCCGTCCACGACCTCACCCGCCGCGCCGGCGGTGAGATCGATTAGATAGTCGATCTCATCGGCGACCATATCCGCGGGATAGACAAAGCCATGCCGCAATCGCGCACAGAAGGGCGTTCGCGCCGTCGCCACGAACTTGCCGAATATCCGCTCGAAGCGATTATGCACGGCGTTGATGCATACGAAGCGGCGCGGCTCCTGCCGGCGCGCCCGATGCAGGGCTTCGTAAGAAAGCATGCGGCGCAGCATTGCCTCGACGGCGGCGAGCAGGGCTTCGTCACCATCCGACATGTCGGCGGAAAGCGGGCGCCCGTCCGCGCGCGCATTGTCGAACACGAAGACGTTCGCTTGTTCTTCGATGGTTGCGCACGGCACGCGCTTCGCCGCCGGCGCGCCTTCGGTCACAACCGCCCCGGGCAGGTCTGTGGGCACAAGAATCCGTCCGCTAAAGCGGAGGTGTTGCCAAGCCGCCGCAAAGAGGTCGAACATCGACTGATGTCCGCCGATCCAGGCGATCGACCAGCAACGCGGCACGCTCGCGAACAGGTCCAGCAGGAAGGGCAGGACGTGTTGGGGCGTGTAGCCGGTCTGGTCCCAGGACGACCCGGTGTAATCAGCGGTGAGCGGCGATTCGAGCGGATGCGTTCCGAGAAGCTCCTGCAGGGCCGTGACATAGTCGGAGGTCGATCGTTGCGATAGCCGGATCTCCTCGATCGGATCGTCCGGGCAGCCCCAGCTCGCCGCCTGCGCCGGCAGCTCAGGCCGGGTCACGCCAAAAACGAAGTCTTCGATACTGTTCTCGACCGCCTCCCGCTTGTGCATGGGCGTCACTTGGCGCGTATGGTCGCAATGGTAGCCAAAGATGCGGTCCGAAAGGTCGCCGGGCTTGCCGACACGCAGCGTCATGCGGCGGGCGATGTTGGAATCGACGTGCCAGCCGATCAGCATGCCCTCATGAAAGCCGTGTATCGCGAACAGGTCGGCGCGTGGCATCAGCTGGAAGTCGCCCGGTGCGTCGAACCGGATATACTCGGCGCCATAGACGATCTCGTTGAGGTGGTAGTCCCAGCCCCAGCGGTCGATCAGGCCGATGACGCCGGCCGGGTCGCGCCGGTCGAAGCTCTCCCATAGCGTTTCGGGCAGTTCGAAGCGCGGGGCGCCCCAGTAGCCGCTCGGCAGATCTCGCGCGATCGCGGTTAGATCCTCGCCCGCTCGGCGCGGGACAAAGATCATGTCGGTATTCGTCGAGAGAATCCACCGGTTCGCCGGGTTCGACCGGCGCAGCGCGACATTGCGCGCGATCGGCTCGAGTGCGACCAGATGCGAGCGCGACCGGAACCTGGCGTGCACGGACGGCCGCACACGAAAAATGCGCAGTAGACGAATCGCCTGCTCGGTCAGCGTGTCCTGGATCGCCTCGGGAAAGGTCGGGAAGTCGTCCGGGGTGTTGTAGTCGACGAACAGGATTTCGTCATCCGGGTCCGACAGGACCTCTGCCATGCAGTTGAGGCTCAGGGCAGCCCGCTTGTGGAGATTATAGCCGTAGTTGTCGTTCCGGCCGTAGAGGATAAGAGAGATCACGGGGCGGAATGCCTTTGCTGCACATGACGGGTCAGGCCGCCGCGTCGCGCGCCAGCGCCGCGTGCCGCCAGTCGCCGCGGCCGAGCCGAACGATGCGCGGGCCGTCGCTCGGCACCGTCACGATGCTCCACGGGTCGACCACGGCGCGGACGCCGCAGCCCGCCCAATCGATAGCGCGGAATTGAGGCCAAGGCGTCGTCATCACCGCGACGGCGGCGCCCGCAAGCGCTTCCCGCGCGCATGCAGCGGCCTGCGCGCGGCCGCGGAGCACGGCGGCTGCCGCCGGGTTCGCAAGCGGGTCGAAGACGCAAACCTCGTAGCCCAACTGGGCAAGCCTGATCACAAGGGCAATGCCCTGGCTTTCCTCCACGACGGACGTGTCAGGCTTGTAGGCGAGGCCGAGCACGGCGATCCGCACGCCCGGCTCGGCGCATGCCGCCACCGCGCCGACCATGCGCTGCACCTGGTGATCGTTGATCCGGTCGGTCGCCTCGGCGAGATCGCAGTGCGCCCCGAGTTTGCGGCCGAGCGCGGCGAACGCCTTGTTGTCGCGCGGAAAGCAGGGGCCGCCATAGCCGATCGCTGGCTTGAGGTATTTGTGCCCGATGCGGCTGTCGGCGCCCAGTGCGCGGGACACGACATCGGCATCCGCGCCTGGCAGGTGGTCGCACATGTCAGCGATCATATTGGCGTAGGATATCTTCGTCGTGACGAAGGTGTTCACCGAAATCTTGCAGAGTTCAGCGTTAACCCAGTTCATCCGATGGTATTCCGGGTCGCTCTCCACATAGCTTCGATGGATCGCTTCGAGCAGGTCGCCGGCGCGCGCATCGCTTTCCCCGATCAGCAGCATGTCGGGATTGAGCATGTCCTTGACGACCGAACCGAGCGCGATGAACTCGGGATTATAGCAAAGGCCGATCTCGGCGCCGACGCTGCGCCCGGAGCTGCGCTCCAGCGCGTAGCGGATTTCCCCGCCCATCGAGCCCGGCATAACGGTGCTGGTCACCACGACGAGGTGATAGTTGTCCTTTTTCCGCAGCGCTGCGCCAATCCGCTCGACCGCGTCCAACACATAGCGGTTGCTGAACGTGTGGTCGGCCCCGCTCGGGGTCGGCACGATGATAAAGGTGACGTCGCTAGCCGCCACCGCCTCGCCATAGTCCGTCGTGGCGCGGATGCGGCCGCAGGAGCGGTCGAAATAGTCCTGGAGCTGCGGTTCCTCGACGGGGGCGCGGCCAGCGTTCACCGCCGCGACGAAATCGGGATTTAGGTCGAGGCCGACGACCTCGTATCCCTTGCTGCCGAACACCGCCGCCATCGGCGCCCCGAGCTTGCCCAGGCCGATCACCGACAGGCGTGGCTGGGTATGACTGCCCTGCATGCCCCTTTCCCCTTTCCCCTTTGCTCAGCGTGTCGACGCTGACGACGACCACGTTTACGCGGCGATCCAGTGTTTACGGCCGCGGGCCAATTCAACCTGCAAGACGATCACGGAAAGGTCTTGCGCAGCCCCTGCTCGAGGCTCTCGCTCGACGCCCATCCTAGCCGCTCCTTGATGAATCGTTGTGCGAGTTCTGCCCGCGGACCCCTTCCGATCCGGGAATATGCCGCATTCTCAGGTGCTTGCGGGCAATCGTCATGATTGTCTGGGCGAGTTGGTTGATGCTGACCATTTCCTCCGTGCCAATATTCACCCCTCGAACCCGGAGCGGGTCGACAGCATGGTCGCCGTCACGCAACCGTCGATATAGAGGAAGGAGCGGTTCTGCTCACCGCCGCCCCCGATTTCGCTTTCGCCGCCGTCCTCCGCTTCGGCGACCTTCCGGCAGAGCGCTGCGGGCATCTTCTCCTTGCCGCCGTCCCAACTGCCCTCTGGGCCGACAATACTGTGATAGCGGGCAATTCGGCATTCCATGTTGCAGTTATGGTTGCGGTTGAATGCGAGATAGAATCTTGCAGAAAACAGCTTTCCCCAGCCGTAGCCTGAATCGGGTGCGGCCGGATAGGCACTGTCCTCGCGTGTCACCGGCCTCAATGGATCTTGTTGGTTTTGGGCCGGATACATGGAGGCGGCGGAGGAGTAGAAAATCCGCTTTTCGTTTCGGCGCGCGCAGGCTTCCGGCATGTTGAGATTGATCAGCGCGGAATTGTGCATTATTTCGGCGTCGTTCTCGCCGGTGAAGACATAGCCCGCGCCGTCCGTGTCGGCGGCGAGCTGGTACACCTCGCAAAACCGCCGGTCGACCGCGCTGCCGCAATTGTTTGCATCCTTCAGATCAGCGATTATGAAGTCATCGGCGGCAGTCTCGGAAAGTTCGGGGTACTTAAGATCGACTCCTCGCGCCGAAAAACGTTCCGCTTTGCGCCTCTTTACTAAGCTAGAGGCGGTAAAACCTCCCAAGGCGCACACCAATGCTGCCTTCATTGTCCCGCCCCGTGTAATCCTGGAACTGAGGTACCACATACGACATGGCCGAGCAACCCGGGAACAAGGTAACCCTCGCGTGGATGGGTGATCTGCTCCACCGCAAGCTATGGCGGTCCCTGCCTTATGGCTTGCGGCGCAGCGCGCTGTTCCAGGCAACAGCGCTCGCCGCCCCCCGCCGGTCGTCCAGCGCGGTGGCAACCATGCCGCTGACCATCGTCGGGACGTTCCGAGCCGCCTCCGGCCTCGGACAGTCGGCACGCCTCAGCTACCAAGCGCTGCGCGCGGCCGGCATCGCGGCTGGGGCCATCGATCTTACCGCCGCTCTGCGCCAGCCCGCCGACCTACCTGCGCTCGCCGCTGCCGATGGCCGGAGCAGCGGTCCCGGCACGTTGCTCGTGCACGTCAACGGGCCTTTGATGCCTCTTGCCTGTCTCGCCCTCGGCCGCGATGTGATCAGGGCGAAATACGTCATTGGCTATTGGGCTTGGGAGCTTCCGCACATGCCCGCCGAGTGGCGGCTCGGCCTTCCCTTCGTGCACGAAATCTGGGTGCCAAGCCGCTTCACCGCGTCGGCGATCGCGACGATCGCTACGAAGCAGCCGATTCGAGTTGTACCGCATCCCGTCGCGGTTCGTCGACCGCCTCCAACCTCGACGAAGGAGGATCGGCCTTTCACCGTCTTGACTTTCTGTGACGCATGTTCAAGTACCGTCCGCAAGAATACCGAGGGGGCGATCAAGGCGTTCCGCGAGGCCTTTGGCTCCGATCCGGGCACCCGCCTCATTGTCAAGGCGATGCACCTCGATGCGGCCCCTCAAGCCGCCGCCCGGATACGTGAGCTCTGCGCCGCTCAGAATATCGTGCTGGATGAAAGTGTGGTTGACGCCACCGAGCTTGACGATCTCTATGCTCAAGCCCATGTTGTGCTGTCACTCCACCGTTCCGAGGGGTTTGGATTGACGCTCGCCGAGGGCATGCTTCGTGGCGTGCCTGTTGTGGCCACCGGGTGGTCCGGTAATGCCGATTTCACCACGAAAGCCTGTGGAGTACCGGTGCCTTGCCGCCTCGTGCCGGCGGAAGACCCGCAACGCACCTATCACTTCCCGAACATGCGGTGGGCCGAGCCGGATGTTTCCGCGGCAGCACGCGCGCTTGTTGCTTTGAGGGCGGATCCGGATCGGCGTCAGCGCCTCGGGGCGGCGGCCGCAGCCTTTGCCATGGCAAATTGGAGCATTGAGAATTACGCGTGCTGTGTGCGAGAAGCCTTGGCGGACACGATCGGAGTGGCGAAACCGAGCGTCGTTAAACAATAGACGAAATCATGGAATTTGGGTCCAAGCCACGACGGGCGGCGCGCAAACCATCTCCGATGTCCGCACTCAGCAAGGAGATGATGACCAGCGCCCTGTGCGATTTCCGCGAAGGCCTTAGCAACTGGCGAATCTGGTGGCTGCTTGGCATCGGCGATATTCGCCAGCGCTACGCCAGGTCCCGCCTCGGGCAGTTCTGGATTACGCTTAGTATGGCGACCTTCGTTTGCGCCATCGGATCCGTGTTTGCCTTACTATTCGATCAGCCGATCCGCCAGTTTCTGCCCTATGTCGCTGCAAATTTCGTAGTTTGGACGTTAATTTCTGGACTCGTTACGGACAGTTGCACGACCTTCATCCAAGCTGACACCTATTTGCGCCAGGAACCGTTGCCGAAGACCGTCTTCGCGATGCGCATAATTGTGCGCAACCTGGTAACTTTCGCTCATAACATCATCATCATTCCAATCGTCTTTATCGTTATGGGACAATGGCCGTCGGGCACCTGGCTGCTTGCGCCTTTTGGCCTTATGCTTGTTCTGCTTGCCGGCTTTTTCACCGCATTATTGCTCGGGGTCCTCTGCGCACGGTTTCGAGATTTGCCGCAAATCGTGCAAAACCTCGTCCAAGTTGTATTCTTTATAACTCCGATCGTGTGGCCGGCAGACATCGTGCGTGGGCGAGCGGGGTTTATCGTTGACTTTAATCCTTTTGCAGCGTTTTTGCAGACGGTCTCGGAACCACTGCTCGGGAATTATCCGCCCCTTTCGGCCTACCTAATGGCCTGTGGAACAACCGTAATTCTTGCCGCAATCAGCATTCCGTTGTTCGCGCGGTTCCGTGCGCGCATCGTCTACTGGCTTTGAGGGGTACCAATGCCGGCGATCGAATTGCGCGATGCCACAGTCGAATTCTCGATATACAACTCGCGCAGCCGCTCGATACGCAACGACCTGTTGCGCCGCGTCGGCGGTCGGATCGGCACTGAGGACCGCGATCGCGTGACCGTTCAGGCGTTGCGCGACGTGAATCTGAGGTTGGAGTCCGGAGACCGGGTGGGGCTGATAGGCCATAACGGCGCCGGCAAGACGACACTGCTGCGGGTGCTCAGCGGCGCCTATGAGCCTTCGTCGGGCGCTGCGGTGATTGACGGCAGAGTGTCATCTCTGCTTGATCTTGCGATGGGCATGGATCATGAGCTGACCGGCCGGCAGAACATCGTGCTGCGGGGCGTCTTTCTCGGATTGACCTTTAGGCAGGCTCGCAGTCTCGTGCCGGAAATAGCCGAGTTCTCTGAGCTCGGATCCTATCTCGACGTACCCATGCGCACTTATTCGAGCGGGATGACCTTGCGCCTTGCATTCGGTGTGTCGACGGCTGTGCAGCCGGACATCATCTTGCTTGATGAAATGATCAGCGTCGGCGACACGGCTTTCGCTGAAAAGGCAAAGCAGCGGATCGACCTCTTGTTTGACCGCGCGCATATCCTGGTTCTTGCCTCCCACAGCATGGACGCGGTGCGGCAATACTGCAACCGCGCCGTCTTGTTACGCGAAGGGCGTATCGTTGCCGATGGCCCGGTAGACGACGTCCTCCGCGAGCTGTGAGCCACGGGGTCAAAGCGACAGGGGAGTCGGCGCGCCGACCATCTCCATGAAAGAACGGCCGACGGCAGACGCAGCCAGACTGATGTTCGTTTATCTCGGGAGGCGCGGCCCGATGCTTCGCCTCGCCATCGAGGCAATACGGGCGGCGCAGCCGATGCCCGATGTGGAGCTGAGCCTATGCGTATCTCGACAGAATGACAACTTCGCCGCTTTGACCGCGTTGGGCGAGGCCGCGATCGGTGTCGATACCTTTGAGCACGGCATCGGCGCGGTTCTTGGTGCCTGGCGGATTCCCTCGATCCGGAAAGTGCTTGCCGCGGAAATCCGTCGTCGCCGGATCGGCGTCGTTATCGAACTGATGCCGCATGTATGGTCGCCGTTTCTGATATCGCAGTTGCGCATGGGGGGAGCGCGCTATGCGACGATCGTTCATGACGCCGGCGCGCATCCCGGCGATCCGACGGCGCTTGTCAATTCGATTCTGGGTTTGGCCGCGGCCCGCGCGGATCGCGTCATCACGTTAAGCGAGGCCGTGACCGCGCAGTTGCGGGCGAACGGTCGTATCGCGTCCGAGAAGATCGTGACGTTGTTCCATCCGGATCTCAACTACGGGCCGCTGCCCGATCGGCCGCCGCGGGAGCCCGAGACGCCGCTGCGCCTCGTTTTCCTCGGTCGGATCTTGCCATATAAGGGATTGGGGCTGTTCGTCGATGCGATCGAGGCCCTGCGCGGCGGCGGTATTGCCGTTGAGGTCGGCGTTTTCGGAGAGGGTCATTTGAACGCCGAAGGAGGTCGCTTGGAGGCGCTCGGAGCGGAGATCATCAACAGGTGGCTTTCCGACGATGAGATCGCTTCCATCCTTGCCCGATACGACGTGATGGTGGTCTCGCATGTCGAGGCGAGCCAGTCGGGCGTCGTCGCTGCCGCCTTCGGCGCCGGCCTTCCTGTGGTTGCAACGCCGGTCGGCGCGTTGCCGGAGCAAGTGGAGCATGGGGTAGCGGGGCTCGTCGCCGACGCCGTCTCGGCCGAGGCGCTTGCCGCCGTAACCAAACGGCTCGCACTTGATCGCGAGCTATATCGTGCCTTATGCGAAGGGGTAAGAGCTCGCCGAGACCTGCGTTCGGTGCAGCGGTTCGTCCGCGAATGCGTGCGCCTTGCCGATGAGTGACGCGATGATCATCCCTGCAGTTCTGTGCGGCGGCGCCGGCTCGCGGCTATGGCCGGCCTCGCGTGAAACCTATCCCAAGCAGCTGTTTGCGTTCGGCGGTGGACGCTCGCTCCTGCAGGAAACGCTGTCCCGCGTGCTCGGCGGGGGCTATGGCAAGCCGATCGTGGTCACTGGCGATGAGTACCGGTTCTTGGTCGCCGAGCAAGCGCTTGCGCTACAGGCCGAGGTCGACATTGTGGTCGAGCCGCATCGCCGCGACAGTTGCGCGGCCATCGCCGCCGCCGCCCTGGTGGCGGTCAAGCGCGACCCGGAGGCGATCCTGCTGGTGCTCGCCGCCGATCACGCGATTCCTGATCTCAAGCATTTCCGGGAACACGTTGAGCGCGCCTCGATCGCAGCGCAAATGGGGCGGATCATCACCTTCGGCATGCAACCGACATGCGCGGCGACCGGCTACGGCTATCTCCGTCCGGGACCGCCGATCGACGGCACGGGCGGCGTTCATGAGCTTGCCGCATTCATCGAGAAACCCGATGAGGCAACCGCGCGTCGATATGTGGCCGAAGGCTATCTCTGGAACTCCGGCAACTTCCTGTTCCGCGCCCGCGTATTCCTCCGCGAGCTCGAACGGCTCTCCCCCGACATTCACAACTCCGTGCAAGACGCTGTGGCTTTGGCGCAACGCGATCTCGACTTCCTGCGCCTCGACCGCGAGGCCTTTGCGAAGGCTCCCGCCATCTCTGTCGATTACGCCGTCATGGAGAAGACGGCGCTGAGCGCGGTCGTGCCGTCCGACTTTGCCTGGTCCGACATCGGCTCGTGGACAGCGGTCTCCGACCTCATGGCCAAGGACAAAGATGGCAACGCCGTCACCGGCGAATGCACTTTTCTCGATGCCCGAAACAACTATGTCTATTCGCCCGACATTCTGACGGCTGTCGTCGGACTGGACGACATTGTCGTCGTCGTCACCCGTGACGCGGTGCTCATCACCGCCAAATCAAAGTCGGAGGAGGTCAAGGCGCTCGTCTCGCGACTTTCAAGCGCCGGCCGTCGCGAAGTCGTGGAACATTTGCGGTGCTACCGGCCATGGGGCCAGCACGACTCACTCGACAAGGGCGACCGCTTCCAAGTCAAGCGCATCATTGTCAAGCCGAATGCCAAGCTTTCGCTGCAGCGCCATTTCCATCGCGCCGAGCACTGGGTCGTGGTGCGCGGCACCGCCGAGATCACGATTGGTGAGGCGACGCATATCGTGCATGAGAACGAGTCGATCTTCATTCCGATCGGTGCCGTCCATCGGCTTGCCAATCCCGGACGCATCCCGCTGGAAGTGATTGAAGTTCAGACTGGCAGTTATCTGGGCGAGGATGATATCGTTCGTTATGATGATGTCTATAGCCGCTCTTAACGCCCATCCCGTCGTAACCGCGGCATCATACACGGGCATCGAACGGCTAGAGCATGATTCAAGCTGACGCCATCGCGTTTTGGGTCGTGAACACGAAACGTCGCCGTCTTTGCACGGAGAAAGTGGACTCCCCAATTCGTCAGCAGATGCCACACTCGCAAATGTGTTGAGATGGCGTTCAGCGACGGTGAAGGGACCACCCCGTTCAGTCGCGAAAGTCCCGTTTCGAGCAAACACCGCGACGTTCAATGCTGCCGCCGGCAGCAGTCCCGTCAGTCATCGTCACCTTGACATCCGAACCAACTGCAGGGAGCGGAATTGCTCCCAACACCATCAAAAGCGCGAGATGGCGGACAAAACGGTCACTTTCGGGCTACTCCATAGATATTCGAAATTTAAATTGCATCTATGATGCAAAGTTGCCCTACCAATATCCCGAAATATGTTCGACCAAAATCGAGCACAAAAACGGAGTGTCTTCACTATAACCTCTTTGCACCCTAAAAATGTCGCTGATTAGAGCATGATCCCGAAAAGTTGGCGGACTTTTCGGACCAGATCATGCGACAAAACAAAGAGTAAGAGAGCGCGATCGATTCAATCTGAATGGATCGCGCTCTAGTCGGCTTCTAATCCAATTCCTAATCGGTCGACGCAACGAGGTATTTGCCCAGCTTGCTGATGTGGCGTACATGTCGACTGCATTGGGTCATCATTCAAAAACGAACAATATATTGTTTCCAAACTATCATAGACCGGATCAACTTGATCGGCGAAGGGCCGCAGGCGCTCTATTTTGTCGACACGGAGGTCGCCAAGATCGCTGCGGCGAATGCGCCCGGTTCCGGTTCTTCCGTCGGCTAGAGCGCGACCGCTTCTCCTCGAATCAACAGCGCTTTCGTCTCGTTGTCCGATCCCATGATCCTGTCCGAAAGGTCTGCCAACTTTTCGCGATCATGCTGTAGCTAGCCGTTTGTTCGGTGCGCGAAGGGGAAAGAGGCGATGTAAGAAGCAGAGCTCCTGAGAGCGAAGTCAACGGCGGCTCCGCGGGGTGTCATCCAAGGACCCATAACGTCGCACCAGCATATTTACATTGCGGGATGCTGGCACGGCGGCTCGGACGTCATACATTGGACGCGTGTATTTGGACGGGTTATGCAGATGTCCGGATCAGTCTCACAATCATCATGCTCCGCTACAGGTATGGTCTACCGCCCGGCAAGAAAGTTTAGAAACACACTAAATTTAGCATAGGTGTCGGGACGAGCGCAAAGGCTCGGTGAAGTCAGTCATGAGACCTTCTCTGCCCAAGATTCCAATGGCGGTGTACCGAATGTCTTTCTGTAGCGAACGAGACAAGAGTAAGGACCTTTTCGCGGGGCGTGTCGTGAGCATTTGCCGCCTGTACGCATGTGTATGGCTCATTGCCCTGCTGCTCGTGACATTGCCATCCGCTCCGCCCGCGACGGCCGAGCCGGCGCACGGCTACTCGCCGATCCATGAGCTGAAATACCCGGAAGGTTTCACCCATTTCGACTATGTAGAGCCATCTGCTCCCAAGGGCGGCGTCATCCGTCTCGCGCAGGTCGGCACGTTCGATTCCCTCAATACGCTGTACTATCCCGGCACAACGCCAGCGGATCTACGCAACTACGTCTATGACCGGCTGATCATTGCGAGCGCGGACGAGGCCGCCGGCTATTACGGCCTGCTTGCGGAAACCATCGACGTGGCCGCGGACTTGAGTTGGGTCCGGTTCAAGCTTCATGCCGACGCGCGATGGAATGACGGCAAACCGGTCACCGCCGAGGATGTCGTCTTCACCTTTGAGACGCTTCTCAAGCACGGGGCTCCTTACTACCGTCAGGTTCTCCGGCTCTACACCATCGAGACCGCCTCGCCGCGAACCGTGACGTTCCGCACCAAGAGGCCCGGCGATCGTGAATTCGTGCGCATCGTCGGCGGGCTTCCGATCCATCCGAAACACTTCTGGGAAGATCGGGACGCACGGAGGAAATCGCTTCGAGCGCCGCTCGGCAGCGGGCCGTATCGCGTGAAAAGCGTCGATGCCGGGCGATCGCTGGTACTCGAACGCGTGCCCGACTATTGGGCCAAGTCGCGTCCGGTGAATGTCGGGCGGCACAATTTCGACCTGATCCAAATCGAGTATTTCCGTGACGCGACGGTCACGCGTCAGGCCCTGGCGGCCGGGCAATTCGACGTCTGGCAGGAGGGCGACGCGGCTCAATGGTCATCTGCATATGAGACGATGCAACGCAACGGCCGCAATATTCAACAGACGACATTTGATCTCGACACCCCAGGCAAGATAGCCACGCTGGTTTTCAATCTACGTCGGCCGCTGTTTCAGGATCGCCGTGTGCGTCAGGCAATCGCCCTCGCCTACAATCACGAATGGACCAATCGGTTTCTCTTCAATGGCCGCTACAAGCCGGTGGAAAGCTTTTACGGCGATACGCCGCTCGGCGCGCGGGGTCCGATGACGCCGGCGGAGAAGGCCATTCTGGGCGAGAGGATCGACGCAGTGCCCGAGGAGGCGATGGACCGCCCGGGACCCGATCTCCGTGAGGGAGCGAAAGACGATCGCGCCGCCTTCCGCAAGGCCAATGCTCTTCTGGACGAGGCCGGTCTGCGTGTCGTCGGCGGCAAGAGACTGGACCCGGTTACGGGGCAGGCCTTGGTTGTCGAGGTGATTTACAACAATCCTGCGCTGGTGCGCGTGTTCGGACCGTTTGCCCGCAATCTCGAACGTCTCGGCATCACCTTAAGCTATCCGCTGCTGGAGGCGACAGCCGCCGTTCGAAAAAAACTGGACCATGATTTCGACATGGCCGATCTCACAATGACACCGCGCCTGGTGGCCGGCAACGCGGAGCGTCTGTTGTGGGGCAGCGCGCTGGCCGACCGAAAAGGCACATACGCCCTCGCGGGCGCAAAGGACCCGGTGCTCGACTCCGCGATTGCCGCCATGCTGAAGGCGACAAACCGGGAATCGCTACAGGCTGCGACGCGCTTGTTCGACAGGGCCATGAGATGGCAACGATACGTCGTGCCGCTCTGGAGGAACGACGAGGTCTGGATTGCCCATTGGGACAATTTTGGTCGCCCGCAGACCGCCGCGAAGGTATACCCGTCATATGTCGACCGCTGGTGGTCGAAGCGTCGGTCCGTGGATTGAGGGTGCGGGCGTTCCTGCGCACGAAGAGCCATGATCCGCGCCGGTCCGACAAATGAGCCACGACTTAAAATCTGAGGTTTGCGCATGTTCATCACCATGAACCGGTTCCGCGTCGTCAAAGGTCGCGAAACCGATTTCGAAGAAGTCTGGAAGTCGCGTGACACCCAACTCGACAAGGTCGACGGGCTTGTCGAGTTTCACCTGCTGCGCGGACCAGAGAGCGAAGATCATACCCTTTATTCGTCGCATACGGTCTGGGCTTCACGACAGGCTTTCGAAGATTGGCTCCGCTCGGAGAATTACCGTGCAGCCCATCGCGACGCCGGCAAGACAAAGGACCTCTATGTTGGCCCCCCAAGTTTTGAAGGCTTTGACGTCGTGCTCTAGAGATATGCAGATATAAGGATGACTGGGATTTCCCAAGAGGTTTGATTCAGGTTTGATTCAGGTTTGATTCAGGTTTGATTCAGGTTTGATTCAGGTTTGATTCAGGTTTGATTCAGGT
>JANQIP010000206.1 GCA_028282095.1 Xanthobacteraceae bacterium | reverse complement strand
TGATCTTGTCCGAAAAGTCTGCAACTTGTCGGGATCATGCTCTAATCTAGGGAACCCAATAAAACCGGGAACAATTCGTCCTCCCCCGCGCGGCGGGGGAGGACGAGTGATATGCAATGCCCGATCTCGACTCCCACCAAAACAAAATCCCGAAAAGTCGGCGGACTTTTCGGGCAAGATCATGCGACCACAAAAAAACGGCGCGACTGATTCGAAACAATCGCGCTTCTGAACCGCCTCAAGAGTTAACCGGCGAGGGCCCGATCCTGTGCGATATTGGGGATTTCGACCTCGATCTCGAGCATGGAGACCGCATCGCCGCGGTCCATCTTCACCTGCACCTTGTCCGGCTCGACCTTTACATGGCGTGATATCGCGGAAAGGATCTCCTCGCGCAGGAGGGAGATCAGATTGGAGCGTCCAAGCGCCGATCGTTCATGCGCGAGCAGAATCTGCAACCGCTCGCGCGCGACCGGTGCGGAATTGCGTCGTTTGAACAACAGCGACCAGCTCATGCCGCTCTCCGTCCGAACAGCTTGGTGAACAGACCGCGCTTCTCGCTGGGCACAGTCATGTCGACATTTTCGCCCATCAAACGTCGGGCGGCGTCGGCATAGGCCCGCGAGGGCGCGCTTCCCGGATTGCTGAGCACGACCGGTGCGCCGAGATTGGAGGCGCGCAGCACCTCCTCGCTCTCGGGAATGATCCCGAGCAGCGGCAAGGAGAGAATCTCCATGACGTCGGCGATGCTCAGCATCTCGCCGCGATTGGCGCGGGCGGGATCGAAGCGCGTGATGAGAATATGCTTGGCGATGCGCTCGCCGCGTTCCGCCTTCTCGGTCTTGGCGTCGAGCAGGCCGATAATGCGATCGGAATCGCGCACCGAGGAGACTTCGGGATTGGTGACGACAATGGCGCCGTCGGCATGCCGCATCGCGAGCGTCGCCCCGCGCTCGATGCCGGCCGGGCTGTCGCACAGAATCCAGTCGAAGCGCGTGCGCAGGTCGGCGATCACGCGCGCCACGCCCTCGTCGGTCAAGGCATCCTTGTCGCGCGTCTGCGAAGCCGGCAGCAGCCACAAGGTGTCGATGCGCTTGTCGCGGATGAGGGCCTGCTGCAGCCTCACCACGCCCTGGACCACATTGATGAGATCGAACACCACGCGGCGCTCGGCACCGAGCATGAGGTCGAGGTTGCGCAAGCCAACGTCGAAGTCCACCACCGCGACGTTCTCACCGGCCTGCGCCAGCGCCGCCCCCAAAGCCGCAGTGGACGTCGTCTTGCCAACGCCGCCTTTACCCGATGTCACGACTACCACATTGGCCATGTTCGTTTCCTTTTCCGCTTTACTAATCCAGGGCCGCGATCAGCATCACGTCTCCCTCGAGCCAGGCTTGCACCGGTCGGTGGCGCAGATCGACCTCCAGATCGTCCACCGTCCGGTAGTAGCCGCTGATCGCAAGCAACTCCGCTTCGATTCTGCGGCAGAAAATCCGCGCCTGCGCGTTCCCGTTCGCACCCGCCATGGCGCGTCCGCGCAGCGAGCCGTAAATGTGAATCGATCCCCCGGCCACGACTTCGGCGCCCGACCCGACCGAACCCAGCACGACCACATCACCATTGGGAAAGTAGATTGTCTGGCCGGAGCGCACCGGATTCTCCACCAGAAGTGAAGCAGGTTGCGGCTCTGTCGCTTGCGGTTGCGGCTTGGCCTTGGCATCCGGTGTCTTGGCCTCCGACGCTTTGGCCTGCGAGGTCTCGTGAACCATTTCGCGGCCGGAGGCCGGCCGGCCATTGGTCAGCACCGGCGGCAATCCGGGCCCGAAATCGGCGGGATCGGCCCCCTCGATCCCCATGATGCGAATGTCGCGTGTTTCGAGCTCCTTGATCAGGGGCACGATATCGGCTCGACTGAGCGCAGTATTCGCAAGGTCGAGCACCGCGGGTCGGCCGGCGAAAAACCCGGCGGAACGCTGGATCGCCGCGTCGAGATCGGCCAGCCAATCGGTGACCGGCGGCTCCGGCGCGAGCGCAAAAGCGAGATAGGATCGGCCGCGGAAATGAACCGGACGCGGGCGAACTTGGCTATGCACGACGTTCCTGCCTGCTCGTAGCTCCGGACACGGGACGGCGCAAATCGCATACGGCGCCGGGGTCTGAGCTCCACCGCTCGCCGGTACGAACACCTTCGCGGCGGCAGCGAAGGAGCTAAGTGATTCGCCCCGCCGTAACTTGCGCGATATTGCTGAGATGATTGAGTCGCGTAAAGCACGTTGCTGTTAGTAAATGCCGTACGCCGGTAACGAATAGCCTATAACGAACAATTTTACCCGGATTCTTGCCTTAACCTACCCCGCAAGACGCGCCTCCCCGCCATGCGGAGCCGGGATCGGCACGCCCTCGGCGGCGTACTCGTTCAGCTTGTTGCGCAGCGTGCGGATCGAGATGCCAAGGATGTTGGCCGCATGCGTGCGGTTGCCGAGGCAATGCTTGAGCGTTTCCAGGATGAGATCACGCTCGACATCGGCGACCGTGCGGCCAACCAGCGCACGGGTAACCGTTTCCGCCGCGAGCGCAGCATGGGCGACCGCCGCGGGCCTTGCCTGGTCGAGGCGTTCGCCGTCGGGTGTCAGGATCGCCTCCGGTCCGATCGCATCGCCGCCCGACAACAGGACCGCCCGGTGAATCGTGTTCTCCAATTCGCGCACATTGCCGGGCCAGGGATTGACGGCGAGCTGGTGCTTGGCTTCCGCCGACAAGGGGCGGACCGGCACGCCATTCGCCAACGCGTATTTCCGCGCAAAATAGTGAGCAAGCTCGACAATGTCGGCTGGGCGCGCCCGCAGCGGCGGGATCTTGAGATTCACCACATTGAGCCGGAACAGCAAGTCCTCGCGGAACCGGCCCTCGCGCATGGCTTCGGCAAGATTGCGGTTTGAGGTTGCGACAATGCGGATATCAACTGGAACGGGGCGCGTGCCCCCGACCCGATCGATCACGCGTTCCTGCAGGGCGCGTAGAAGCTTGGCCTGCAGCCGCACCTCCATTTCCGAAATCTCGTCGAGCAGCAGCGTGCCGCCATTGGCCTCCTCAAACTTGCCGATGCGGCGCGCGACAGCGCCGGTGAAGGCGCCTTTCTCGTGGCCGAACAGTTCCGATTCGAGCAGTTGATCGGGGATCGCCGCGCAGTTCACCGAGATGAACGGGCCGCGCGCGCGATTTGAGCGGGCGTGGAGGTAGCGCGCCACCACTTCTTTGCCGGTGCCGGACTCGCCGGTGATGAGCACCGAAGCCTCGGACGGCGCGATCTGCTGGGCAAGCTTGACGATGTGGGCCATCGCCTGGTCGCGATAGATCAGTTCACGCGAATCGTCGGCGACCGCCGCGAGAACCGCCGCGATCATGTCGGGGTCGGGCGGGAGCGGGATATACTCCTTGGCGCCGGCATGGATGGCGGCGACCGCGGCGCGGGCATCGTTTCCGGTACCGCATGCAACGAGCGGCAAATGGATGCGCTCTGCCTCGAGCCGCATCACGAGGTCGCGGATGTCGAGAGCGACATCGACCATCAGGAGATCGGCGCCGCGGCCGGCGCGCAGCACTGCCATGGCGCTTTCGCTGGTTTCCGCATGGGTGACGGCCGCCCCCTTGTCCATGGCGATCTTGGTCGCCGCGGTGAGCTGTCCCTTGAGTGTTCCGACGATCAGGAGGCGCATGGTCCATGTCCCTTGATTGTGTTTTCCTCACTCCGCGTGCGGACGAGAGCGCGGCGGCAGGTCGGCACCGGCGTCACATGCGCTCCGCCTTGATGATTTCCGTCATGGTGACCCCGAGCTTGTCCTCGATCAGCACCACCTCGCCGCGCGCCACCAGCCGGTTGTTGACATAGATGTCGATCGCTTCCCCGACCCGGCGGTCCAGTTCGAGCACCGCGCCGGGGCCGAGCTTGAGGAGATCACCGACATCCATGCGCGCGCGGCCGAGCACGGCGGACACCTGCACCGGCACATCGAACACGGCTTCGAGATCGGCCGCGGTGCGGGTCGCTTCGGTGTCGCCCGCCTCCAATGGCGCCTGCGCCACCACATCCGGCTGATGATTGGGATCGAGGCTGGGGAACGGAACGTTAGAGCCGTCGTCAGCCATGGCTTTCTCCCTCTTCCCGTGCGTCGGACGTGCCATGCCGTCCGGCGAGATAGCGCCCGACGGCCTCGGCAATCGCCGTCTCGGTCGTCGCCCGGTCGCGGATCAGGCCGCCGTCGGCCCATTCGATGCGACAATCGCCGGGCGCGATCTCGGCCTCGCCGAGCACGACCAGGCGGCCGGAAAAACCGCAGGCCTGCGCGATCTCGGTGAGCCGCTCGCGCGCGCCGGCATAGAGGCCCTCATCGATGCGGATGACGACATGCGGTGCGGCGGTGAGTTCCCGCAAGGATACGGTCACGAGCGCTGCAATCTCTGCAAGCGGCTCGCGGGCGATCAGCGCCGGCGCGAGTTTCTGCGCGATCGCGACCGCGACCTCGACCGCGGCAGCTTCGATCCGGGCCGTGATCGCCGGAAGCTCCTCGGCGAACCGCGCAAGAGCTGCACCGATCTGCTCATAGGCGGCCGCTGTCTGCCGCTCGGCACGCGTGCGCTCCTGCGCCTCGGCGGCGGCGAGCCCGGAGCGATAGCCTTGCGCCTGCGCTTCACCGAGCGCGGCCTCATGCGCCGCAAACGAGACCGCCGTCGCCCGCTTGTCGGCGGCCGGCGCCGAAAAGTCGAGGTCGAAGAGGAATTTTGCCTGCGCGGTCATGGCTGCATGGCTCCACACTGCACGCGGCGCCGGGTCTCATCGCTCGGTTTGCTGTATCGCTGAGGGCTCCAGGTCTTCATTGTCAATAGACCAGCTCTTCGTCGGCGCGGCTCTTGGCGATCATGATCTCGCCCCTGGCGGCGAGATCCTTGGCAAGGTTCACGAGCAGCGCCTGCGACTCGTCGACATCGCGCAGGCGCACCGGCCCGAGCGTTTGCATGTCCTCCTGCAGCAGCTTCGCCGCGCGGGTCGACATATTGGACAGGAAGAACTGACGGACCGGCTCGCCGGCGCCCTTGAGCGCGATCGCGAGCTTGTCCTTGTCGATATGGCGCATCAAGGTCTGCGCCGAGGCGTTGTCGAGCTTGACGAGATCGTCAAAGGTGAACATCAGGTTCTTGATGCGCTCGGCGCTCTCGCGATTGCTCTCCTCGAGCGATGTCATGAACCGGGTCTCGGTCTGGCGATCGAAATTGTTGAAGATCTCCGCCATCAGTTCGTGCGCGTCACGCCGCCGGGTCTGCGACAGGCTCGACATGAATTCGGAGCGCAGCGTCTGCTCGACCCGCTCGAGCACGTCCTTCTGCACGGCTTCCATGCGCAGCATGCGGCTGACGACCTCGAGGCCGTAGTCCTCGGGCAGGATCGCGAGCACGCGCGCCGAGTGCTCGGAACTCAGCTTGGAGAGCACGACGGCCGCGGTCTGCGGATATTCGTTCTTGAGGTAGTTGGCGAGCAGCTCTTCCTGCACATTGGAGAGCTTTTCCCACATGTTGCGGCCGGCCGGCCCGCGGATCTCGTCCATGATGCCGGTGACGCGCTCCGGCGGCAGATATTGTTGCAGCAGCCGTTCGGTCGCGTCGTAATTGCCCATGATGGCGCCCGAGGCCGACAGGCGCGACACGAATTCCAGCATCAGGCCTTCGACCGATTCCGCCTGCACCGTGCCAAGCTGAGACATCACGGTCGACAGTTCGCGCAATTCTTCGTCGTCGAGCAGGTTCCACACTCTGGCGCCATACTGGTCGCCGAGCGCGAGCATGAGCACGGCCGCGCGCTCCGGGCCGGTGAGCGGACGGGCCGCATTCGCCCCCTGCGGCGTGCGGCTGGCGAGCGTTGCGACGGCGTTTTCGATTTCGGATTGGTTCGACGGTTCGGTCATGGCGGGACGGTTGGATGTGATCAGGGCGTCTCATGGAGCCATTGGCGGATGATCGAGACGGTTTCGTGCGGATTGCGGTCGGCGAGTTCCCCCACTTTCTGGATGGACTGGAGATGCACCGTGCCCTGCACCTGGGCGATCTCGATCTTCTTCGAGGTTTCGCTGGGCGCCGGTGGGATAGCCGGGGTCTCGGCCGCACCTGCGGGCAATGCTGCACTCGCATTGGGAATGGCGCTTGTGAGGGCCGCGATATGCTCGGGCGTGATGATGCGGTTGACCAGCGGCCGCAAGACAAAGATGAAGACGACAAGGCCGAGCACCAGCATGATGACAAGCTCGACCGTGTGCATGATGTCCGCTTTCGTGATCTGGAAATAGGACATCCAGCCGCTTTGCTCGGTGACCACGAGGCCCGGCGCTTCGGCAAAACGCAGATTGACGACCTCGACCTGATCGCCTCGCTTTTCGTTGAAGCCGATCGCCGAGCGCACCAGCGCCGCAATGCGTTCGAGGTCTTCCTTCGGGCGCGCCTGATAGACCAGCTCATCTTTCTCGTTGCGGCTGTAAATGCCATCAACCAGCACGGCAACGGAGATCCGGTTCACCCGCCCGCCTTCGATCACCTCGGTCTTGGTGGTGCGCGAAATCTCGTAATTGATGATCTCCTCGGACTTCTTGCTCTGGTCTTGGGTGGCGGCGCCCTGCTGATCGGCGCCGGGCAGTTGGTTCCCAACGGTGACCTCACCCTGCTTTCCGGCCGTGGCCGAGGTCTCTTCGCGCAACTGGCTGGAGCGCACCACGCGACCCTCCGGGTCGTAGCGGTCGTGGGTCTGCGTGATGCGGTTGAAGTCGAAATCCGCCGTCAGCTGCACGCGGGCGCGCCCGGAGCCCACCACCGAGGACACGATCGATTCGACCTGCTCGCGCAAACGCTTCTCATAGGCCACCTTGCGCTCATCGGCGCCGATGCCGCCGATCACGTCCACATCGGCGCCATCGGCGAGCAGCCGGCCGGTCTCGTCGACGATCGACACCCGTTCGGGCTTGAGGCCGTTGACCGCGGAGGCGACGAGATGGCGGACCGCACGGACCTGCTGCGCTTCCAGCCGGCCGCGCACTTTGAGCGCGATCGAGGCGGATGGCTGGGGCCGGTCGCGGGCGAACAAAGGCCGCTCGGGCAGGACGAGATGCACGCGCGCGGCCTGGACCCGGTCGAGGGAGCGGATGGTGCGGGCAAGCTCCCCTTCGAGGGCGCGCAGATGATTGATGTTCTGAACGAAGCTCGTGGTGCCGAGGGAATCCGATTTGTCGAAAATCTCGTAGCCGACGCCGCCCCCTTTGGGCAGACCCATTTCGGCGAGCTGCATTCGCAGCCTGCCGACCCGATCCTTCGGCACGAGCACGATGGCGCCGTCACCCTTGAGTTCGTAGGGAACTCCCTGCCGTTCCAGGTCCCGGACGATGGCGGCGGAGTCCTCGAAAGGAAGGTCCGTGAACAGCGGTATCATTTGCGGGGCCGTCACCCGCAAGATGAGAAACGCGAAAAAGCCGATGAGCGCTGCCGCCACCGCTCCCATGGCAGCAAGGCGGGCGGGCCCCAGTGTTTTTGCGAATGCGACAAGACTTTGCACGGGCCGACCCTAGAGCGCGATTCATCCGGACCGGATCAAACGCGCTCTATTTCCCTTTGTTTTGTCGCATGATCTTGTCCGAAAAGTCTGCCAACTTTTCGGGATCATGCTCCAGGACGCGTGGGTAGCATCACACCCGGCAAGTTTTGCCGAGCTTCTGGTTTCCATTCGGTTAACTGGAGGCGCCCGTGGCCCGAATGGTTGGGGCCGAAGATTGCGTGCAACAGCCTTCAAAGGCTGCGGATATCCGGAGCCTGATCGTCAGGAGCTGCACTTTTCGGACAAGATCGTTCAGGAAAAGACAAACAAATTGGGCGCAATCGTTTCAATCTGAAGTCATCGCGCTCCATTTCTCTTTGTTTTGTCGCATGATCTTGTCCGAAAAGTCTGCCAACTTTTCGGTATCATGTTCTAATGCTGTGCCACCAGCGCCGAACTCGTCTCATCGTGTTGGTGGCGCCGCACCACAAGAAACAGGTGAGCTAGTGTTCCTTCTCTGCCAGTCCGGGAATCGGACCGCCAGAGAAGAACACTGTTGGGGGAGGGGGCCGTCCAATGCCGCGCGATTTCGCCAATATCGCCGTCTTTCTTGCGCCCGGCGTCTTCGTGATCCTATGGGCGTCGGGCTTCATCGGCGCGCAGCTCGGATTGCCCTATGCCGAGCCATTCACCTTCCTTTCCATTCGCATGGTCATTCTTGTGGTCGTGCTAACGGTCGTTGCACTCGTCACGCGCCCGTTATGGCCGGGCC
>JANQIP010000177.1 GCA_028282095.1 Xanthobacteraceae bacterium | reverse complement strand
CACCAACGCTTGGGGTCGCCTCATTGTGTTGGTGCCGCATCACAAAGTAACGGATTAGCTAGTGTTCCGGGCTGACGGTCCGGGATCGGACCGTCAGAGTCGGAACGCTAGCGCGCGATTGCTTTAGGTTGATTCAATCGCGCGCTCTTTCTCTTTGTTTGGTCGCATGATCTTGTCCGCAAAGTCTGCCAGTTTTTCGGGATCATGCTTTACGCAAGCGCCCTCCCCGGCTGCTCGGCTGTCTCTTCCAGCGCGCGGACGGGTGACGGCAGCCGGCCGTTCCGTGCCAACAATGCAAAGGCCGGGGGCACGAAGTAGAGCGAGACGACCGTCGAGAGCAACACGCCCCCGCCGATCGCCATGGCGAAAGGCGGCCAGAAGCCGCCGCCCGCGAGAATCAACGGCAGGAATCCGCCGAACGTCGTGACCGTGGTCGAGATGATGTGCCGGCTCTGAACCAGCACGCGGCCCGCGATGGCGTCGACATCGCCGCGCCGCGCCGCGGCATCCTCCTGCAGCGCCGTCATGATGATGATCGCGGCGTTGATCGACACGCCGATCGAGCCGATGACGCCGATCACGGCCTGGATGCCGAATGGATAGCCGAAGACGGCAAGCGCAAGCGGGCTGAGACCCATCGACAGCACGGCGACGATCGCCGTCACCGCCGTCAGGCGATAGGAACCGAAGGTCATCACGATGCTGGCGGTCGCGAGGGTGACGATGAGTCCGAGCGAAGCCATGAGATTGCGCATGGTCTCTTCGCGGGCATCGCTGTCGCCGCCGACTTCGAGTCGATAGCCCGGCGGCAATTCGAGACCGCTCGCCGCGATGCGCGCCTGCGCATCACGAAGTGCGACTTCCGGCAGCATATCGCGTTCGACGAAGGCCTGTACGGTGTTTATGCGTTCGCCATTGCGCCGATGGATAGCGGTTTCCGCGGGTATCACCCGTACAGAACCAAGCGCGGTAAGCGGAATGCCCGGATAAACACCTTGCCGTGCCTGACCGGGTGCTTCGAGATCGACCAGATCGATCGCGGCGATGGCCGTAACGGTGTCACGCGCACCGTCACCGACACGCACGCGGATCGGCAGCTCCTCGCTAGCCTCCACGATCGAGCCGCCCATGGCGCCTTCGAGTTGCGCCTCGAGCTGGCGGGCAACGCGACCGAGATCGAGGCCTGCGAGCCGCACCTTCTCCTCGGAAAGATCAACGTGAACCTTCGGTGCCCCCGGCCCGACTTCAGTCCGCGCCAGCACGATGCCCGGCACGTCGAGCATGATCAGCCGGGTTCGATCGCCAAGCGCGCGTAACGTATCGAGACTGGGGCCGACAATGCGGATCTCGACCGGGGCGAAGACCGGCGGCCCCTGACCGAGTCCGCGCACGATGATGCGCGCTTCGGGCACGTCGGCGGCGAGCCGCGCTTGCAGCCTGTCGAGGATCGCCTCGGTTGCCTGCGGCGAACGTGTCGTCACCAGCGCCTCGGCAAAGCTCGGAACGCCGTCCTGGTCGACAATCATGTTATAGTAGAATGCCGGTGCGCTCTCGCCGATCACCCAACTGATGGATTCGATCTCGGGCAAATCGCGTGCGATCGCGTCGACCTTCAGCGCCACCCGCTGGGTCTGTGTGATGGCCGCTCCGTCGGCAAGCTTGACCTGGATGTAGAACTGGTTGCGGTCGACGCCAGGAAAGAACTGCGGCTTGAGCGTCGGGAACGCTCCGAAGCCGATGATCGGCAGCACCATCGCGCCAAGCATCGCAAGACGAGGATGACGGACCGCAAGCCGCAGGCTGGCGCCGAAGATGCCGCCGGGCGAGGACCCCGGCCGCTCCCGCGCTCCGGCGCTGTTCTGCTGCGGTGGCAGCAGCCACCCTGCCAGCGCCGGGGTGATCGTCAAGGCGAGCACGAGGGAGACGATCAACATGATGATGACCGAGGTCGCGACCGAGCCGACGAAATCCCCGGCGGGACCGGGAAGCAGCAGCATCGGCATGAACGCCAGCACGGTCGTCACCGTCGAGGCCAGAAGCGGCGCAGCAAGCCGACGGATGGCATGGTCGACGGCGGCAAGGCGTGTCGCACCTTCGTTCAGCTTGCGGCGGATTTCGTCGACCATGACGATCGCGGCGTCGACCATCAGGCCCAGCGCCACGATCAGCCCCGTCACCGACATCTGGTGAACCGGAATACCGACGGCCTGGAGGAACGCGATCGACACGATCCCGGAGAGCGGGATGACGACGGCGACGATCGCCGCCGCACGCCAGCCGAGGCTGATCAGCAACACGCCGATCACGATCGCCATGCCTTGCGCCATGTTGATCAGGACGCCGCCCAGGCGCTCGCTGGTATAGCCCGCCTGGTCGAACAGGCGCTTGAGCTCCAGGCCGCCCGGGAGGGCGCGCGCGAACTCCGCCTCGACTGCCGCGACGCGACGTGCCCAGGCATCGACCTGCAGATCGTCTTCCATCCTGGCCGCGATCAGCACGCCCGGTCTGCCGTCGACGATGGCAAGGCTCTCGGCCGGCTCGCGCTGTCCACGCGTGACGGTTGCCACGTCGCCGACGCGAACGATCTGGCCATCGCTGCCTTCGCGGATCGGAACGGCGCGCAGTCGGTCGAGCGCTTTGATCTCGCCCTCGACCTCGACCAGCAGGTCGAGGCGTTCGCCGCGCACCTGGCCGGCACGCACCTTGCTGTCGGCTTGGGCGATGGCGCGCGAGACGTCGGCGGCGTTCATGCCCAGCGAGGCGATCAACTTGGCATTCACCGCGACCGTGATCTCCTCCTCACGCGCACCAAAAAGCTCGACAAGCTTGGTTCCCGGAACGGCGCGCAGGCGGTCCTGTAAAAGGCGTGCGGTTCGTCTCAGAATTGCGGGATTCGTCTCGGTTCCCGCACGAGGCATGAGCGCCAGAATCGCGGTGAAGGCGCCGGTGCGGTCGTCATCGAAGCTTGGCTGCGGCACGCCCTCAGGAAAGTCGAGTGCGGCGTCGGACAGGGCGTCGCGGATCTCCGACCAGGTCTGCTCGATCTTCATATCGGAGATGAACTCCGACAACTCCACCTGCACGACCGAGACACCGAGCCGGGAGACGGAGCGGATAATGTCGATCTCCGGGATTTCCTTGAGGCGGTCCTCGATCTTCTCGGTCACCAGCGCCTCGACGCGCGCCGGATCCGCGCCGGGGAAAGGCGTCACGATCGTCGCGAACAGATTGGTGATCGTCGGGTCCTCCTGGCGCCCGATGGTCATCAGGGCCGACGCACCCGCGGCGATCATCATCAGAACGGCGAGCGCGAACAGGCGGGGCTTGCGAAAGAACAGCGTGGTCATCGACCTTGCTCTTCCGACAGGGCAACACGCTGTCCGGCAACCACGCGGTTGATGCCGGCGGTGAGGATCTTGGCACCGTCGCGGAACGTGCCGCGCACGAATGCCTCATCGCCACGCGCGTACAGGACCTCGACGGCTTCCGGCCGCACGATCGCGTGCGTCTTGCTCTGGTCGACCGCCAGAACCGTCCACAAACCGCGGCGCCCCTCCTTGAGCGCGGTAAGCGGCACCCATGCACCGCGTTCGTTCACCTTCTCGTCGACATCGAGCGTGACCAGGTCGCCCAGCACGATGTTGTCCGCCGCATCGACAACGTCGAACAGCACGGTCGCCGTGCGCGTTCCGGTCTGCAGGTCCCTTCTCTTCGCTGCGAGCTTCGCGCGCACGCGCTCGCCACCGGAGCTCAGCGTATGGATCGCCGTCTCGCTCAGACCTGCCGCGACAGCCGGCGGCAACCCGATCCGCGCCTGCAGCCGGTCCGTTTCCAAGAGCGCCACGACCGAGCTGCCAGCCGCGACCACAGCGCCTTCATCGACCGACCTGACCGCGATATGGCCAGCGAACGGGGCTTTGAGTTCGGATTTGCGAATATCGATGTCGATCGCAGCGATCCGGGCCGTGACCTGGTCGATGGCGGCGCTCAATTGCGCGACCGTGGCGACGGCTTCATCGAGGCGTTGCTCCGGGCTCCATCCCTTCGATTTGAGCTGCGACTGCCGGCCAAGCGTAAGCTCCGCGAGCTTGCGCTGCGCTGCCAATTCCCGCCGGCGCGCCTCGAGTTGTCGGCGGTTTGCCTCGAGCTGCGACGTGTCCAAGCGTGCAATGACCTCACCCGCCTCGACCCGACCGCCCTCATCCTTGGTGACCGCCGTCACAAGGCCGGCGCGTTCGAACGCAAGCGCCGTCTGGCGTGCCGGTTCGAGGCGGCCCGTGTAGCTTGCAACCCGCGCATAGTCATCGACGAGGCGCACGCTCATGGTCGACACGCTGACCGGCGGCGCGGTCTTGAGGGGCGGCTCGGCGGCCGCGCGCAGGTGCAAGGCCATGATGCCCAAGGCGGCAAGCCCGACGAAGACGGCAGCGGCAAGCGCAACCACGGCTCGGTTCAGCAGAAACCGCAGAAATTCTTTATATCCAGTCTCTTGAAAGATTATCCTCGTGTTCGCGCCCATCCGCATGTCTTTCTTGCGATCCGGCCCGGCATCCAAGTTACGTCGGCTAACATAAGTTAGATCAATTAACTTGCATTCCCATGTTAGTCAAACTAACTTTTGCGTCAACGATCAGAAAAGGAGACGGGCGTGAAGCCAAAGGCGCGCTATCACCATGGAGATCTGAAGGAGGCATTGGTGAGGGCCGCCTACGTGCTAATTGCGGAGGATGGCGCCGAGAATTTTTTGCTATCGGACGCCTGCCGGCTTGCAGGGGTCTCCACGGCGGCGCCGTACAAGCATTTCCGCGACCGCGATGAGATTCTTGAGATCGTCGTTGCGCGTGCCTTCGACGAGATTTCAGGCCGCTCGATGGCGGCCCTCGCAGCAAAGGGCGAAGGCACGCTCGAAGGCATCATTGCCATGGGCGAGGCTTATGTGACTTTTGCGGCGCAGGAGCAGCGGCTGTTCCGTTTGATGTTCGGTCAAAACCCGAAGCTCAAGCAGTCCGAGAGCGTTCTCCGCGAAGGCAGGCGTTGCTTCACCAATGTCATCGAGCACGTCGCGCGGTACTGCGAGTCAAACCGCCTGCCCGGCGATCCCCGCGCGATCGCGATCAGGCTGTGGACCTTCGTGCACGGCATCGCCTCGCTGCTGATCGACGAGGACTATGCGGTGGTCGCGCCGGACCTCGACGTCATGGCCATGATCCGAGAAACCACGCCGCTGATGCTCGCCCCCGCTGGACCCGCGACTTCTCGTTAAACCAATGCACTGCGGCCCGCCGGCCGGCTCCACCAGGGGAAGTTCACCACACCCGGCGTAGCGTGGCAGTGCCGGAAAAGGCCTGCGCGGTGCGGGCGAACTCGCCGTCGAACCTGGCGATGAAGGAGAGGCCGCTCGCGAGCTGCAGTTCCGAGGCGGCAGAGGCGAGCAGCGCATCGCGCGCGGCCGCAGCGCCGGTCACGCCGAAATCCGAGCCCGGCAATACAGGGAATGCCGCGTCCATGACGGGATCGTCGGAATAGTCGTGCACCCAGGCGGCGCGGCCGCGGAGCTTGAGCACTCCGCCATAGCCGTACGCGTAAACCTGGTCGAGCCACGCACCGAGTTCGCTGCGCACCGATTGGGATGTGTCACCGGCATAGTCCAACGCGAAGTCGGCAACACCGGCCGTCGCCGTCTCACTATAGCCGGGACTATGGAACTGCTGCGCGGTCATGGCGGCGTAAGGCGTCACCGCGAGCCAAGGCGTGGCTTGCCGCCAGCCGGCCTCGATGCGGCCACCGAATTGGTGGGCATCGAACTCGCCTTTCAGCGTGTCGGGACCGGCAAAGGCGATGGTGCGCGCATGCTCGGCCTGGTGCCAGCCATAGGCAAGCGCCGCCGATGCATAGGCCGCACCGATCCGGGTCGACCCGTAAAGACCAACCTGCATGAACTCGGTGTCGCCGCTGCCAAGTCCCTCGGCGAGATCGAACGATGTGGTACCGGCGCTCAGCGCCACGCCGAGCACGCTGTCCTGCAGGCGCCAGTCGGCGCCGGCGGCCAGGCCCCACACATTGGTGCGTGTTTCATGCGAGCCGATGCTGACATCGCCGTCGCGGCTCTCGCGTCCGCCATAGGCGCCGCCCCATGCCGTCCAGCGCTGCTCGAACGTGGACGGCGGAGGCGGCTCCTTGATCGGAAATTTTGGCGCGAGCGCGCTGCGCGGCGGGCCTTCGCCGGAAAACGCCAGCGCCGGACCGCCGGCAAAGTTGCTGCGTTCCGCCACGAAGGGATCGAGCATCATCTGCAGAAAAAAATCCATCGAGCGGAAGGCGGCAGACTGCGTGCTCGTCGATATCTCGCCCGAGAGCTGATCGAGCGCGGCCGGCAGCGTCGCCGGCGTCAGGTTGAGCAGGTTGACGAACCGTCCGCCCAGCGGGACGCCCGAATTGAACGCATTGTCGATAGCGCTGCCCACCGCCTGCTGGTTCCTTGTGAGGCCGTTCACGCGGCCAAGACCGAGCACCAGGTTCAACAGCACGTCGTTCGTTGTATAGTTATAGGTGAGGCTCCCCGCAAACAGCGGACTGAGCGCGTCGAACGTGCCGATGAGCCCACCGGCCGCCGACAGGATGGGGTAGGTCCGCGGAACGTAAGTGCCCGGCAGGAACACCAGTTGCACGGTGCCGCCGAGCGTGGCGGTGCCGGTGACATCGGTGAAGTCGGCGGCAGTCGGTGAAACCTCGACCAGATAGGTTGCGGCCGAGTTCAGCAACAGGTTGCCGCTGACGCCGCCAGGGCCGGCAGTCGTGATCGTGCCGATCGAGTTTCCGGGCGAGAGCATGCCGCCATTGATGGTGGTCGTGGGTAGCGTGCCGGTGCCGCCGACCGTCCCGCCCGGATTGACCGTCAGTCCGCTCGAAGAGACGATCGAGCCGTTCACCAGCAGCGTGCCGACATTGACCGTGGTCGCCCCGGTATAGATGTTTATGCCCGTCAGGTTGAGGATGCCGGTCCCCGTCTTGACCAGCGAGCCGCCCGTGGCGCCTGAGACTTGGCAGTCAGTCCCGCTTGGTCCGCAGTCGCTGATCACGCCGCTGACCTCGGTCGACAGACCGTTGCCACCAACCGTCAGCGCGTTGGCGCCGAGGAAATAGAGGCCGGCGCCGGCGAAAGAGCCCGCGGTCAGTTGGTTGTTGCCGAGTGGGCCGGTGCTGGCGGAGAAGTCTGTCACCGCCCCCGCATTCGTCACGATCTGCGCCTGGCCCGCGGTGCTGTTCTCGAAGAACCGCAGACGGTCATTGTTGGTGATGGTGGCGCTGTCGGCCGTGCTGGAGCCGCTGAAGTCCACTGTTCCCCAATTGTTGGTGATTTTGGCGCTGCTGGCGGTGCTGGAGCCGCGGAAGTTCACTGTTCCGCTATGATTGTTGGTGATTTCGGCGCTGCCGGCAGTGCTGGAGCCGCTGAAGTCCACTGTTCCCCAAACGTTGGTGATTTTGGCGCTGCCGGCGCTGCTGTCGAGTAAGAATATTATCTTGGTGAGCCGGACGGTGGTGATCTCCGCGGTTCCGGCCGTGCTGTCGTCGTTGAAACGTATGACAGAGTCGTTGAAGATCGTGGCGCCGCCGGCGGTGCTGTTGTTGAAGAAATACAGAGAAGAATCATTGATGATGTCGGCGTTGCCGGCCGTGCTGTCCTTGAAGAATTCCAGATTATGGAAGTTGGTGATTTCGGCACGGTCGGCCGTGCTGTTGTCGAAGAAGCGCAGATCGCCGTTGTTGGTGATGGTGGCGCTGCCGGCCGTGCTGTTGTCGTTGAAAGACACTAGGCCGTCAAAGGGTCTGTTGCGGATATCGGCGTTGCCGGCGCTGCTGTTGCCGTTGAAATTCGTGGTGGCGAAATTGTTGTTGGTGATCCTCGCGCCGCCGGCGGTACTGTTGTCGTTGAAGTTCAGATCGGCGTGGTTGTCGATGGTGGCGCCGGCGACGCCGGGGGCGAAGGCGATGCCGGCGCTGCTGCTGCCGTTGAAATTCGTGGTGCCATCATTGTTGCTGATCCGCGCACGGTCGAGGCTGCTGCTGCCGTTGAAATTCGTGGTGCCACCAGCGTCGTTGCTGAGGATCGCGGTGTGGGTGGCGCCGGCGCCATTGATGATGATGCCCGCGCCGTCGAACGTGAGGACTTGCGGGTTGGAAAAGGCGAAAGCGGCCGCACCGGCATTAAAGGTGAAGCCGTCGATGGAGGTGTCAGCGCTGAACGTTAGGTCGGTGATGTTCGCCGCGCCGAAGAAGGCGGTGCCTGTCGGTACCCCAACGGGATTCCAATTGTTGGGATTGTTGAAGTCGGCAGGCGTCACACCCGGAGGGGGCAGCCAGGTTGCGTCCTGCGCCGCCGCCGGCAGCACCCCCATCATCCACAACGCCGAGGATGCGAGTAGCGCAGCACGCACCATCCCGCGCTTCGCGCATCGCCTGTGCCGGCACGTAGCCGGCAAGCCACGACCCTTCGTACGGTGTACGGACCTCGCCCCCACGACACTCTGCGAACGCAAACGAATCATCATCCCCAGAACCGTTGCTGTTGAAAGGAATAGCTTCTGCTTGATCTGCGGGCTCATTCGTCCTTGGTCCCCCGAACACCAGTTTGAACGGCCGGATCGTAACGCGTTCTCCAAGGACCCTTTTGTCCGATTGCAAAAAAGACTTGTCGCCATTTCCCGCCAATTGAGCTTTTGCTGGCGTTGTTGCACAGAAGACACTTCTTCCAATTTCTTATTGGACTTGTTCCCCATACCAATTACACTTGCGCGGTCCCATTTCTTTCTGGACTTGTTCCCGATACCAATTATACTTGCGCGGCCCTGTTTTTTCTGGACTTGTTCCCGATACCGATTACACTTGCGCGCGTTCTTGCTTTGGAATGGCGGCCGTGGACGATCAACACTGCGCAAGAAACCGGAAGGGTTGGCAACCCAACCGTTTTGTGCTCTCGACCGACGCACTCCCGGCCCATCTCGATAGTCGCAATCGTCAGCGGCTCTGGATGGAGCGATCGGAAGCCCTGATCGGACCGTTCGATATCTCGTTCAGCGAGGATCATCCGTTCGAGGTGCACACTACCCTCACCGATTTCGGCGGCGTGCAGCTCGTGGAAAGCCGCGCCACCATCGTCCACTTCAGGCGAACGGCTCAGAACATCGCGGACGACGGCTCGCACGACTTTGCTCTACAAGTGAACTTCGGAAGCCCGCCGACACTGATTCGGCAATGCGGGCAAGAGCTGGAACTCACCCAAGGCTCGATGGCGTTTCTCGCAAAGGGAGAGGTCTCGGCGTCGGATTCCGTGCCGTTGGAGACCGCGTGGGCGATGATTATCCCACGCGGCCTGTTAGGCGAGCTCGTTCAAAACCCCGACGATCTTGTGATGTGCCATATGGACCCGAATGCGCCAGCGTCTCGGTTCCTGAAAGACTATATGGCGTTCCTGTTCCAGCGCGACGATTTTAGGCACGATCCCGCATTGACGGACCATGTCGGCAGGACACTGGCCGATCTGCTTGCCCTCGCCCTCGGCGCGAGCCGCGATGCAGCCGAAATCGCGACGTTCCGCGGCGTCCGCGCAGCGCAGCTGCAACTGATCGTCGCCGGCATCGACGCCGGCTTCAGCAACCCGCAGTTCTCGACGCGAGAATTGAGCGCGCAGCTCGGACTTTCGCAGCACTCAATCCAGAATCTCTTGAGCGAGACCGGCCAGCCATTCTCAGAGCGGGTCTTGGAACTCCGCCTGCAAAAAGCGCGCAGAATGTTATCCGATCCTCAGTGCAGTCGTATGAAGGTCGGCGAGATCGCCTTTGCGTCAGGCTTCGCGGACACGCCCTATTTCAATCGTTGCTTCCGCCGACGCTTTGGCGCTTCGCCCACGCAATACCGGCCTTAGAGCATGATCCCGAAAAGTTGGCAGACTTTTCGGACAAGATCATGCGCCCAAAAAAAGAGAGCATGATCCCGAAAAGTTGGCAGACTTTTCGGACAAGATCATGCACCAAACAAAGAGAAAGAGAGCGCGGTTGAATCAACCTGAAGCAATCGCGCTCTAGGCTCGGCAAGGCTCGAACCCCGGAACGCCCACAGCCGTGGCAGAATCTGCGTACTCAACCCCGACACGGGCCATCATGCCCCACCGCGCCGCGGCTGCGCGATATGGCCCGGCGCCGCGGATGCGGCGTCAACGCCCGTGCAGATTAGGGTGACGTGCGCGCCGCCTTCTCCCCGCCCCTCCCGGTTCAGCCCTGCCGCAATTATTCCGCCGCGGTTTCCGCTACCGGCGCGCTGGGCGCGCCTTTGATGCGTTCGCGCAGCCTCTGGAAGATTACATAGAGCACCGGAATGAAGAAGATGCCGAGCATCGCGGCGGCGAGCATGCCGCCGAACACCGCCGTCCCGACGCTGCGCTGGCTGAGCATTCCCGCCCCCGTCGCAATCACCAGCGGAATGAGGCCGGCGATGAAAGACAGGCTCGTCATCATGACGGCACGGAAGCGCTCGCGTGCGCCTTCCGTCGCGGCATCGAGAATCGACCGGCCGCGCTCGCGGCGCTCCTTGGCGAACTCGACGATGAGAATGCCGTTCTTGGCAGCGAGCGCGATCAGGACGACAAGGCCGATCTGGGTATAGAGATTGGCGTCGACCCCAAAGGCGAGCAGCGCCAGGAGCGCGCCCATCACGCCGACCGTCACCGACAGCAGCACCGGAATCGGGATGGTCCAACTCTCGTAAAGCCCGACCAGGAACAGATAGGCGAACACCACGGCGAGGCCGAGAATCATCGTGGTCTGGCCGGCCGCCTCCTTCTCCTGCAGCGCGGTGCCGGTCCATTCGAAGCTGTAGTCGCGCGGCAGGGTTCTTTCCGAGATGCGCTCCATGGCGGCGAGCGCTTCACCCGAACTGTAGCCCGGCGCCGGCCCGCCATTGATCGTCACCGTACGGAAATTGTTATAGCGGATGATGGATTGCGGCCCGAGAACGACCCGGACATCGGCAAAGGCGCGCATCGGCACCATCTCGCCCTTGGCGTTGCGCACATTGATGCGGAAAATGTCATCGACCCCGCTGCGGTCGGCCGCCTCGCCTTGGATATTCACCTGCCAGGTGCGCCCGAACAGGTTGAAGTCGTTGATATAGAGACTGCCGAGCACGGACTGCAGCGCGTTGAAGATCGACGACACTTCGACGCCGAGCGTCTGCGCCTTCTCGCGGTCGATGTCGAGAAAGAGCTGCGGGGTATTCGCGGCATAAGTGGTGAACACGGTGGAGAGCGCCGGATCCTGGTTGGCGGCGAACACAAGACCGCGCGCCACCGCGGCAAGGTCGACGGGACTGGCACCGGTCTGACTGAGAAGCTGATACTCGAACCCGCTTCCCGTCCCGAGGCCGATGATCGGCGGCAGATTGTAGGCGAAGACATTCGCCTCCCTGATCGCCTGGAACTCGCGGTTGAGCCTGGCGATGATCCCGGTCGCCGACTCGGCGGCGCTCTGGCGCTCTTCGAACGGTTTGAGCGTTACCACCAGGAGCGCGCTGTTGGACCGCGACAGCCCGTCCAGCAGGCTGTAGCCGACAGCGGTGGTGACGCTGGCAACGCCCGGGGTTTTGCGGATGATCTCCTCGACGCGCTTGGCCACCGCATCGGTGCGGTTGATCGAAGCGCCCTCCGGCAACTGGACCTCGCCGAAGACGGCGCCCTGATCCTCGGTCGGCAGGAATCCGGTCGGCGTGATTTTGAAAAGAACACCGGTCACGACGATGACGCCGATCAGCGCCACGCCGCCGAACAGCGCGACGCGCACGAGACGCTTGACGATCGCCGTGTATCCGTCGCGCGCATAGTCGATGCCGGCAAGGACGTAGCGCATCGGCCCGCGGACCGGCCCGGTTTTCGCCCGCAGGAACACCGCGCACAGGGCCGGCGACAGGCTGAGCGCGTTGATCGACGAGATCACCATCGAGACCGAGACGGCGACCGCGAATTGCTGGAACAGCACGCCGGTGATGCCGGGAATGAAGGCGACAGGCACGAACACCGACAACAGCACCAGCGTGGTCGCGATGATCGGCGCGGTGATCAGGCTCATGGCGCGCCGGGTGGCCTCGGCGGGGCTCGCTTGCGGGTCCTTGTCCAACTCGTGCTCGACCGCTTCGACCACGACGATGGCGTCGTCGACCACGATGCCGATGGCGAGCACCAGCGCGAGCAACGACACCGTATTGGCGGAGAAGCCGAGCGCCAGCATCACGGCGAAGGTGCCGATCAGCGACACCGGAACGGCGATCAGCGGAATGAGCGTGGCGCGGAAACTGCCAAGAAAGAGATAGACGACGATCACGACCAGCACGAAGGCCTCGAACAAGGTGCGGATCACGCCGTGGATGCTCTCCTCCACGAAGACCGTGGTGTCGTAGGTGATGTTGTAGTCGACGCCTTCCGGGAACGAGGCCTTGAGCCGCTCGAGCGTGGCACGGGTCTGCTCGGCGCTTGCAATCGCATTGCCGCCGGGAGACTGGTAGACGCCGATCACCGCCGCCGGATTTCCGTCTTGCCGGCCGATCTGCTCCGACAGGCGGGCCCCGAGATCGACCCGCGCGACGTCCCTGACCCGCACGAACGAGCCGTCCGGATTGGCGCGCACCACGATATTGGCGAATTCGTCGACGGTGGACAGCCGCCCTTTGGTTTGGATCGTGAGCTGGAATTGCTGGTCGGGCAGCACCGGCGCCGCGCCGATCCGGCCCACCGCGGCCTGGATGTTCTGCGCTTTCACCGCGTTGACGATGTCCTCGGGCGTCAAGCCGTAGCTCGTCATGCGGTCGCTGTTGAGCCATAGCCGCATGCTGTAGTCATAGGGCGTGAGCAGCGTGACGTCGCCGATTCCGGTCACGCGCTTGAGCGAATCGATGACATTGATCGTCGCATAGTTGCTGAGAAAGAGCTGGTCATAGCGTCCGTCCGGTGAGGTCATGGAGATGACCTGCAAGAGCGCCGACGACTGCTTCTTGACGTCGATACCGAGGGCGCGCACCTCGTCCGGCAATTGCGCCTCGGCCAGGCTGACGCGGTTCTGCACCAGCACCGTATTGATGTCGGGGTCGGTGCCGACCTTGAAGGTGACGCTGAGCGTATAGCTGCCGTCATTGGCGCTGGTCGACTTCATGTAGATCATGTTGTCGACGCCGATCACGCGCGATTCGATCGGCTGCGCCACCACCGCTTCCACCACCTCGGCGCTGGCGCCCGGATAGCTCGCGCTCACCCGCACCTGGGGCGGCACGATCTCGGGGAACTGGGCGATCGGGATCGCCGACATCGCGATCAGCCCGGCAAGCGTGATGACGACGGAAATGACGATCGCAAGCCGCGGCCGGTCGATGAACACGCTCGGCAACATGGCTCAGGCGCTCGGCTTGACTTCGGTGGCCTGGACGAGCTCGCCGGGACGGACCTTCTGGATGCCTTCGGTGATCACCTTCTCCCCCGCCGTCAGGCCCTCGGTCACCGTGAGACGCGCGCCGACTTCGATTCCCGTCTTGATCCGGCGCACTTCGACTTTGTTCTCGCCGTCCACGACCAGCACGAAGGCACCGGCCTGATCGACCTGGATCGACTGTTGGGGAATAACAAGCGCGCTCTTGGGCTCACCCGTTTCGGCAACGACCGTGACGAGCTGGCCGTCGACCAATAGGCGGTCGGGATTGGGGAACGTCGCCCGCACCAGCACCGTATCGGTGCCCTCGTTGACGGTCACATCGATGAAGTTCACCTTGCCGGCCTGCGCATAGCGGCTGCCGTCGGCGAGCTGGACATGGATGACGGGAGGCGGATCGTCCGGCGTGCGGTTGCGGCGCATCTCGAGCATCTCGCGCTGCGTCACCGGAAAGGTGACATAGATCGGATCGATGCTGACGAGGGTCGCAAGCGGACCGCTCGACGGACCGACAAAGTTCCCGACCGAGATGAGGGCGCGCCCGATCCGTCCGGCGATCGGCGCGTGGATTTCGGTATAGCCAAGCTCGAGCTCGGCCTTTTCCAGTGAAGCCTCCTGGCGCGCAAGCTCGCCGCGCGACTCGCCCTGCTGGGCGATCGCCTCGTCGAGGCGCTGCTGCGTGCCGGTCTGGCGGGCGACGAGTTGCGACTGGCGCTCGACCTCCACATCGGCGAGCTGCAATGTCGCCTTTGCCTTCTCGATATTCGCTTTGATCTCGGCGACCGAGGCCTTGTAGGGCGCCTGCTCGATGACGAACAGAAGTTCACCCTCCTTAACGTCCTGGCCTTCGGTGAACAGACGCTTTTCGAGGAAGCCCTCGACGCGGGCACGAAGCTCGACCGTGTCGCGTGCTTCGACCCGGCCGGTGAATGTGACCGACGGCCGGATCTCCTCGGTCGCCACCGGTACCACTGTGACGGCAGGCGGCGGCGCGGCGACTTCGCTTGCCTGGCGACCGTCGCCGCATGCCGCCAGAGCAAGGGCGGCGAGACCTAAGACGACGCTTCGCCGCAAGGATCGGGACCGCATCAATGATGCTCCTTCGCCCTATTCACCCGCCCGCACGAGGTCGGATCGAATGCAACCTCTGACTCGGCAACCGCGATCGGTGGAACGATCGCAGGGATTCGTGGGGCCTGAACCGATTCAGCCTCTTGCGATAAGATCATGCGTTGCAACAAAGAGCCAGTGGTTCGGGCTGTTTCCGGGGAAAACCGGCTAAGCAGAATGTCGGAGCGCCATCGGTTGCTGCGGGAGCGCGCTATCGCGCGCTCGGAGCAAAATCATGACGGCTTGGGCATTATCCCATGGTCTCGGCACGAGGCGAAGCGAACGACGTCCGTCTGCCCGCCGCCGGCGTGATCAGGCGGGCCAGACTGGAGCGGACCTGATTCTAGTGTGTCCTTCTCTGACGGTCCGACCCCGGACCGTCAGGTAAGGAACACTAGCTAATCCGTTGCTTTGTGATGCGGCACCAACACAATGAGACGAGCCCAAGCGTTGGTGCCGCACCACTAGCGCGCAATGGCTTCAGGTGAATCGATCGCGCTCTCTTTGTCTTTGTTTTGTCACATGATCTTGTCCGAAAAGCCTGCAACTTTTCGGGATCTATTCCAGTGAAATGGGGAGTCTGCGCCTTTTGTTCCTTTTTGGTCGCAAGTCCCACGGCGAACCGGTTTCAGCGCCCCCAGCCAAGTCTGCCGACAATCCTACCGGATCATGCTCTCGCATTCGTCAACCATGGGCGCCGTGCTGGGGCTTGAAAATTCCGGACGCTTGGCGAAAGTTCGGGCGGCGCCGCGCGCCCGGACCGGGCGGCTCGCCGGCGTCTGGAGGGGCTCATGCATCGGCTTCTTGCGATCAGCGCCGGCCTTGTCGTCGCATTGTCCACCTTCGCTACGCCCGCGCATGCTCAGAGCAAGGCCGAGTGGAGGTCCTGCCGGAATGGCGATCACGAATCGCGGATCGCAGCCTGTACCCGCATTATCAAGCGCACCAGCCGGGTATCGCCGCGCAATCGCGCCTCCGCTTACACGAACCGTGCTTACGTCTACAACGAGAAGGGCGAGTACGATCGTGCCATCCGCGACCTTGACGCCGCAATTCGGCTCAATCCGAAAAACGCTTCCGCCTTCAATAATCGCGGTTTCGCTTACAACGCCAAGGGCGAATTGGACAATGCCATCCGCGATTACAGCAGGGCGATACGCCTCAGACGTAAATTCCCCGTCGCCTACGCCAATCGCGCACGCGTTCACCGGAAAAAGGGCAATTACGATAAGGCGCTGCGCGATTTCGACCAGGCGATCCGGCTCGATCCAGACAAGCCGGGAACCTACAATTCCCGTGGCAATGCCTATTTCAACAAGGGCGATTATGATCGCTCAATCAGCGATTACAACGAAGCGATCCGCCTTAACCCGAAATCGGCCATCTATTTCAACAACCGGGGGAACGCCTACCGCAACAAACGCGAATACGACCGCGCGATGCGCGATCTCGACAAGGCGTTGCAGCTCAATCCACGTACCGTCGTGGCGCTGCGCAATCGCGGCCACGTCTTCTATGCGCGGCGAGACTATAATCGCGCCATCGACGACTACGATGAAGCGATCCGCCTCAGTCCGAAAACGGCGGCCATCTACAATTTCCGTGGCAATGCCTATCGCCGCAAAGGCGACAACAATCGTGCGCTCGCCGATTACGACCGGGCCCTCGATCTCGATCCGCGCAACGCCGCCACGCTACGCAACCGCGCCTTTGTCTATCTTGCCAAGGGCGACAACAACCGCGCCCGCTATGACCTCGACGAGGCTATTCGGCTCGATCCGAAATCGGCCCGTAACTACAATCTGCGCGGCCTCGCCTACAAGCGGAACAACGAACTCGACCGGGCAATCCGCGATTTTGACGAGGCGATCCGGCTCAGTCCGCGCTTCGCTGTGGCCTTCGCCAATCGGGGCGACGCCCATCGCCTCAGGAATGATGCCGAGCGCGCCATCGCCGATCTCAGTGAAGCTGTGCGGCTCAATTCGAAGATCGCTTCGGCCTATACCAGCCGTGGACTGAGCTACCAGACCAGGGGCGATCGCGACCGCGCCCGCAGGGATTTCAAGGCAGCGCTCGCATTGCCCGAGACCGGCGCTTACCTTTCGGAGCGCTGGGCGGCCAAGACGGCCCGCGCTCATCTTACGGCGATCGAAGCGGGCGCGCCGGCGCCATCGCGCATCGAGCCAGCCCCCGCGCCGGTCGAGACGGCGATGGCGCCGCCTGCCACCGAGCCCGAACAGAAAGGCGCCACCAGCCGGCGGGTTGCCCTGGTGCTCGGCAACGGCGCCTATAAGCACTCGACGCCGCTCGACAATCCGACCAACGACGCCGCCGATATGGCGAAGAAGCTGCGCAGCCTCGGTTTCGACGTCGTCGAAGGTCGCGACCTCGACAAGTACGGCATGGAGTCGAGGATCCGCGAATTCGGCCGCAAGCTCGAGCGCGCCGATGTCGCCTTGTTCTTCTATGCCGGACATGGCCTGCAGGTCGCCGACAAGAACTACCTCGTTCCGATCGACGCCCGGCTCGAACGCCCCGGCGATCTCGGGCTCGACACGGTGACGGTGGACAATGTGCTGGCGCAGATGGAGAGCGAGGCGCGCGTGAACCTCGTGTTCCTGGACGCCTGCCGCGACAATCCGCTGACGCGGTCGTTCGCCCGCTCGTTCGGGGCCCGCTCGACTTCGGTCGGCCAGGGGCTCGCCCCGATCGACAGCGCGGTGGGCACCATGATCGCCTACGCCACCCAACCCAAGAACATCGCGCTCGACGGGCGCGGCCGCAACAGCCCGTTCACCACCGCCCTGCTCAAGCACATCGGAACGCCGGGCCTCGACATCGGCGCGGTGATGCGGCGCGTGCGCGCCGATGTCTATCGGTCAACGCGCAAGAAGCAGCTCCCGTGGGATCACTCCTCGCTGATCGGCGAGGTGGTGCTGGCCCGTTAGAGCATGATCCCGAGAAGTTGGCAGGCTTCTCGGATAAGATCATGCGCAAGACCAAGACAAGCATGATCCCGAAAAGTTGGCAGACTTTTCTGACAAGATCATGCGCAAGACCAAGACAAGCATGATCCCGAAAAGTTGGCAGACTTTT
>JANQIP010000116.1 GCA_028282095.1 Xanthobacteraceae bacterium | reverse complement strand
TCATTCCCGCGAAAGCGGGAAACCAGTCGTGTCATAACATCCTGGGTCCCCGCTTTCGCGGGGACGAACGGATCACCCCCGTTCCAGATCGCACGCAGGCAAGCCTGCGCAGGCTGCGCAAGCTTGCCTGCGCCGCTCGCCGACCTCCCCCTTTCAGGGGGAGGTGATAGGACTCAAGCCCCAGGCAATCACTCGGAAAGCGGATCACAGCCCTTCGAACAAGGCCGTCGAGAGATAGCGCTCGGAGAAGGAGGGCAGCACGACGACGACGTTCTTGCCGGCAAATTCGGGGCGCGCGCCCACTTTGAGCGCGGCGGCGACCGCGGCACCCGACGAAATTCCGCCGGGGATGCCCTCGTAGCGTGCGAGCGCGCGCGCGGTTTCGAACGCGGTCTGGTTTCCGACGGTCAGCACCTCGTCGATGACCGAGCGATCGAGAATATCGGGAACGAAGCCCGCGCCGATTCCCTGGATCTTGTGCGAGCCCGGCTTGCCGCCGGACAGCACCGGGCTGTCCTCCGGCTCCACCGCGACGATATGCAGGGACGGCCTTCGCGGCTTGAGCACCTGGCCGACCCCGGTGATGGTCCCGCCGGTGCCGATGCCGGACACGAAGGCATCGATCTCACCATTTGTGTCGTTCCAGATTTCCTCGGCCGTGGTGCGGCGATGGATTTCCGGATTGGCCGGGTTCTGGAATTGCTGCGGAACGATGGCGTTAGGGACGTCCCGCGCGAGCTCGTCGGCCTTGGCGACCGCGCCGCTCATGCCTTGCGCCGCCGGCGTCAGCACCAGCTCGGCGCCGAGCAAGGCCAGCATCTTGCGCCGCTCGAGCGACATCGAGTCCGGCATGACCAGGATCAGCCGGTAGCCGCGCGCGGCAGCAACGAAGGCGAGCGCGATGCCGGTATTGCCCGAGGTCGGCTCGATCAGCACCGAGTCGGGGCCGATCCGGCCCTCCTCCTCGAGCGCATCGATCATGGATACGCCGATCCGATCCTTCACGCTTCCGATCGGGTTGAAGAACTCGAGCTTGGCGAGGATATGCGCCTTGACGTCCTGCAACTGCGGCAGCCGATTGAGCCGAACGAGCGGCGTATCGCCGATCGTATCGGTAATGGACTCAAAGATACGTCCGCGGCCCGCCGCGTGACCCGGCGAAGACGCAACGACTGGCTTCAAGGCGGCTTGCGACATGAATGGTCCTCCGGGATGGCGGTGGTCCGTTAAGTCCGTGAGATAGATGGTTCGTCGGTCCGTGAAATCGATGGTTCCGTACGTCCGAGATCAGGCGCGACGCGCAGTAGATTCCGGCGGTCCGCCTCATTAGGACAGGCGGCACGACGTCGCCGGGCGACAAACCAGCAATGGTATTTGGGCGTCCATGCTCCCTGTCCCAAGCGCATCGAAAGATCATGCCATAAAGATGAACATTATAGAATTTATTTCTGATTGGGCGCGGTGTTGCGTCAAAAAATAAAAGAAAATTTCAATCTAGGCAAGGCCTTTCTGAGACCCGCGGCGGCGCCTCTCGTAAGAACATGATCCTCAAAAAAGCGATGTCGGCCGGGTAAAGGCGCGCCTGGAGCATGATCCCGAAAAGCTGGGAGACTTTTCGGGACAAGATCATACACTGGCTCACCGGCCCGCGGAGTATTACCTCTCCCCGCTTGCGGGGAGAGGTCGACGCGCGAAGCGCGGCGGGTGAGGGGCCAGCGCCGCTGTCAAGGCGCCTGAGATCGTTTCAAGCACACCAGTCGCGTTTGTCAGACCATCGTTGTTCCGAGAGCGCGGAACGCGGTAGCCTTGGGATCGCGCGACCGGTCTCTGCCCCGGTCATGTTTGCCCCTCACCCGGATTGCCGAAGCTGACGCTTCGACAATCCGACCTCTCCCCGCAAGCGGGGAGAGGTCATTCAGTTCTAGCTAACCCAATGCTTTGTGATGCGGCGCCAACACACGATGAGACAAACTCAAGTGTTAGTGCCGCATCCCTAACGATCGGGTGAGCCGCGGAAATGCTTGGAGAGCTTCAGGCTCTGCGCCTGGTAGTTCGAGCCGATGCCCTCGCCGTAGAGCTGGTTCGGCGGCGCCAGCATCTTTTCGAAAACCAGGCGTCCGACCCTCTGGCCGTGCTCGAGGATGAACGGCACCTCGCGCGAGCGCACTTCGAGCACAGCGCGCGCGCCGCGCCCGCCGGCACCGGCATAGCCGAAGCCGGGATCGAAGAAGCCGGCGTAATGCACGCGGAACTCGCCGACCAGCGGGTCGAACGGCACCATCTCGGCGGCGCAGTCGGGCGGCACCTGCACGGCCTGCTTGGACGCGAGAATGTAGAACTCGTTCGGATCAAGGATCAGGGTCTGATCGTCATTGGCACGGATCGATTCCCAGAATTCGTCGACCTCGTAGGCATCGCGGCGGTCGACATCGATCAGGCCGGTATGGCGCTTGGCGCGATAGCCGATCAGCCGCTCCGGGCCGAGCCCTGCTAGATCGACACCGACTGCGACGCCCGCTTCGAGATCGGCGTCCGCCTCGTCGACCAGTCGCTCGCGCGCGTGCAAATCGCCGAGCGCCGTGCCGGCAACGATCGCCCGCCCATGGTGGAACCTGATCTGCGACAGCCGCGAGCCTTCGCGCACCAGCACGGGGAATGTACGCGGGCTGATCTCAAGATAGAGCGGGCCCTGATAGCCTGCTTCGACATGATCGAAGGCACGGGCATAATCCGCAATCAGCCGCGTGAAAATGTCGAGCCGGCCGGTGGAGCTTTTCGGATTGGCGGCGGCCGCAATATCGGACGGCAGCGTGAGGCTCTCGATCAGGGGGACGATATAGACGCAGCCGGTCTCCAGCACGGCACCTTCGCCGAGCGCGAACTCATGCAGCTTGAGGTCTTCGATGCGCTCGGCGACCGTCGCCCGCGGTCCGGGCAGAAAACTCGCGCGCACGCGGAACGCAACCTCGCCAAGCCGCAGATCAAGGCTTGCCGGCTGCACCTGATCCTGGATCACCGGAGCGGCGCTGACGATCCCGCCGGTGGTGAGAAGATGGAGGATCATCCGGTCGGGCAGAATGCCCTGGTCGGTGGCAGCGATGGAAAGCGACACGGACGACACCTATCTTTCTCCTCTCCCCTGAAAGGAGAGATCTTTTTGCACGGCAATCGCGGGTGGACATCGCAAGCAGCGGCGATATCGCGCGGGACCTCCTTCTTAGACCCGTTTTTCGCGGCGAGGAAAACGATCCATTGGTCCATGTCGCGACAGAGTCTGCCGGTGGAACCCGAAATGCGGAGCTTGCCGGAGGACTGCCGGACACGCGTTCCGCTCAAAAACCAGAACGATACGAGGCGGCTCTCAACCGACACGCACCTTGACGGACAGGCGCGGGCTCGATATGAGCCGGCCTATCCCGTGGTCTTTTGAGCCGGCCGGCTTGCCGCCACGTTAAACAAGGTCGCTAAAAGGTCGGGGATGCGTGTGCAGCCCGGCCTGGATTCGTCCGGCCGGGATTTTTGTTGGCAGCGCGCATCGGGGCCGAGCAGCCCGCCAACCGCCCGATGACGCGCCGTTGCGGTACTAGTGTTTCCTTCTCTGACGGTCCGATCCCAGACCGTCAGCCCGGAACACTAGTTAATCCGTTGCTTTGTGATGCGGCACCAACACAATGAGACGAGCTCAAGCGTTGGTGCCGCATCACTAGAACGCGATTGCTCACGTGGAATCAATCGCGCTCCTTTCCCTTTATTTTGCCGCATGATCTTGTCCGAAAAGTCTGCCAACTTTTCGGGATCATGCTCCAAGGAGAGCCTGCATGTCCGCGTCCGACCGGCCGCCCTATCATCCTGAAACGCGTCTCGTGCATGCGGGCACGCTGCGCAGCCCGTTCGGCGAGACCTCCGAGTCGCTGTTTCTCACGCAGGGCTTTGTCTATGACAGCGCGGAGGAATGCGAGAGGCGCTTTGCGAGCGCGGCGCCGGGATTCCTTTATTCGCGCTTCTCCAATCCGACGGTCGCCATGTTCGAGGAGCGGATGGCCGCCTTCGAGGGGGCGCAGGCCGCCCGCGCGACCGCGACCGGCATGGCCGCCGTCACCGCCGCCCTCCAGGGCCAAGTGCGCGCCGGCGATCACATCGTTGCGGCGAAGGCCCTATTCGGCGCCTGCCGGTGGGTGGTGGAGGATTTCCTGCCGCGCTTCGGTGTTGCGTCGACGCTGGTCAATGGGCTCGATCTCGATGCCTGGCAGCAGGCGGTGCGGCCGAACACCAAGGTCTTCTTCCTGGAAAGCCCGACCAACCCGACGCTCGATGTGATCGACATCGCCGCGGTGGCAAAGATCGCGCGCGCGGCAGATGCCCGGCTCGTGGTCGACAATGTGTTCGCAACGCCGCTGTGGCAAAGTCCGCTCGCGCTCGGCGCCGACTGTGTCGTCTATTCCGCGACCAAGCATATCGACGGCCAGGGTCGCTGCCTTGGCGGGATCATCCTCGCCTCGGAAGCGTTCATTGCGGAGCATATTCACATTCTGCTGCGGCAGACCGGACCGTCGATGTCGCCGTTCAATGCCTGGGTGCTGTTGAAGGGGCTCGAGAGCCTGCATCTGCGCGTGCGCCGGCAAACCGAAACGGCGGCGATTATCGCCGAAGCGCTCGCCGGCCATCCCAAGATCGTACGCCTCATCTATCCCGGCCGGTCCGATCACCCGCAGGCGGCGATCGTCGCAAAACAGATGCGCGGCGGCTCGACCCTGGTCGCCTTCGAGGTCGCCGGCGGCAAAACTGCCACGTTCCGTTTCCTCGACGCGCTCAGGCTGGTGCGCATCACCAATAATCTTGGCGATGCCAAGAGCCTCGTCACTCATCCGGCAACGACAACCCACCAAAGGCTGACGGCCGAGCAACGCGCCGAGCTCGGCATCACCGACGGGCTCGTTCGTTTCTCCGCCGGGCTTGAACATCCCGACGACCTCGTGAACGACCTCCTGACCGCCCTCAAGGCGGTGTAGCGACAGCCTTTCCCGGCGGGGCCTAGAGCATGATCCCGAAAAGTTGGCAGACTTTTCGGACAAGATCATGCGACATAATAAAGAGAAAGAGCGCGCGATCGATTCAACCTGAATGGATCGCGCTCTAAAGGCAGAACGCGCGACCAGAAATCAACGATCAGAACAATTTCCGATTCCACCGAACAGGATTTCGCTCTAAGCCTTGAGCATGATGGCCCGGCTCACGAATCTGACCTGGCGCGACTATGCGACTGCGCTTCACGATGCGGCAACGGCGGCGCTTGCGCTCATGCTCGCCGCCTATCTGGTTCTGGAGGAGCCGGAATTTGCCAAGCGCCTCCCGCTCTTGCTCAAGGTTCTGCCGTTCTTCGTCCTGTTCAGCGTGATCGTGTGCTTCTTCTTCCGCCTGCCGTTCAGCAAATGGCGCTTCACCTCATTGCCGGATGTTCTTGCAATCATCCAGGCTTCGACGGTTCTGGCCGGCGCGCTGCTCGTGCTCGACTATATCCTGCTGGCCCCCAATGTCCTCGGGATGTTCTTCCTCGGCAAGAAGACGATCTTCATCTACTGGGTCCTCCAGATCGGTTTTCTCGCCGGGTCGCGCCTCGCCTATCGCTACTATCGTTACGCGCGCACCCGCAGCCGCGCTCGCAACGTCAATGCGACGCCGGTCCTGCTGGTCGGCCATGCCGCCGATGCCGAGGTGCTTCTGCGCAGCATCGAGAGCGGCGCGGTGCGCAATATCTGGCCTTCCGGCATTCTCTCGCCGTCGCCGGCCGATCGCGGGCGCCATATCCGCGGCATTGCCGTCCTCGGCGATATCGGCGATCTCGAAGCCGTGTTTGCGGATTTCGCCGTGCGCGGCCGCCGGATCAATCGCGTCATCATCACCCCATCGGCATTGCTCGAGGAGGCGCAGCCGGGATCGCTGCTGGTGCGTGCCCGCCGGCTCGGTCTTCTCGTCAACCGGCTACCCTCGCTGTCCGAAGGTGAGCAGCCGCGCCTAGCGCCCGTGGCGGTGGAAGACCTGCTGCTGCGTCCGACCGCCACGATCGACTATGCCGAGCTGCGCCGCCTCGTCAGCGGGCGCTCGATCCTGGTGACCGGCGGAGGCGGCTCGATCGGCGCCGAGATTTGCGACCGCGTGCTCACCTTCGGAGCAACGCGGCTTCTGATTCTGGAAAACTCCGAGCCGGCCCTGCATGCGGTGCTGGAGGGCCTCGCCGCCAAGAATCTCGGCCATACGCTCGTCGATGGCCGCATCGCCGATGTCCGCGAGCGCGATCGCATGTTCCGCCTGATCGGCGCCTTCCAACCGGACATCGTCTTCCATGCCGCCGCCCTGAAACATGTGCCGCTGCTGGAGCGCGATTGGACGGAAGGGGTCAAGACCAACGTCCTCGGCTCCGTCAATGTGGTCGATGCGACCGTCGCGGCAGGCGCGACCGCCCTTGTGATGATCTCCACCGACAAGGCGATCGAGCCGGTGTCCATGCTCGGCGTCACCAAGCGCCTGGCCGAGATGTACTGCCATGCTCTCGATCGCGAGCTCGCGCGCAAGGCTGACGGCGCCGTCGCGACCCGCCTCATCTCCGTGCGTTTCGGCAATGTGCTCGCATCGACCGGATCGGTCGTGCCGAAATTCAAGGCGCAGATCGAGGCCGGTGGCCCCGTGACCGTGACCCATCCGGACATGGTCCGCTATTTCATGACCATTCGTGAGGCGTGCGACCTCGTGGTGACGGCGGCACGCCACGCCTTGAGCGCGCCAAACCGCGACGACGCCTCGATTTACGTGCTCAACATGGGAAGGCCGGTGCGCATCGTCGAACTCGCCGAGCGCATGATCCGCCTGTCGGGGGCCGAGCCGGACGCGGATATCAAAATCGTCTTCACGGGGATTCGACCCGGCGAGCGTCTGAACGAAGCTCTGTTCGCGCACGAGGAGGAGATGACCGATATCGGCGTCTCAGGCGTCATGGCGGCACGCCCATTGCCGCCGGACCTCGATACGTTGCGGGAATGGCTCGACACCCTTGCCGGCGCGGTGCGGGACGAGGACCGCCGATTCCTGCAGACGATATTCGACCGTGTCGCGCCGAGCCTGTCCAAACCCGCGCAGGACTTCGCCCACACGGGCGCGGACCGCGCTACCGTCCGGCCCATGCCGCGTCTGGTGAAATAGCCGGCGCGGCCGGACGTCGCCGAACCCGCACCGGCACCGGGCATCGGTATCTGTCAGTTCAGGCGCGCACCCACGCCCATGCCTCCGGTAATTTGTCCCGCGGGAAGCTGTGCGTTTCTCCCTTCATGAGAAAGCCTGCAAATTTGAGGAACAGCTCCACCCAGGTTGGCCCTCCAACCGTAGCGCATTTTTCGAAATCCGCCCGGTGGTGAAGACCGAGCGAGGCGTCGTCCCAGGCGGCCTCAAGATCCCAACCCTCGAAGGTCTCGTCCATGTACAACAGGACTCGGAGTTTCCCAAACTGGTCGAACAGCGATTCAAGCTTTGGAATAAGCGTCTGTTTGTAGTCCGCATCGGTCAGTTTTCCGCCGACCTTGACGCCGACGACATTGCCGCTGCTCTCCTGCATGATTTCAATCATATCGATTATACCTATCGCGATGAGCCGGGCCGGTCCGCCGTCCGGTGCCCCACCATCAGGTCCCCGAATACCAGTATCCCTCGGCCTTCGCGAGGCAGATCGAAAGCCGTTGCGATATCGCCAAGAACACACCAAAACGACGCACTGGAGCGCGATCCATTCAGATTGAACCGATCGCGCTCTATTTCCCTTCATTCTTTCGCATGACCTTTTCCGAAAAGTCTGCCGACTTTTCGGGATCAAGCTTTAGAATGGTCGGTTCGCTTTGTGAGTTTCCCTGGCTACCTGCGCGGCGCCCGCGACCGCGCCGACAAAATCGTCAGTTGGGCGATCTCTTGGAATAACAACACAGGCAACGCGCGTATCGCAGATGAGTTCCGAAGCCGCGAGAGAGCGCCGCGCATGCGAAAAGGAACGCGATCCGCCGGGGCGCCCGATCAACCCCATCGGATCCCGGTGGCTTGCGGCGTCAGGACCCCTTACCCCTTTTGCTTTGCTTTTTTGCCCGCTTTGTCTCGCGCCCGCCGCACGGCGGCGTGATACCTGCGCCGGATGTCCGCAAGGTCCACGCGCGGCGGCGGCAGCTTCAGGCCCATCTCATCCATCGTGTCGGCGATGATGGTCGAGACGGCAAGGTCGCGGAACCACTTGTTGTTCGCCGGGATCACATACCATGGTGCGTGCTTGGTGCTGGTCAAGGTGATCGCGTCCTCATAGGCCTCCATGTATTTCGGCCAACGCTCGCGCTCGGTGTAATCGCTCTCGCTGATCTTCCACTGCCGCGCCGGATCCTCGAGCCGTTGCTTGAAGCGCGCAAGCTGCTCGTCGGGGCTGATGTGGAGAAAGAATTTCAGGATGCGGGTGCGGTTCTCGGCGAGCATGCGTTCGAAGTCGTTGATCAGGTCATAGCGTTTCGACCATACGGTGCGCGGCACGAGCCCGTGCACACGCACGATCAGGACGTCCTCATAATGCGACCGGTTGAAGATCACGACGTCGCCATGGGCGGGCGTGCGGATATGGATGCGCCAGAGAAAATCATGGGCGAGCTCCAAGGCGCTCGGCTCCTTGAAGGCGAAGACCGTGGTTCCCTGCGCATTCATGCCGGTGAACAGGCGCCGGATCACGCCATCCTTGCCGCCGGCATCCAGCCCCTGCAGCACGATGAGCAGCGACTGACTGGCGTCGGCATAAAGCAGGTATTGCAGGCGGCTCATCCGCGCGATCTGCTCGCCGATCACGGCCTCGGCCTTCTTATGGGAATCATGCTTGCCGGTATAGGAGGGATCGATCTTGGAAAGATGCAGCTTCGAACCGGGCTTGACGATGAACCTGTCGCGGAAATCCATGATCGCCTCTCAAACATCGCCGCGCCGAAGCCGGTCGAGCGCGCCCTGCAGGATGAAAGCGGCGGCATGCTGGTCGATCACCGCCTTGCGCCTGCGGCGGCTTGCATCCGCCGCAATCAAATCGCGCTCGACGGCCGCGGTCGAGAGCCGCTCGTCCCACAGGCCGATCGGAAGCTCGGTGCGCCCGGCAAGATTGCGGGCGAACGCGCGGGCCGACTGCGCACGCGGGCCCTCGGTGCCGTTCATGTTGAGCGGCAGGCCGAGCACAAAGCCGATGACTTTGCGCTCTGCCGCCAAAGCGAACAGGCGCGCCGCGTCGACAGCGAAAGCCTTGCGCATGATCGTCTCGACACCCGTGGCCAATTGCCGGTCCGGATCGCTGACGGCAACGCCGATCGTCTTCTCGCCAAGGTCGAGCCCGACCAGGGCGCCACGTTCGGGCAGCAGGCCGCGCATCTGCGCCAAAGGGACGATCGGGGCGGGCATGCGCCCACCTAGCGCACGACTGGTTCAGGTCGAATCAACCGCGCTCTTTCTTTGTCTTTGTTGTCTCGCATGATTCTAGCCGAAAAATCTGCCAGTTTTTTCAGGACCATGCTCTAGCACGGCCGGCACCACGGCGCGAGCCGATTGACGGTCGCGACCACGATCGGGTTATGCTCGCCTCGTCATTGACCGGCGCCGCGGCCTGCGGCCCGCAACTCATTCCAAAGCCAAGGACACAACGCCGATGCAGATCACCTGGTTCGGGCATTCCGCTTTCCGCCTCGATTTCAAGAACACTGCGGTTCTGATCGATCCGTTCTTCACGGGCAATCCTGCCTTCGAGTCGGACAGGGCTGCGGCGATCGACGGCGTCAGCCATATCCTCCTGACCCACGGCCATGCCGATCACGTCGGCGACACGCTCGACATCGCCCAGCAGACCGGCGCGACCGTCAGCACCAATTTCGACCTCGGCATGTGGTTGATCTCCAAGGGCTTGGAGAATTTCAACCCCATGAACACCGGCGGCACCACCGATCTCGGCGAGTTCAGGGTCACGCTCGTGCGCGCGGACCACTCGTCCGGCGACGTGATGGACAACATCCCGGTCGGTCTCGGCAATGCGAATGGGATCATCGTTCGCGCAGAGGGGGAGCCGACAGTCTACCACCTGGGCGATACCGATGTGTTCTCCGACATGGCGCTGATTTCCGAACTCTACGAGCCGGCAATCGCCATGGTGCCGATCGGCGATCGTTTCACCATGGGAGCGCGGACGGCCGCTATTGCAGTCAAGCGCTTTCTCAAGGTCGATGCGGTCATTCCCTGCCATTACGGCTCGTTCCCGATCATTGATCCGACCGCCGACGATTTCGTGGCGGAGATGGCGGGGCATGCGACCCAAGTGATCGTACCGGGAAAAGGCAATCCGGTCGGCATCTAACGAAGCGCGATTGCGTCGAACACGACCGGCGCGGCGGCGGCTGCGCCCGGGGGCTTCGGCCCCCCCGCCGCCCGCGGAGCGTATTGTTGGTATCCAGCCGACCCAGTCGCGGGGGGGCGGGGGCGGCTGGTTGTACGCTGACTGCTTCCGCGCATGCCGAGATCGGTCGGATTCAACCGATCCTAGTAACAATATAGTTATGAGCACTCACATCAAGCCTCGCGGCTCGAACCATTTCTCGCGGCAAATTTACGAAAATCGGAAAAGACTAACCGCCTCGAACGAGCGACCGGGGAACCGAGAGCTTTGTTCAGCGTTGATTTTAGCCATCCGGGTTGGTTGCCGTAGGGAAGAGAACTGAATATGCACAAGCGTTCCGCGTCTAACTATTCGTTGTGGCCCGAGCAGTCCCGTCCGCGCCGCGGCAAAGGCCTGACGCTTGCGGCCAGCGGATTCGCGATTGGAATCGCTTGCGCAATAGCTGCGAACAGCGTCATTTCCGATGTGATCAATCCGCCCGCGGACCCGGACGCCGCGCGGCCGGTCGCCGTCGAAGATCACGCACCGATCTACGCTACTCCCGTGTTTTCCCCTGCCATCATCCCGCCTCTCCCGGCCAAAGAGGCCTCGACAACGGGCGTCGCCGTGACACCGACGCCGGCGCCTGCGGGCTTGAGCCCCACGGCCTCCGTGACGCCAATCCCGCGCAAACCACCGGAGGATGCGCAAAAAGTGGCAAAACCCAGCCGCACCGCGGCTCGCGCCCCGTCCGAACTCGCGCGCCCGGCGAATGGCGCATACGCCGCCGGGCCGAGTGCGGCGACCGATGGGCGCGGCGGTGACGGTATTATCGAACCCACAACCTTGGGTGCGTTGAATCCGGTCTTAGGGACAAGGCTGAGTGACGAGGAAGAGCCCTCGGCGCGGGATGGCACGACCCGAGAAGGCGCGAGCCGTTCTGAGAGAACGAAACCTGCCGCGACGAGCACCCCGCGACGAACGCGTGAGCAAGCCACAAGAACAAATCGCAAGAAGCGCCGATCGAGTTACGCCGTTCGCCACCGGACCGGGCCTGTTTACGGCACCCGGGGCCAAGTGATGTCGGGTGGCGGCGGCGCCGATTACTGAAGGCAATCCCGTTTCCGCCTAAAAGCGCACCAAGCCGCTCCAGCCAGTTTGCGCCTTGATCCCTATATGTCTTATTCGGGGCCTCCTTAGAGCGTAGCCACTTCAGGTTGAATCAATCGCGCCCTTCATCTCTGCCAGCGCTTCGGGATCATGCTCTGGCATTCGCTCGCTACCCGGCCGAGCGATGCGTCGGCCCGCGCCTTCCATGTCCGCAGTGATCCGGATTTCTTCGACAGCACGAACGCGCGAATTGCATTTTGTCGTGTTTGTCGTGGCATCACCACAAACCTGCGCAAGTCGCCCACCCTTGGCCGAAGTGGCGATTTCGATTTCGGCAGAATTGGAGTTTGCTCGCGTTCTTTGCTGGCCACGTTATCAACGTGAACCGGTTCCCGCATGATCCAGCAAAACTGCAGGATTTTCAGACAGAATCATGCGACCAATAAGGAGCGCGCGATTGCTCCAACCTGTGGCAACCGCGCGCTCCTGAGGAGAGAAAGGGATGTGTGCAAAGCCATTGCGGCTGCTTGTGTCACGCGTGAGTTCGGTCCTGTTGACGGTGCTCGTGTTTGCGGGGGTTCTGGTCGGTGCAAATGAGACACTCAGCGCCGAAGAGCCCGACCTGATCTTCCGACGATCGACAGTCTTCAAACTGCTCACCCCGAATGACAAGCTGGCGACCTACGGCATTGACGATCCCAACGTCGAAGGCGTTGCCTGTCACTTCACGGTTCCGGAGCGTGGCGGCATCAAGGGATGGCTCGGAGTTGCCGAGGAAGTGTCGGACATCTCGCTCGCCTGCCGGCAGGTCGGACCGATCCGGTTCAAGCGCAAGTTCGAGCAGGGGGAAGACGTCTTCCGCCAGCGCCGTTCGCTGTTCTTCAAGAAGATGCAGATCGTCCGGGGCTGCGATGTGAACCGTAACGTATTGGTCTATATGGTCTATTCAGACCGCTTGATCGAGGGCTCGCCAAAAAACTCGACCTCGACCGTGCCGATCATGCCTTGGGGTGCAACCGGTGACGTGCAGCGCTGCGCCGATTTCGTCGAGGATTGAGCCCGATTGCGATGCGCATTTGAGCGCCGCCGGCTGCGGGCGACGTGTGCGCGAACCCAATCGCTTCCGTATCTTGACTTTTTTCCAGTTAAAGCCTCAGTTTGGGCCCGTTCGCGGCGCTTTTCTGTGATCGCGCTCACGGTTCAAAGGACGAATGCGACCAACAATAATTTAATATGACGAATGTCCGCATTCGCTGCCGAACAGCCCATTTCAGGGGCGGATCTTCAAAGCTCGGGGGTTCAATCGGCCACACATGCGCCTGTCGCAAGACGCCGTTGAGATGTTCCTGGAATCCGCGCCGAATGGCCTCCTCGTCGTGGATGCCGAGGCACGGATCGTATTCCTGAACGAATGCGTGGAGCGCATGTTCGGTTACGGCCGCCACGAACTGCTCGGCCGGCCGGTCGAAATGCTCGTGCCCGAGCGGTTTCGCGGGCAGCACGAAGAATTCTGGCGGGTTTTCTCGGCGGCCCCGTGCGAGCGGCCGATGGGAGCCGGTCGCGATCTGTGTGCGCGACGACGGGACGGCAGCGAGTTCCCGGTCGAGATCGGGCTCAAGCCGCTCCATTCGGCGGCCGGCAATCTGGTGCTCGCGGTCCTCGTCGATATCAGCGAACGCAAGCGCATCGAGGAGCGGCAACGGCTTTTGATCGGCGAGCTCAACCATCGTATTCAGAACCTGTTCGCCGTCATTCAGTCGGTGGCATTGCACAGCCTCAGCGGCGACCGGTCGGTGATTGCGGCGCGCGAAGTATTCATCGACCGCCTGCAATCGCTCGGGCGCGCCTATACGCTGATGACCGAGCAGCAGTGGCGCGGCGCACCGCTGCGGCAGATTCTTGCTGCCGAGATTTCGGCCTTCGCCGATCGCGTCAGCCTCGATGGCGTCGACCTGATGGTACGCCAGAATGCGGCGCAGAGCTTTGCGCTGCTCTTGCACGAGCTCACCACCAACGCGGTCAAGTACGGCGCCCTGTCGGCCTCGCAGGGGCGGATCGACGTGCGCTGGAGAATCGATCGCGAGCGGCAACCGCCGCAATTCGTTCTGTCCTGGGAGGAGGCAGGCGGCCCGGTCGTCGTTCCTCCAACGCGCAGCGGCTATGGGCGCAAGATCATCGAGGATACGATCCGGCGAATCGGCAAGCACAAGATCGACTATGCGCCGACCGGCCTGACTTACCGCATGGAAGCTCCGCTCGAAAAAGTCGGCTGGCTGATCGAGCCAAAGCCCGCATCGTAAGCGATCTAAAAGCATGATCCCGAAACGTTGGCAGACTTTTCAGACAAGATCATGCGACCAAACAAAGAGAAGCATGATCCCGAAAAGTTGGCAGACTTTTCGGACAAGATCATGCGACCAAAAAAAAGAGAAAGGGAGCGCGATTGAATCAACCTGAAGCGATCGCGCTCTAAGCAACAACGCTCTAAGCGAGCGTGACCGGGAAGAACGACGTCACGCCGGCAGCGCCCGCTCGATCAGTCGATCGGCCTCTTCACGCGAGAGGGCGTGCACTCCGTAGGTGAAGCCCGCATTGCCGGTCAGGCGGGTGCGGGCAAAGGTCTCGGCGAAAGGCGAAGAGGCTGTGCGCATCGCGTCCGCGGCGGCGAGCAGTGCAAGCCGCTCCACCGCCCCGCGGGCCGCGAACTCGCTGTCGGCACCGCCAAGCACCTCTTCAACGAAGCTTGCCGCCGCGGCAGTCCCCGGTAAGTCGCCGACGGAATTTTTCAGGTCGGCCAGCACCGCGAATACCCCATCTCGGTCATGCGCGAGCACGCGCAGCATGTCGAGGCACAGGACGTTCCCTGATCCTTCCCAGATGGCGTTCACCGGCGCTTCGCGATAAAGCCGCGGCAGGCCGCTGTCCTCGACGAAGCCGTTGCCGCCGAGACACTCCATCGCCTCATAGATCAAGGCGGGCGCCTGTTTGCAAATCCAGTATTTCGCGACCGGCGTCAGCAGCCGCGCCCGCGCCCGTTCGCGCTCATTGCCGGGCGACAGATCGAGCGAGCGGCTAAGCCGCATCGCAAGAGCGACGGCCGCCTCGACATCGAGCGCAAGGTCGGCGAGCACCGCCCGCATCAAAGGCTGATCGGACAGGCGGCTATCAAAGACGTTGCGGTGCCGGGCATGATGCAGCGCCTGCACCAGCGCGCCGCGCATCAACCCGGCCGAGCCGACCGCGCAGTCGCTGCGGGTGAGCTGGACACTGTCCATGATGGCGGCGATGCCTTCGCCTTCCGCACCAATGCGCCAGCCGAAGGCGCGATCAAACTCGGCCTCGGCCGACGCGTTCGACCGGTTGCCGAGCTTGTCCTTGAGACGGTGGAAGTAGATCGCGTTGATCGTGCCGTCCGGCCGAAAACGTGGAATCAGGAAGCAGGTGGGCCCTGGCGCGGTCTGCGCCAGCACTAGAAACGAATCGCTCATCGGCGCTGAGAGGAACCATTTGTGGCCGGTGATCAAATAGCCGTCGTCGGCGGGCTCGGCGCGGGTAACGTTTGTCCGCACATCGGTGCCGGCCTGCCGCTCGGTCATGGCGATCCCGAGCGTCAAGCCGAACTTCTCCGCCCACGGGCGGAAACTCGGATCGTAGTGGGTCGTCACCGCCTTTTTGATCATCTCGCCGGCGATCTCGGGCTCGCGCGCGAGCGCCGCCACCGCAGCACGTGTCGTCGTCATTGGACTCAGATGCCCGTTCTCGACCTGCGCCACCATGTAATGGCGCGCCGCCCGCATGACTTCGGCCGGAGCATCGGCACGCGCGCCCTGCTCGGTCCAGGTCGAGGCCTGCAATTCGGCGCCCACGCTCTCCTTGAGGAAGTGGTGATAGGACGGATGATACTCGATCACGTCGCGGCGGAAGCCATTGGCATCGAAGGCATGTAGCTTGGGCGGATTCTCGTTGGCGAGCCGAGCCTGCTCGGCCATATCGGCCGAGCCCCAGCGCCGACCGAAGGCGGCGAGCAGCAGCGCTTCGTCCGCTGCCCCATTGGCCGCGACGGCATCTTTGAGCGGCCGGTCGCTCGCATAGAGATCAACATCGACATAAGGGGGTGATTGGTTGAAGCCAGACGGTTGAGATGACCCCTCTCGCGCTGCCATTCTTGAATTCCTTCTCGGGCGCGGCGAGCGCCCGGCCCGCCGCGGGCGGCGGTTTGAAGACAAAGTGAAAGCCCCGGCGATGCGGCACCAACGCTTGGGCTCGTCTCATTGTGTTGGTGCCGCATCACAAGTCACAAGATTAGCTAGTGTTCCTTCCCTGACGGTCCGGGATCGGACCGTCAGAGAAGGAAACACTAGGAACCGAAGAAGCGCGCGTCTCCCCGATCCAACCTCTCTCATCGCGGGACGGCGAAAAGAAAGCTGCGGCGATTCGCAGAACCTTCACCACCGGCTTGGGCGAGCCAAGCGCACGCGGTTCCGGCGATGCCGGCCAGCTCGTGGATCAGCGGATGACTTGGGAGCTCAAGGGCGGCAACCGCCCGGCGTTCGGCGCCGGCGCCCGACCTTTGTTCCGCTCGCCCGGTTTGCCCTCCAACACGACGACGCGCGTTCCGACATTGACCCGCCGATAGAGATCCTCGATGTCGGCATTGGTCAGGCGGATGCAGCCCGAGGAGACGAAAGTCCCAATGGTCGAGGGCTGATTGGTGCCGTGGATCCGGTAGATCGTCTTGCCGAGATAGAGCGCACGGGCACCCAGCGGATTGCTCTCGCCGCCCGCCATGAAGCGCGGCAGATAGGGCTCGCGCGCGATCATCTCCTTGGGCGGACGCCAGTCCGGCCACTCCTTCATCTTGGTGATGCGCTCGATGCCGGACCAGGTGAAGCCCTCGCGCCCGACCCCGATGCCGTAGCGCATCGCCTTGCCCTTGCCGAGGACGAGATAGAGGAAGGTGTTGGGCGTATCGACGATGATCGTGCCGGCCGGGTGTTTTGTCGGATAGTCCACCAATTGCCGCTGCAGGTGCGGCGACAGTTGCTTCGGGGTACCTTGTTCCGGACGATAATCCGGCGGCAGGGCGGCATAGGCCCGGCTGCCGACCGGTGGCCGCCGGCGACCGGCGTCGATGGAACCTGTTGGAAAATCATCCGGCCCAGCTCGGCTCGATGGCGGCCGCGCATAGAAGGGACTTGCGCCCGGGCCATAGACATCGGCCGGCGGACGAATAGGCGCCAAGCCATAATCGCGGCCAATTCCAAAGCCGCGCCCGAAGATCGGCCGCCGTCCCGATCGATAGGGATAGGACTCGCCGCGAGGCCGGGGATAGAACTCGCGATGAGGCCGGGGCGATGGGGCAGCGGAAATGCGGGGCGGTATTGCGGCAGGGGGCTCGGAATACATGTCCGGCGGCGGTAGCGGCCGCGCCTCATAGGGCAACGGCCCGGAAAGCGCAGCCGGCGGCCGGCGCGGCGCGAAAAAATCCGGTGGTTCGCCGAGACCGTCCTCGACCGGCAGCCCACCATAGGGGCGCGCCCCATCATAGGCCTCGGGCGGATAAGACTGGGCAGACGCCCCGGCCGAAATGCCGACAAGACCAGCGGCCAGAAATACGAGATACCGTGTGCGCAAGCTGATCCCCTCCAAACCCGTCTTGGATTCTGCCGGCCTTGTGAGACGAAGATAGGACCGGAACAAGGCATAAATCGCTCTTAAGCGCGCGGCTTGCGGCCCTTGGCGGTCATGCCGGCGAGCATGGCACGGCACGCCTTAAAAGTCCGGTAACGACATTCCCGTTCTGGGCAAGAGATGTCGGGCCGTCAGGTCGCGGGCGGCGAATCCTGCGGCGGCGACGTCGCTTCGCGCCCCGGCTCCGCCGTCACCGCCTCCGCAGGCTGCGCCGCCGCATAACGCGTCATCAGCGGATATTGCAGGATGGCGAATGCGAAGGTGAGCGGGACGAACCCGAACAGCTTGAAGTTTACCCAGACATCCGTCGTCTGCGTCCGCCAGACCAGCTCGTTCAGCGCGGCAAGCACGAAGAAGAACACAGCCCAGCGTGCACTGAGCTTGCGCCAGCCTTCATTGGTGAGGTCGAAGACCGAGTCGAATACCACCGCAAGCAGCGGCTTGTCGAACGCAAGGCCGACCGCCAGCACCGCTCCAAACAGCACGTAGATGATTGTCGGCTTCAGCTTGATGAAGGTCTCGTCCTGCAGCGCGAGCGTGAGCCCGCCGAAGACGAGCACGACGAATGCCGAGACGACCGGCATGATCGGCCAGTTCTTGGTCCGCAGGATGGAAACGGCCAGCCCGCCGATGACTGCGATCATGAAGACCGCAGTCGCGACGAAGATCCCGAACCGGGCATTGGCAGCGAAGAACAGCACCAGCGGCCCGATGTCAACCAAGAGCTTCAGGATAGGGCTGAGCGGTTGTGCTTGCGCCATGGCAATGCTCGCAATGTCCGTTTCAAGGATGACGGCGTCGAACCGCTACCACGCAGGCGTATCCTGCGGCAATTCAGTAACCAAACGGGCACTATTGTTGCAACAAAATCACGCACCAGCGTTACCTGCTGTAGAAATTGTCAATTACTACTGCTTCTAAATTGACCTGCCGCAGAAATGTCTCAAACTGACATGGTGGCAAGCGAGGGCGACGATGTCGGAATTCAAGATCAAAGAGTTTCTGGATCGTCTGAACGATCTCGGCTTGATGTTGTCGGCGAGCCGTCTGGCGGACGGAAGCGTTCGGTTGAACCAGTGGCGCGGCACAAATTACTATGAGAATCAAGCGGAGATCCGGGACATGTGGACGAACCACCTGGATGGCCAGGACACCCGCATGCAGGATGTCGCCCGCTATCTGGAACTGACCCAGGCGCGCAGCCGGTCCTTCCAGCAGTCCTGAATTCTCTGCCGCCCGCAATTCTAGCGCGCGACGGCTTCTCCTTGAACCGATCGCCTTCTCTATCATTTTGTCTGGTCGCATGATCTTGTCCGAAAAGTCTGCAACTTTTCGGGATCATGCTCTTCTTCATCTGGTCGCATGACCTTGTCCGAAAAGTCTGCCAACTTTTCGGGATCATGCTCTTCTTCATCTGGTCGCATGACCTTGTCCGAAAAGTCTGCCAACTTTTCGGGA
>JANQIP010000022.1 GCA_028282095.1 Xanthobacteraceae bacterium | reverse complement strand
GAATCGCCTTCCAAACCCGCACTTCCCGGCAAAATCGATTACTCGGAAACGCCCGTCTTGCGCGAAAAATCAACGGGTTCGCAATTCTTCACAGACGACGACTTTTCCGCAATGCCGATGCTGCCCCCTCACCCGCCGCGCTTCGCGCGTCGACCTCTCCCCGCAAGCGGGGAGAGGTATTTTCGCGGCATTTTTCGCTCTGCCACGAAATAACGCGAAGGGTGGGTTAGCGCCGGAAGGCACACAACCCACCGCCAGCATTGCCGCTGTCCTTATGCCAAATAGGGCGCGACTGATCCAACCAGAAGCGAGCGCGCTTGAACGGCGATGTCAGCCGGAAAAGCCTCCGGCATCGAGGAAGTCCTGCTCCTCCTGGGTCGTCGCCCGCCCGAGCACGGCATTTCTGTGGGGAAACCTGCCGAACCGACGGATGATGTCGGCGTGGATGTCGGCATGTTTCACCCCCTCCGCATCACCTGCGGCGCGGCAGAGCGCGACGCAGCGCTCCTGATCGGCCATATCCTCGGAATGCATGAGGGTAATATAGAAGAAACGCCGTTCCGCGACGTCGAAGGCGCGGTCGAACCCCTGCGCGATCGCCCGCTCGGCAATGGCGCGGGCGAGCGGATCGGCGGCGAAGGCGCGCGGTGTTCCGCGGAACATGTTGCGTGGGAACTGATCGAGCACGATGACAAGAGCGAGCGCCGATTCCGCCGCCGCCTCCCAGTTCGTGAGCCGGCCGGCGGCCGCCGCCTCATAGGTGGCCAGAAACCGGCGGCGGATATCCGCATCTACGGTCTCGTGCGGTTTGAACCAATTGGCGGGGCCGAGCGCACGCCAGAAGGCGAGCACATCGGCCGCAGTGGCGATGTCGGGGCCGGACCCCTCGTTCAATTCGTTCATAACGATGCCTCCCCCGCCATGATCAGGGCATGAAGCTGCGCGTCCAGCGGCACGAAAGCCTTGCGCTGTGCATCGCTGACATAGACCGGGTCCTTGCATGTCCCGGGGTCGAAGCCTTCCGCCGCGAGTTCCGCCTTCCTCGTCTTCAGCGGCGCGGCTTTCGCGGCCGCGCCGAGGATCCGCACAAAAGCCGGACGCGCAAAGGCGGGCAGCCGTTTTGCCAGATGCGCATGTAATGCCGACAGGTCCACCATAGGCGGGCCGATGAGCGCGGCCATGCCGGTACGGCCGGGATAGCCCGGCACGCGTACCCCATAGACCACCGCGTCCTTGATTTCGGGAAACGCGCGCAGCGCCAGCTCCACCTCGGTCGTCGAGACGTTCTCCCCCTTCCAGCGAAAGGTCTCGCCGATGCGGTCGACGAAATAGAAATAGCCATCCGCATCCTGGGACAGGAGATCGCCGGTGCGGAACCAGGCGTCACCCCGCCGGAAGACATTGCGAAGGATACGGTGCTCGGTATCGGCTTCGTTTGCGTAGCCGCTGAAGCGGCTCATCGGCCTGAACCAGTCCCTGCCGATCCGGCCGATGGCTTCGCCAGCCTCGCCCGCACTGCAACGCATGCAATAGCCGCGGCTGTCGCGCACCGGTGCTTCCTTCTCCACGTCGATGCGGATGAGGGCGGTCGGAAAGAGCTGGCGCGCAAGCCAAGGCAGGCGACCGACCGATCCCTCCTTTTCCTCGAAATTGAACAGCATCACATTGCCCTCGGTCGAGGCATAGAATTCGAGGATATGCGGGATTTGAAACCGTGTCTTGAATGCCTCCCACATGTCGGATCGCAGCCCGGCGCCCAGACACAGCCTTAGCCGATGGCGGGTCTCATGCGGGTGCTCCGGCGTGCGCAGGAGGGCCCAGGGTATTTCGCCCACATATTGCAGCATCGTGCAGTCGGTGCGGATCACGTCGCGCCAGAAATCCGAGGCGGAGAACTTTTCGCGGATCGCAACGCTGCCGCCGCGCACCAGCATCGGGCCGATCGCCGCGATGCCGCCGAGCATGTGATACATCGGCAGGCAGCCATACATGCGATCGTTCCGCTCAGGGTCGAGAATGCCGGCAAAGCCGTAGATGGCGAGCATCAACCGACGATGGTCGACGATGGCGGGCTTCGGCAGGCCGGTCACGCCAGAGGTGAAGATATAGAGCGCGTGATCGTCGAGGGTGACGTCGCGATGCTCATAGAGGCCGAGCCGGGTGCCGGCGAGCTTCTCGATATCGTCGTCGATGCGGGCAAGCCCCGCAGCAGCCTGGCCTTTGATCCATAGCTGCGGATTGCTCTTCATTAACGGCTGGGCACCCGCGAGCTGCAGCGATAGCTCGGCCGCAACGATGATGTGCTTGGGCGCCACGCTGTCGATGCAGGCGGCAAGGCTCTCGCCCACAAGATGGGTGTTGATCAGCGCCGCGACGCCTCCCACGCGGGTGATGCCGAGCCAGATCGCCAGATATTCCGGCCGGTTCGGCATCAACAGGCAAACCGTTTCGCCCTTGCCGAGGTCCTGCGCCAGCGCCCAGCGCGCATAGCGATTCACGCGCTCGGCAAGCCCATTGTAGGTAAGGCTTTCATGCTCGGACACCAGCGCCAGCCGATCGCCATGGTGCTCGGCAAGGCCGTCGATCAACGCCGGAAACACCTGCGCAGGATTCCGCGTGTTCGATCGCATCTGTGCGAGCGCGCGATAATAGACGCGCAGACAGACGAGATCGGCATTTATTCGGTCGCGCCATCGCATTGCGCCACGTGCATCCTTCCTCACCAGAGCGCGATCCGTTTAGATTGATACGATCGCGCTCCGTTTCTCTTTGTCTTGTCGCATGATCTTGTCCGAGAAGTCTGCCAACTTTTCGGGATCATGCCCCACCTTCCGTTCATTCCCGCGAAAGCGGGAATCCCCCTTGGCGGTGCATCTGGTTCCCCGCTTTCGCGGGGACGAACGAACGAGAAGCGCGATCGCTAAAGATCCAATCGTTCGCACGCTGTTTTTCTTTGTTTTGGCGCATGATCTGGCGAATAGTTTGAAGCTCGGTCCCCTTGAGCCGGCCAGCATTTCTTGCAGTCCCGCTAGCGGGACCGAAGGTCATCCGTCAATCAACGATCGGGACCACCAAACGCCACCAGCGGGTTGTCGACAATCGCGCTGCGATCCGGCCGGTCGGGAGCGACGGCGGACTGAATGGCCGCGAACAGCTCGCGGATCTTCGACGCCGCGACAGCACGAACGATGAAGACGAGGCGCGTGCGCCGGTCGTCATCGGGCCAGCGCGCAAGCCGCACCTCGGGATGCAAGAGATGCTGAACCCCGTGCACCACCAGCGGGCGGTCCAGTTCCTCGGCGATCTTCACGATGCCCTTGAACCGCAGCAGGTTGGGCCCATGCGCTGATTGCAGCAGCTCCAGGAACGCCGCGAACGTGGAGGCAGGCAGCGCCGCCTCTGTCGCGAGCGTGTAAGCGCGAATGTCGTCATCGTGGCGGTTTACGTCATGCCCGTGACCGTGGTGATCGTGGTGCGGCTGTGCCGCCGCGTAGGCTTCCTCGGCAAGCCAGCGATTGACGTCGGGAGTTTTGCTCGCCGGATTGTACAGGCCGCAATCGAACAGGCGGGCGGGCGTTGCTTCGCCTGCCGCGGCGTCGATACGCGGTGCCGCCGGATTGATGGCGGAAAGGCGCGCGAGGAGGCCATCGAGCCCGACCCGTTGCTCGACGGTTTGGATAAGGTCGGTCTTGGTCAGCACCAGCCGGTCGGCCACGGCGGCCTGTTTCACCGATTCGGGATACGCGTCGAGCGTCGCCTCAGCATTGACCGCATCGATGACGGTGACGATGCCGTCGAGCCGAAAACGCAGCACCAGATAGGGATGCGCCATGGCCGTGTGCAGCACCGGGGCCGGGTCGGCGAGTCCCGTCGTTTCCACCACCACGCGGCGAAAGGAAGCGCGGCGGTTGTCGAGCTCGCGCAGCAGCTTTTCGAGGGCGGTGACGAGATCGCCGCGCATGGTGCAGCACAGGCAACCGGTGGTCAGCATCACCAGACCGTCGCCGCGCACGTCTTCGACCAGGAGATGATCGAGGCCGATCTCGCCGAACTCGTTGATGAGGACGGCGGTATCGCCAAGCGCCGGATCGCGCAGCAGCCCATTGAGCAGCGTCGTTTTTCCCGCGCCGAGAAACCCGGTGAGCACGGTAAGAGGGATAGGCGCGATCGGACCCGGAGACTGAGACGGGGCGCCGCCGCTGACCGTCATCGCGCCCGCAACCTTCCGGTTGCCGCCCGACGACTGGGCCCGATTTCGGCCGGTCGCGGCCGTGGCAGGGGCAATCCGACCGCTGCTCTGCCGCGACGGGCGGAAGCGCGGTTCCTACCTGTTCGCGCGGCGACCTTGGCCTTCGGGCGCGGACGACCGACATAGACCCGGATCGGGGGATTGATCGTCGCGGTGCCGATCAGGTTCGAGGGCGGAGGGTTCATGCCCGACAGGAGCGAAGACAAGCTTCCCGGCTCGCCGAGCCTTGCCTGGGCGTTCACCGGCTTTGCCGGGCGAGGGCGACGCTTGCCGCAGACATAGGGCCGGAGATTGGGCGGAGCGGCATTGATCGGCCGAAGCTGCTCCACCGTTCCGAAGGACGGCATGAGCCAGGATAAGCCGGTATTCCTGAAGGCACTCTCGAACATATGCGCAACCTTGGCCGACCGCACGGCGGGGGACTGCGCACCCAGCAAAACGGCGATGAGCCGACGGTTACCGCGCGTTGCCGTCGCAACGACATTGAAACCCGAGGCGCAGATGAACCCGGTCTTCATCCCATCAGCCCCCGGATAGCGGTAGATCAGCGAGTTGGTGTTGCGCATCACGCGCTTGCCCAACCGAATCGCATGGATGTTCCAATATCCGTCATATTCGGGGAACTCGGCGAGGATCACCCGGGCAAGGATCGCCATGTCGCGCGCCGAAGTCACCTGGCTCTCAGCCGGCAGCCCGTTCGGATTGACCCAGTGCGACTGATGCATGCCGAGGCGTGCGGAGACCCGGTTCATCTCGTCGGCAAATCGCGCGACCGACCCAGAAACGCCTTCCGCAAGCACAACCGCTACGTCATTGGCCGACTTGACCATCAGCATCTTGAGGGCATTGTCGACGGTAATGCGTGTTCCCGGCCGAAAGCCCATTTTGGTCGGCGCCTGCGCCGCCGCATTGTGGGACACCCTTAGTAGCGTGTTGAGGGCGAGTCGCCCCTCCCTGACCGCCTTGAGTGTCAGATAGGCGGTCATAATCTTGGTGACGGAGGCGGGATACCAAGGATAGGTCGCGTTCTCGGCCTTGAGCACTTTTCCAGTGTCAGCCTCGATCAGCAGCAAGGCCTCGCCCGCGGCCCGCGCGGATCCGATCTGAGCGCAAAGCCCAAGCCAGAGCACAAGGATGGTGGCGACGCGCACAGCGGAAGGGGCCATTGTCCGTTTCCCTTGGTCGTCGCACCGCTCCAATTCTCGGGGGGCAGCCTTTTCTACCCGAGCAGGACGGCGAGGGCAAAGTTCCCGCCCCGAATCGGCGATGCTGCTCCCAAGAAAACGAGATTTACGGCGGAGGAACGGCGCGCCGCATAGTCTTACCCGGGACTTGGTGTGGATTCTCTAACTCGTGATGCGGGCACCGACGCTTGAGCTCGTCTCATCGTGTTGGTGCCGCATCACAAGTCATCGGACCAGAGTGCGATCCATTCAGGTTGGATCGATCGCACTCCATTTCTCTTTGTTTTGCCGCATGATCTTGTCCGAATAGTCTGCAACTTTTCGGGATCATGCGCTATTGATGCGGCACCAACGCTTGGGCTCGTCTCATTGTGTTGGTGCCGCATCACAAAGCATCGGATTAGCTAGTGTTCCTTAGCTGACGGTCCGGGGTCGGA
>JANQIP010000021.1 GCA_028282095.1 Xanthobacteraceae bacterium | reverse complement strand
GAAAGGGGGAGGTCGGCGAGCGGCGCAGGCAAGCTTGCGCAGCCTGCGCAGGCTTGGCTGCGTGCTCGCCGGGAGGGGGTCCACAGGACGGCCTCTGTCGCGGTTGAATTAGCCCCCTCCCCAACCCTCCCCCGCAAGCGGGGGAGGGAGGAACCGTAGGGTGGGAATGCGAAACATGCCCACCGCGTGCCCTTCCGCTCGCTGGACCGCGTGAAGTAGCCCCTAACCCTCCCCCGCAAGCGGGGAGGGAGTAAGGTCCTCAAGCTCCGGTATCGTTCGCCACCAAACTAATCCGCCGGAAACGGTATCAATAGGTTTCGACGTGATAGCGGCCGTTCGTGCGCATTTCGGCGCGCATTGTCGGCCAGTCCAGTCCAGCCTCCGCGCAAATCGCCGCGAACGACTCATCGACGCCGATTTCCATCGTCTTCAGCCCGCACACATAGATATACGTGTTGTCGGAGCGCAGCAGCTCGGCAACTTCGGTGGCCTTCTCGCGCATGCGGTTCTGGACATAGGTCTTTGTCTCGCCTGGCACGCGCGAATAGGCGAAGTATTTGACAAGCAGCCGGTCCGGCACTTTCTGCAGCGGACCGAAATAGGGTAGTTCCTCCGGCCGGCGCGCACCGAAGAACAGCATCATGCGACCAGGTGCATCCGGCACGGTGCGCCGCCGCCGTTCGGTGAACCCGCGGAACGGCGCCGAGCCGGTGCCGGTGCAGATCATGATGATGTTTGCCGAGGGATCGTTCGGCATCAGGAAGGTGGCGCCGAACGGGCCGGTCACCTCTACCGTATCGCCCTTCTTGAGGTCGCACACATAGTTCGAGCACACGCCCGGCCCGCGCTTGATGGTCAGCGCGAGATTGTTGGTGTTCGGCTTTTCGCCGTCGCGTGCGCTCGCAATCGAATAGAGCCGGACATGATGCGGGTTGCCGTCATCGTCGAGGCCGGGCGGTATGATGCCGATGCTCTGGCCTTCGAGCACCGGGAACGGCGTGTCGCCGAAATCGAGGATGATGTGGCGCACGTCGCTTTCGGCGTCCGCCGCGGTGAGCCGGTAGTTGCCCTTGACGGTCGCGATCGCGGGCTTGGCGCGATTAAAGAGATTGACGCTGGGCTTGGCGGCTGAGTTAGGCGCCATGCTCTTGCCGCCGACGCCGGCATGGGCTTCCGCCAGCAGCGCATCGACCTCCTGGTCGAGCGCCTCGATCGAGCCGTCCGTGGGCACGACCGAGACGTCCTGCTGCTCCGGCAATTCCGTCCAGGAAAACTGGTCGTCGAGCGAATAGGCCGCCTGGATGATGATGCGCCAATTGTCGATGGCGCCGGTCGGGCAGGGCTGGATGCAGTCGAGGCAGAAATTGCACTTCGAAGCATCGACGACATAGTTGTTGTCGTCATGCGTCACCGCATCGACCGGACAGGTCTCCTCGCAGGTATTGCAGCGGATGCAGATTTCCGGGTCGATCACGTGCTGCTTGCGCAGCTCGGCCTGAGTCGGGAAGGTGGTCGCGTCCATAAGAATAGCTCTCGCTCTGTCCGGCTCCTAGACGGTGAGGAACAACGTCAGGCGGCGATCTTCACATATTCGAAGTCGCCGGGCTTGTTATCGATGCCCACCTTGGGCGATGCGATCCAGCTTGCGAACTCGCCCGGCTCGACCACCGGCTTCATCAGCTCGACGATGAAGTCGCCATCCGACTTCGAGGGCAGCCAGTTGTCCTTCTCGCGCTCCCAGGTCGCACCATCGATCACCTCGCCCGTCGGCCTCGCTTTGACATTGCGGAACTCGCCGATCTGGCGATGGAAGGCGACATGCGGCAATGCCAGACGGAAGGGAACGCCGGTCTTCTCGATGATCTTGTTCCAGCGCTCGACGCCCTTGGCGCAGTCGGCGGTGTAATCGTCGCGCAGGCGCATATTGAGCGCGGTGAGCGCCGGCTCGTCGATCAGCTTGACCGCGCCATCGACCATTTTCAGCACCGGATAATTCGAAGCTTCGAGCCGGTGATCGTCTTCGATCTTGGTCTCCATGAACCGGCCCTTCAGGCCGGCATTGTAGGCATTCGCGGCGTTGGTCGACACTTCCGAGCCGAACAGGTCGAGCGAGAGCGTGTAGTGCAGATTGAGCTTCTTCTGGATGGTCGGAAGGTCGATCACCCCGAGGGCGCGCACCTTCTCGGTGTCGAAAGGATCGGCAATGCCTGCCGCCTTCATCGCCTCGCAAGTGCGCTGCACCGTGCGCCCGACGCCGGTCTCGCCGACGAACATGTGATGGGCCTCCTCGGTCAGCATGAAGCGGCAGGTGCGCGAGAGCGGATCGAAACCTGATTGCGCGAGGCTCTCGAGCTGCATCTTGCCGTCGCGATCGGTGAAGAAGGTGAACATGAAGAAGGAGAGCCAGTCCGGCGTTGCCTCATTGAACGCGCCGAGCATGCGGGGTGCATCCTCGCTGCCGGAACGCCGGCGCAGCAGGTCGTCCGCCTCGTCGCGACCATCGCGGCCGAAATATTTGTGCAGGAGATAGACCATCGCCCACAGGTGCCGGCCTTCCTCGACATTGACCTGGAACAGGTTGCGCATGTCGTAGAGCGACGGCGCCGTTGTGCCGAGATGGCGCTGCTGCTCGACCGATGCCGGCTCGGTGTCGCCCTGGATCACGATCAGGCGGCGCAGCATGGCGCGGTACTCGCCCGGCACGTCCTGCCAGGCCGGTTCGCCGAGATGCTGTCCGAAATTGACCTTGCGGCCCTCTTCCTGCGGCGCGAGCAGAATGCCCCAGCGATATTCGGGCATGCGCACATAGTCGAACTTGGCCCAGCCCTTGGGATCGACCGACACGGCCGTGCGCAGATAGACGAGGCTTTCCTGGAAACCCTCAGGCCCCATATCCATCCACCAGTCGAGATAGCCGGGATGCCAACTTTCAAGCGCGCGCAAGATCCGCCGATCTTCGGTCAGCCCGACATTGTTGGGGATCTTGGTCGAGTAGTCGACATTCACGATGTCCATCGCCGGCTCCGTTTCTCGTTTCTCGTTTCTCGTTTCTCGTTTCTCGTTTGCTTGTTGCTTCTTGCTTTTTGCTTGTTGCTTGTTGCGCTGGTTGTTGGGTCGCTTATTGCGTCTTGCGTGCCTTTGCGGGCGGCGCTTCGCCGGGTTGCGGCGTCGCCTCGTTCGCGTTGGCATCGCCGACTTGCACGCGCGCAAGCGCTGGCCAATGGCGAACGGCGTTCGCTTCGGAGTGCCGTCGCGCCTGCGCGCGCCGAGTTTGAGCCGGAGCCCGTCCCCCTCCCAAGAGGTAGAGGAAGAAACTCTCCGCCTTTGGACGGCCGCTGGCTGGACTCATCATCATACTCTCCGGGTATCGAAGACCGGCTTACGGCCGGTGCCGTAAAGGCGCAGCGCCCCTTCCTCGCCGATCGCGTTCGGCCGCTGGAAGATCCAGTTCTGCCAGGCGGTCAGCCGGGCGAAGATCTTCGATTCCATCGTCTCCGGTCCGGCAAAGCGCAAATTCGCTTCAAGACCGGTCAGCGCGTCCGCGGAGAAGCTCGCGCGCTCCTCAAGGAACAGCCGGATCTCGTCCTCCCAGTCGATATCGTCGAGCGCGAAGGTCACGAGCCCGAGTTCCGCCGCGGCGTCCGCAGCGAGGCTCTCGCCGATCCGCTGTCGCACCTTGCCGACCGAATCCGGCTCGCCGAGGAACCGGCTTTCGAGCCGGGTAAGGCCGTTCGCCATCGGATAGGCGCCGAAATTGGCGGCCGAGAGCGCCAGCACCGGGGGCGGCCGGTTGTCGCCCTCGAGGCGACCGATCAGCATGTAGGAGCGGTCGGCAGCGAACACGATTTCGGCGAGCGTTCCGGCAAAACACGAGCCCGGCTCGACAAGCGCGACCAGCGAGCGCGAGGTGAGATCGATCCGCTTGAGCACCCGCTTCCATTTGAGCCGGATCTCGCGCGCAAGCCAGTGATCCTTGTGCGCATCGAGGAAGGCGTCATAGGCGAGCACGGCTTCACCGTCGCCTTCCGACTTGAAGATGATGGCAGCGATGTCGAGCTCGTTGAGGCGCAGATCGAGGATGGCATCATCGAGTTCGCGCGCAAGCTGGAGCGGCCAGAAGGCGGAGCCGAGCGCAACCATCGCCTCGAGCGTGTCGGGCGGCGCTGCCTCGGGCGCGCGCAGCGTGAAGGTCGCGGTCCGATCGGCCCGCGAATAATCGACGGACACGAAGGTGTAGGCACGGGAATCGGCCCCGGCGCGGCGGTCGAGTGGCGCAAGCGCAATGCCGGCCGCCTCCCTCGGTCGATCGGACGTCGCCGCGAAAGCTACGGCGCGCTCGGCAACCATCGCTTCGAGCTTGGTATGGGGCGCCACCTCGTCGACCAGCCGCCAATCCTTGGCGCGCCGGCCCTTCACGCCTTCCTCGGTGGAGCAGAAGACGTCGGCATGATCGCGCCTGACCTTGCGTTTGTCGGTCACGCGGGTGAGGCCCCCGGTCCCCGGCAGTACGGCAAGCAGAGGAAGCTCGGGAAGCGAGACGGAGGACGAGCCATCATCGACCAGGATGATGTGGTCGGCCGCGAGCGCGAGCTCATAGCCACCGCCGGCACAAGAGCCCGTGACCACGCAGATCGTGCGGATCCCCGAGCCTTCGCTTGCATCCTCGATGGCGCTCCGCGTCTCGTTGGTGAACTTGCAGAAATTGACTTTGTGCGCATGGCTGGCGCCGGCCAGCATGCGGATATTCGCGCCCGCGCAGAAGACTCTCGGCTTGCCCGAGCGCAACAGCACGACCCGCACCTGCGGATGCTCGAAGCGGATGCGTTCGAGCGCATCGGCGAGTTCGATATCGACGCCGAGATCGTACGAATTGAGCTTGAGCTCATAGCCTTCGAACAGTCCGCCTTTCTCGTCGACATCCATCTGGAGGGTTGCGATCTCGCCATCGACCGCGAGACTCCAGTGGCGGTAGCGCGCGGGCTCGGTCGCGAAGTCGACCCGCATCGCGCCGTTCGCGAGCTTGCCTTCGGCTTGCGCCATCGCGTTCTCCTTGTGCGGGTCGCGTCAGGCGCGGGATCAAGACGTGGCGTCCCGTGACTGACCACCACAATTCCGATTCACCATTCGCCTAGTGACGCGGCATCGACGCTTGAGCTTGCCTCATCGTGTTGGTGCCGCATCACCAGGCATCGGACTAGCTCGCGTTCCTTACCTGACGGTCCGAGATTGGACCGTCAGGGTCGGAAAACGAGATGCGGTTCGATCGCCTCAGCGGCCTTGCCGTTCCGCCGCGCCTCGTTGAGACGAAGCGCCAACACGGAAAGATGTGAATTATATTGCAGACCGCCGGGGGCGATGAACTATAGTGCAGTTCAATTTCCCTTAATCCGCACCGTGAAGTGCGGGAGTCGACTGCGATTTATATGCAGTATAATTCATTGCTTGCAAGGCTTCCAATCGCCGCCTAACGCAGTTGTGATCGTGGGCGGTTCGCGATGCGGCCACCTCTCCCCGCTTGCGAGGAGAGGTGATAAAAGAGCCTCAAGCGACGGCACAATTCGTTACTGAACAAGCGCGCGATGGCGTCTCCTTGAACCATCGCGCTCTTTTTCTGTTTGTCTGGTCGCATGATCATGTCCGAGAAGTCTGCCAACTTTTCGGGATTCTGTTGTCGAGGACCTTGGATTTGGCGGCCCGCGCCTCACCAATTTACCGATCCGAGCCAAGTCCCGTGTAAGGGGCGACGATCCGGATCAGCTCAGCAAAGCTCTTCTCGACCGACGCGCCTGACGTATCGAGCCTGGCCTCAGCGCGGGCGTAGTCGGCGCTGCGCGCCTCAAGAATGGCGACGAGATCAGCCATCGCCTCCCGATTTTGCGCCATGGGCCGGAAGTCGCCTTGTGCGATCACCCGCGCCATATGTTCCTCCGGCCGGGCCTTGATCCAGATCGCATGGGTCCGGTGGAGCAGCAGCGTGAACGTCTCCGGATTGGCGACGACGCCGCCGGCGGTCGCAATCACTGCGGCCTCGTGCTGGTCGATGACGCGCTGCAGGCATTCATGCTCGTATTTGCGGAAGGTCGCGAGGCCCGACAACTCGATCAGCATCGCAACGCTCGCACCGTAGTTCTGCTCGATCACCTGGTTCAACTCGAGGAACGGGACGCCGAGATGCGTCGCGAGCTTGCGTCCGAGCGTCGACTTGCCGGCGCCGCGCAAGCCGACGAGCGCGATCCGCCGGGCGCGGTCGGCTGCGGAACCCAGTTTCTCCTCCATTGTTGCGGCGACGGCCGGCAGTTCCCCCGGCGGCAAGCGCGCGAGCAGGTCGAGCACCCGATCAAGCGCAAAATGTCCCGAGCCGCCGCGCGGCAACAATTCAAATACCGGCATCGCGATCGCATCGGCGACCGATTTCAAAACATTGACGGACGGGTTGCCTTGCCCGCTCTCGATCTGTGCCAGATAGCGCTCGGAAATCCCGGAATCCGCCGCAAGCTTGCGGCGGCTGATTCCACGTTTGGCCCGGCCGAGCCGGACCATGCGTCCGATCTCGGCGGCGAAGTCGTCGGTGCCGCGACCATCTTCGGGCTCAACTTTCTCCCGCTGTTGCGGTCGCGGCCGCGTGTCCGACATGTTTCGCTCCGTGCCCGTGGCTCCAGTTCTTGGAAAAGCTAAAGACCTTTCGAGAGGTCATCCATAACAGCAGAACACTATGCGTGACCGGCTCAGGCCGCAGCGATCACGCTAACTTTATTATTCGACCACATAACCTTATCCGAAAAGTTCGCCGCTTTTCGAGATGGTGTTTCAGTTGTCGAGCGCGCCTTCTTCGATCCAACGTCGAATGCAAAGCGCTTGCAGTTCGAGAGCCTCTTCGCCACATGCGGCATGCTCGTGTTCCTTACCTGACGGTCCGACCCCGGACCGTCAGGTAAGGAACATTAGCTAATCTGGCGCTTTGTGATGCGGCACCAACACAATGAGACGAGCCCAAGCGTTGATGCCGCATCACTAGTCTTCGCCGCGACCCGCCAGTCCAGCATTGCCGTCAGACCGTCGACCTCGGCATCACGACAATCACCATCGGTACGGATCTTAGAGCATGATCCCGAAAAGCTGGTAGACTTTTCGAACAAGATCATGCGGCAAAACAAAGGGAGAAAAAGCGCGATTGATTCAATCTAGATGAACCGCGCTCTCATGCCCTTCGTCAGCCCGACATAGGTCTGCACGTCGAGCCCGCTCCCACAAGACCCGCGCCGTCGGGCTGATGGCAGTCGTCGCAGCGCTCCTTGAAAACCGGAATCATGTCGTCCCTGAAGCTCATCATCGGCTTGTTTGTCGGCTTTCCGGCATCGTCGGCCGCTTCAAAAGGACATGCCCGTTCCGATCGCAATGCTGACGCAGCGCCATCGCAGGCCCGACATATCGTTTTTCAACATTCTTCTCCTCTTTGCGTCCGGCGCCAGGCCGACTCTCCCCTCGAGAAATCCGGCGTTCTTGGGATTTTGTCCGCGGATGCGTCCGGGTGTCCGCCTTTTTGTTATTGAAAAATAAGCTGAAATAGATTGGCGCGACGACCGCGCCGGCAACCCGGTCCCTTGGCTCGCTGACGTGTTCGCAGCTTGGCCGATTCTCCTTCCGGCGCGATCGAATGCCGGCGCAGCCTGCCCGTGGACTTCCAATCCAGTTTGCAGAGCCCGCTCGTCGCAGCAGACACGGCCACTCGACCCCGATATTGCGCGATTTTGACGCCGATTGAAACGGAATTCGCTTCTTGCGTGCCTTGAAGGAGCCCGGCACTTCTGGCAAGTGCCGCTCTTGGTCAAGCGAATCTTCCTTTTTGTTCGGTCGACGCATGCGATTTTGCGCACCAAGAGCTCTGATCACGTCGGCAGGCCGTGACCGAAAAGCCACGCCAAGCGTGTCAAGGACATGGAGCGGAACTGCGCCCCGCTCCCGCCGCGTTTACACTTGATTAACTATTCCAAGGGCTTTCTGCCTATTTTAGGATTTGCGGCGATGCGGCGAGGGTTCGTCAAGGTTGACTGAACCTTGACTTAACGCATGGGAGGCATCATCGGCCGGCGCGCTTGTGATGCGGCACCAACGCTTGGGCTCGTCTCATTGTGTTGGTGCCGCATCACAAAGCATCGGATTAGCTAGTGTTTCCTTCTCTGACGGTCCGGGGTCGGACCGTCAGAGAAGGAAACACTAGAGCATGGTCCCGAGAAGTCGGCAGACGTCTCGGACAAGATCATGCGACCAAACAAAAAGATAGAGAGCGCGATTGGATCGGCCCGAAGCAATCGCGTTCTCGTGCGCAAAGCCGGGGGCACATCCGGCGTCGAGCAATTGAGAAGGAGCCAACGGGGATGCCGAATTTCACGGGTCTCATCGGGGGTGCGAGGATCGCGGTTGTGCTTGCCGCCGCGGTGATGATCTCCGCATGCGCCAATCGGTCGGCCAACGATCAGGCCGGGTTTGGCGGCGCCGCGGTACCGGGGAGCCAGCAGGACTTCGTCGTCAATGTCGGCGACCGCATCTTCTTCGAATCCGATTCGACCGAGTTGACACCACAGGCGCGCGCAACGCTCGACAAACAGGTCCAGTGGCTGCGGCAACATAATCGCTACGCATTCACCATCGAAGGCCATGCCGACGAGCGCGGGACGCGCGAATACAATATCGCACTCGGCGCCAAGCGCTCGCAGGTCACCCGCGACTATCTGGCCGCGCGCGGCATCGATCCTTCGCGCATCCGCACCATCTCCTACGGCAAGGAGCGCCCGGTCGCGGTTTGCAACGACATCTCCTGCTGGTCGCAGAACCGGCGCGCGGTCACCGTTCTCAACGCCAGTTCGTAAGCCGCGGTGGCGCCGCAGCGGATAGAGTGCTATCTACGACGCGAACGAGATATCTCCGGGAACCGCGGGGGACGGAAGTGGCCCCGATGACGAGGCGATTGCCGCCCGCAGCAAGCGATCTTGCACGATCCCGATGGTGCGAATGCCGATGATGACGATCAATTTTGGCCAAAGCGCCGCGGTCGCGGCCGCGTTGGTGTGCGCGCTGGGCGTCGCGCCGGCGCGCGCGCAGGTTTCTGCGAGCGAGATCATCGTTCGCCTCGGCCAGCTCGAGAACCAGGTGCGGCAGCTCACCGGCATGGTCGAGCAGCTCCAGTATCGCAATCAGCGCCTCGAAGCGGAGCTGCGCAGGCTGCAAGGCGGCGGCGCGCCTGCCGGGTCTTCGTCGCGCCCACCGCCGCAGCAATTCGGCGCGCGCCAACCGCCGATACAGGCGCAGTCGCCGGTCTATCCGCCGCCGGCCGCGGGCTTGCCCGGCCGTCGATCGGACGCGTTCGACCCATCGCAGAACCCGAACGCACCCGGCATCCCGCGCGCGCTCGGCTCGACCTACGCATCCGATCGTCGCGGCCACGAGGCTGGCATGCCGCCCCGTCGCCCCGGCGCGCCGCTCGACCTTTCCGGCCGGGCGACGGCTGCTGCAGGCGATCCGAGCTATGGCGGCCAAGGCGGCCTGCCGCCCCCGCCGCCGCGCAATCCGAGCGCGACCGGCGTACAGACGCAGATGGCGACGCTGCCGCCCTCGCAATCGCCGCGCGACCTCTACGACCTTGCCTATGGCTATCTAATTCGTAAGGATTTCGCGCTCGCCGAGCAGACCTTTCGCATATTCCTCACCAAATACCCTGAGGACCGGTTCGCCGACGACGCCCAGTATGGCCTAGGGGAGAGCTTTTACCGGCGCAGGAACTATCGCGACGCCGCCAACAGCTTCCTCGAAATGACGAGGAAATACGACAAGAGCCCGCGCGCCCCGGAGGCGCTGATGCGGCTTGGCCAGTCGCTCGCCGCGCTCAAGGAAAAGGACCTCGCGTGCGGTGCCTTCGCCGAGATCAGCCGCAAATATACGCGCATCTCCCCCACCGTGAAGAAGACGGTCGCGCGGGAGAAAAAGCGTGTCGGCTGCTGACGAGCAAGGCCCGGTTACCGACGCCGAAGCGGCCGTGCTGTTTGTCGGGCTTGCGCCATGCAAGGCGCTGGTGCTCGCGGTGTCGGGCGGGCCGGATTCAACCGCCTTGCTCGTCCTTGCCGCCCGGTGGCGTGCGGCGCTGGCGACGGGGCCTTCCCTTCTTGCCGTGACGGTCGATCACGGGCTGCGCCCGCAAGCGCGAAGCGAAGCGCGCGCGGTCGCGCGGCTTGCCGCCACGCTTGGCATTGCCCACCGCACATCACGTTGGACCGGGCCGAAGCCTGCGACCGGGCTTCAGGAGGCTGCGCGCGCGGCGCGCTACCGGTTGCTCGCCGCGGCCGCCCGGCAGGTGCGGGCGCGTCACATCCTGACCGCTCATACATTGGATGATCAAGCCGAGACGGTGCTGTTTCGCCTTGCGCGCGGCAGCGGTCTTTCGGGGCTCGCCGCCATGGCGCCGATCTCGCCGCTTCCCGCTTTGTGCGAAGACAAGCTGCTGCTCGCGCGCCCCTTCCTCGATGTTCCGAAGGCGCGGCTGATCGCAACGCTCGAGGCGGCCGGCATTTCCTTCGCCGAGGATCCCACCAATCGCGATCCGTGTTTTGCCCGCCCGCGCCTGCGTGAAGCGATGCCGGCCCTCGCCGCCGAAGGCCTGTCGCCCGCTCGTCTTGCGCTGCTGGCAAAGCGCGCGCGGCGAGCTTCCGACGCGATCGAAGCCGCGGTCGACTCCCTAGCGGCGGTGCTGGTTCCGTCGGCGGCTGCGACAGCCGGGCGCGACGCGCCCGATCCGGTTAAGCTGGATGCAGCCGAATGGGCAAGAGCACCTGCCGAAACTCGTCTCCGTCTGCTCGGCCGGCTGATCGAGAGGACCGGTCACGAAGGGCCGGTCGAGCTCGGAAAGCTCGAAGCATGCGAGCAAGCCTTGATGGCTCATCATCATGCGCGCCTTGCTGGGCGCTTTCGTCGCACGCTCGCCGGTGCCGTGATCACGCTAGCCGGCGCACGGCTCAGCGTTGCGCCCGCACCACCGCGCCGAAGCGCAAAACGGCCCCGAAAAGGACAATCCGCACCCCGGTCGTGGGTCGCGGGTGGCACCGCACGAGTTCACCAAGCGCCGGGAAAATAGCCCCAATTTGCTTGTTATCCTTGGCAGGCGGGGATATGCGCCCTACATTGTGAATAACCAACGAACGAACGGCGGCAGGGGGGTCGGAGTTCCTCACATTGAACACTGCCCTGGGGCGAAGAGGATAGCGAGATGAACGCCAATTTGCGCAACTTCGCGCTCTGGGTGATCATTGTTCTGTTGTTGCTGGCGCTGTTCACGCTGTTCCAGAATCCGGGCCAACGCACGGTCTCGGACGACATCTCCTTCTCGCAGCTGCTGAACGACGTCGACCAAGGCCGCGTGCGCGACGTCGTGATCCAGGGGCCGGAGATTCACGGCACCTTCACCGACGGCCGCAAATTCAACACCTATGCGCCGAACGATCCCGGCCTGGTGCAGAAGCTCTACGACAAGGGCGTGTCGATCACCGCGCGGCCGCAGCAGGACAATGTGCCGTGGTTCGTCTCGCTCCTGATCTCGTGGCTGCCCTTCATCGCCCTGATCGGGGTGTGGATTTTCCTGTCGCGCCAGATGCAGGGGGCGGGCGGCAAGGCGCTCGGCTTCGGCAAGTCACGCGCCAAGCTGCTGACCGAGGCCCATGGCCGCGTCACCTTCGAGGACGTGGCGGGCGTCGATGAGGCCAAGCAGGATTTGCAGGAGATCGTCGAGTTCCTGCGCGATCCCGGCAAGTTTCAGCGGCTGGGCGGACGCATCCCGCGCGGCGTGCTCCTGGTCGGCCCGCCCGGCACCGGCAAGACGCTGCTCGCGCGCGCAATCGCGGGTGAGGCGAATGTTCCGTTCTTCACCATTTCCGGCTCGGACTTCGTCGAGATGTTCGTCGGCGTCGGCGCCTCGCGGGTGCGCGACATGTTCGAGCAGGCCAAGAAGAACGCGCCCTGCATCATCTTTATCGACGAGATCGACGCGGTCGGCCGCCATCGCGGTGCCGGCCTCGGCGGCGGCAATGACGAACGCGAGCAGACGCTGAACCAGCTCCTCGTCGAGATGGACGGCTTCGAGGCGAACGAAGGCATCATCCTGATCGCCGCCACCAACCGGCCCGACGTGCTCGACCCGGCGCTGCTGCGCCCGGGCCGCTTCGACCGCCAGGTGATCGTGCCGAACCCCGACGTCGTCGGGCGCGAGCAGATTCTCAAGGTGCATGTGCGCAAGGTCCCGCTCGCCCCTGACGTGAATCTCAAGACGGTCGCACGCGGAACGCCCGGCTTTTCCGGCGCCGACCTGATGAACCTCGTCAACGAGGCGGCCTTGATGGCGGCCCGTCGCAACAAGCGCATGGTCACCCAGATCGAGTTCGAGGACGCCAAGGACAAAGTGATGATGGGCGCCGAGCGCAAGTCGCTGGTGATGACCGAGGAGGAAAAGCTCCTCACCGCCTATCATGAAGGCGGCCATGCCATTGTCGCACTCAATGTCGACGCGACCGATCCGGTGCACAAGGCGACCATCATTCCGCGCGGGCGCGCGCTCGGCATGGTGATGCAGCTTCCCGAGCGCGACAAGCTTTCGATGAGCCGCGAGCAGATGACCTCGCGCCTTGCCATCATGATGGGCGGGCGCGTTGCCGAGGAACTGATATTCGGCCGCGAGAAGGTCACCTCGGGCGCCGCCTCCGATATCGAGCAGGCGACCAAGCTGGCGCGCATGATGGTGACGCGCTGGGGCCTGTCGGACGAGCTCGGCACCGTTGCCTATGGCGAGAACCAGGAAGAAGTGTTCCTGGGCTACTCGGTGGCGCGCCAGCAGAACATTTCGGAGGCGACCGCGCAGAAGATCGACTCCGAGATCAGGCGGCTGGTCGAGGAAGGCTATGGCGAGGCGCATCACATCCTCGCCAACCGGCGCGAGGAGTTGGAGACGCTCGCCAAGGGCCTCCTGGAGTTCGAGACGCTGACGGGCGATGAGATCAAGGAACTGCTCGCCGGCAAACGGCCGATGCGCGAATCGGTGATCGAGCCGACGGCGCCGCGCGGCTCGGCGGTCCCGACGACGGGCACGCCACGGCCGCGTCCCGACGCGCCCGACGCCGGGGGGATCGAGCCGCAGCCCGCAGGGTAATCGGCCGCATCTTGCATTTCTCGTCAAAAAGCGCCCGCCCGCAGCGGGCGTTTTTTTATGAGTTCATTTGCCGTGCTTATGGGCGCAACTCGCGATCCAGAGCGCGATGCGTTCGGGTTGAATCGACCGCGCTCTCTTTCTTCTTGTTTTGTCGCATGATTTTGTCCGAAAAGTCTGCCAACTTCTCGGGATCATGCTCCTGCACCTCTCCCCGCAAGCGGGGAGAGGTCGACGCGCGACGCGCGGCGGGTGAGGGGGTAGCGACGTTATCAAAGCGTTCGCGATCGATCGGACCCCGCGACCGAATGCAATGCCGGAGCTTCATTTCGGCGTCGGCGGAGCCGCGGCGGAGGCATCATGCGCGGTCGGTTCTGGGCGGATTTGCGCCGCGCATGCCGAAAGCGCCCCTCACCCGGATTTCTCGCTGCGCTTCGAAATCCGACCTCTCCCCGCTTGCGGGGAGAGGTAAAAAAGAGCCTCAAGCTACGGCATAATTCGTCACCGACCCGGAGCGCGATGGCTTCGCCTTGTATCGATCGCGCTCTCTTTCCTTTTGTTTTGTCGCATGATCCCGAAAAGTCTGCCAACTTTTCGGGATCATGCTCCAGGCAATAGTTGGAAGTCAGCCGGATTTGCGCAGAGTCGTGAAGCAAGAACCGTGACAGAACGCGGCGCACAACACGGTATACCGCCGACGGGACGATGTGGCGGGCTGCCTTTGTTGCCATAACCGCAGGCCGCAGCTTCCATTGCGCTCGAAAACGGCAAACGATTTTCGTGACTGCGTCGTCGAATCGCGCGAGCAATTGTTGATGGCACTTGCGGCCGGCGCGCGTAGCGGTCAAAATGCGCTCCGAAAAAAGAACGAAAGACGCTTCGAGGAAACAACCAAAATCCCCCAAGGAGGACGGATCGTGACATCGCATTGCCAATCCTGTTTCGCGCGCGTCGCGGCTGCTGCGTTCGCGCTTGCCGTGGTCGCAACCCCGAGCGCGGTCCTTGCCCAGGTGAAGATCGGCTCCTCGCTGGCGGTGACAGGGCCCGCGTCCTTCCTCGGCGACCCCGAGAAAAGGACGCTCGAAATGTATGTCGACGAGATCAACAAGAAAGGCGGCGTGAACGGGGAGAAGCTCGAACTCGTCATCTACGACGACGGCGGCAACGCCAACAAAGCCCGCACCTTTGCCACCCGCCTCGTCGAAGAGGACAAAGTCGCCGTGATGATCGGCGGCAGCACCACCGGGGCGACCATGGCGATGATCCCAGTGTTCGAGGAGGCCGGGATTCCGTTCATCTCGCTCGCCGGCGGCATTTCGATCGTCGAGCCGGTGAAGAAATGGGTATTCAAGACACCGCATACCGACAGGATGGCCTGCGAGAAGATCTTCACCGACCTCAAGCGCCGTAATCTGACCAATATCGCGATCATCTCCGGCACCGGCGCCTTCGGCAAATCGATGCGCGACCAGTGCGTCAAGGTCGCCCCCGCGTCCGGGATCACCATCGTCCATGAGGAGACCTATGGGCGCGGCGACTCCGACATGACCCCGCAGCTCACCAACATCAAGAACAAGAAAGGCGTGCAGGCGGTGGTCAATACCGGGTTCGGCCAGGGGCCGGCGATCGTGACCCGCAACTACCGGCAGCTCGCAATTGAGCAGCCGCTCTATCAGAGCCACGGCGTCGCCTCCAAGCAGTTCATCAAGCTCGCGGGCGATGCCGCGAATGGCGTGCGGCTGCCGGCCGCCGCGCTGCTGGTGGCCGACAAGCTTCCCGACGGCGATCCCCAGAAGCCGGTGGTGACGGCCTACACCAAGAAGTACCAGGACAAGACCGGGCAGCCGGTATCCACCTTCGGCGGCCACGCCTATGATGGTCTGATGATCTTCGTGGAGGCGGCCGAGCGCGCCAAGAGCTTCGACCCGGCGAAAGTTCGCGACGAAATCGAGAAGACCAAGAATTTCGTCGGAACCGGCGGCATCGTCAACAAGTCGCCAAAGGACCACCTCGGTCTCGATCAGTCGGCCTTCCGCATGCTCGAGATCAAGGACGGTGATTGGACGCTCGTTCCCGAGTCCGATTCGTGAGGCTTGAAGGAGCGGCTTCGGTTCGAATCGAGCCGGACCTCGCTTCTTCGTTCTTGCGCGCTCGCTTCGTCGGCGGCGAAGGTTCTTGACCACCGCCGCCGGCAGTTGCGAGCGCGACCCGGACCGAGCCTGGGGCCTTCCACTTAACTCCACGCTCCGCCCGGCCGTAACGCAAGCCAAGCGACACGAGCGGCCATGGCTGAATTACTGCAGTTCACGTTTTCCGGCCTCACCGTCGGGGCCGTCTATGCGCTGGTCGCGTTGGGATTCACGCTGATCTACAACGCGTCCGACGTCATCAATTTCTCCCAGGGCGAATTCGTCATGCTGGGTGGGATGGTGACCGTGTTTCTCGCCCTGGGCGGCGTGCCGTTGCCGCTCGCCGCTTTGCTCGCGATCGCGACCGCGACGCTGGTGGGCCTGGCGCTGCACCGGTTCGCCATCGAGACCGCGCGCGGCGCGAATGCGGTCACCCTGATCATGATCACCATCGGGGCCTCGATCTTCCTGCGTGGGGTCGCGCAGGTGGTGTTCGACAAGCGCTATCACAGCCTGCCGCCGCTGTTCGGCGACGACCCAATTCGGTTCGGTGGCGCCGCCATTCTGCCCCAGAGCCTGGTCGTGTTTGCGGGGGCGGTCGTGATCCTCGTGCTGCTGTGGGGCTTCATCGATCGCACGCTGTTCGGCAAGGCGGTGCTGGCGACCGCGGCCAACAAGCTCGCCGCCCGTCTCGTCGGCATCGATACGCGGCGCACCGTCGGCTTCTCCTTTGCGGTGTCGGCCGCCATCGGGGCGATCGCCGGCTTCCTGATCACGCCGATCACGCTGACGAGCTACAATATCGGCACCCTGCTCGCGCTGAAGGGCTTTGCCGCCGCCATGCTCGGCGGCATCGGCAGCGCCTTCGGCGCGGTGATCGGCGGCCTCCTACTCGGCATCCTGGAAGCGTTCGCTGCCGGATATCTGTCGTCGCAATACAAGGACGCGGTCGCCTTCATCGTCATCCTTGTCGTGCTGTTGGCGCGTCCGCAAGGCCTGTTCGGCCGCGCGAAAGTGGAGCGAGTATGAGCGTGCGCCCGCTTAACGAACGCCCTCTCGCCAAGGACATGCCCGCACTGGGCGATCGCGCCGGATCGGCCTGGCGCACGATTCTCGGCCCCTTGGAGCGCTACCGGCTGACGCCGGTCATCATCATCGCCGTTCTGATCGCGCTCGCGCCGCTACTGTTTCCCTCGGCCTATTATTATCGCGTCGCCGCGCTGGTCTATATTTTCGCCCTCGCCGCGATCGGCCTCAATCTCCTGATGGGCTATGCCGGACAGGTGAGCCTCGGCCATGCCGGATTCATGGGGATCGGCGCCTATGCGGTGGCGATCGGCCCGGTGCATCTCGGCGTGCCGGGTTGGCTGTCGCTGCTCGCCGGGGCCGCGATCTCGGCGATCGTCGCCTTCGTCGTCGGACGTCCGATCCTGCGGCTGAAGGGGCACTATCTCGCGGTGGCGACGCTCGGCTTCGGGCTGCTGCTCGCCATCGTCTTCACCAATGAAGCGGAGTGGACCGGCGGGCCCGACGGCATGTCGGTGCCCCGCCTTGTCCTGTTCGGCTGGTCGGTGCGCGGATCGCAGACCTGGTACTGGGTCTCCGGCGTCTGTCTTGTGCTCGGCGCGGCGCTCGCCTTCAACCTGATCGCAAGTCCCGCCGGGCGCGCGATGCGGGCGATCCATGACAGCGAGACCGCGGCGAGCGTGCTCGGCATCGATGTCGCGCGCACCAAGCTCATGATTTTTGTCATCTCGGCGATTTATGCCTCGGTCGCGGGCTCGTGCCTTGCGCTGTTCAACGGCCATATCACGCCGGATGCCGCCGACTTCCTGACATCGATCGAGCTCGTCGCCATGGTGGTCCTCGGCGGAATGGGGTCGATCGTGGGCTCGCTCGTCGGCGCCTCGGTGCTCGTTGTGCTGCCGCAGGTGCTGACCGTCCTGCACGATTATGAGCACATGGTGCTCGGCCTCGTCATCATGGGCGTGATGATCTACCTGCGCAGCGGGATCGTCCCCAGCATCGCCATGGCGTTCAGGGGGTGGCGGCGATGACGACCGTGCTTGCGACAGAAAACCTCTCCATGAGCTTTGGCGGCGTGCGCGCGGTCGACGGCGTGAGCATCGATGTTCCGGACGGCTTCGTGTTCTCGATCATTGGGCCGAACGGTGCCGGCAAGACGACGCTGTTCAATATGATCTCTGGCCTCTACACGCCGCGTGAAGGCCGCGTGCTGCTCGAGAATGACGATGTGACCGGCCTCAAGCCGGACAAGCTCGCGCGCCGCGGGCTCTCGCGCACATTCCAGAATCTGCAGGTGTTCTTCCGCATGACGGCGCTTGAGAATGTCATGGTCGGCCGCCATCGCCACGAGCGCACCGCGATCATCGCCGATCTTCTGCACCTGCCCGCGGTGGGCCGGCAAAACCGCGAGACCCGGGTGCAGGCGGAAGCGGCGCTCAAGCGGGTCGGCCTCGCGGCGGTTGCCGAACAGCCGGCCGGCGGCCTTGCCTATGGCGACCTCAAGCGGCTGGAGATCGCGCGGGCGCTGGCGAGCGAGCCCAAAGTGCTGTTGCTCGACGAGCCGGCGGCCGGCTGCAACCCGGTCGAGACCGCCGAGCTCGAGGGCGTCATCCGCGGCATCGCCGACGGCGGCATCACCGTGGTGCTGGTCGAGCATGACATGCGGCTGGTGATGAACGTCTCCGACCGCATTCATGTCCTTGCCAACGGGGCGACGCTCGCCGAGGGCACGGCCGATGAGGTGCGCGCCGACCCCTCGGTGATCGAGGCCTATCTGGGCGTTGGCGGCTCGGAAGGAAAGTCACGTGCTGTCCATTGAGAACCTGCGCAGCGGCTATGGCCGGATCGAGGCGCTGCACGGGGTGTCGGTGCAGGTGCACGCCGGTGAGATCGTGGCGCTGCTTGGGGCCAACGGTGCCGGCAAGACGACGCTGCTGCGCGCCATCTCCGGCGTGCAGCCGGCGAGCGCCGGCGAGATTCGTTTCGAGGACAAGCGGATCGACCGCATGCCGGCACATCGCCGGGTCGCGCTCGGCATTGCGCAGGTGCCGGAAGGACGGCAGTTGTTCACGCCGCTCTCGGTGGAGGACAATCTGCGGCTTGGCGCCTGGACCCGCCGCGCCAGCGACATCGCCGCCGATCTCGCCCGCGTCTTTGCGATGTTTCCCATGCTCGACGCGCTGCGCCACACCGCGGCGGGTGCGCTGTCGGGCGGCCAGCAACAGATGCTGGCGATCGGTCGGGCGCTGATGGCAAAGCCGCGACTGATGCTGCTCGACGAGCCCTCGATGGGCCTGGCGCCGATTCTGGTCGACCAGATCCTGACCACGATCGGCGAGTTGAAGCGCTCCGGCATGACCATTCTGCTGGTCGAGCAGAACGCCCACGCCGCGCTCGCCATCGCCGACCGCGGCTATGTCATCGCCACCGGACGCATCTCGGCCGGCGCCACCGCGGCCGATCTGCTCGCCGATCCTCGGATAAAGAGTGGTTATCTCGGCGCATAAGGAGGATATCAAACTATTTTGTCAGGTTTGCAGAAAATCAAAGACGCAGTTCCCGCAGCGCGCCACAGTCGACCAAAACGACACCCTCCCGCCCATCATTGCGGCTTGTTGCGGTGCACAGAGGAAACGACATGAAATCCAGTCTCACCCCCGGCGTATCGCGCACCGCGCGAATCGTCATCGATCCCGAGCGCACGATCAGCTTCATGGGTGAAGAGGGCCGGGTCTATGCGACACCCTGGTTCGTTCGCGACATCGAATACAACTGTCGCGACCTGATCCTTGAGCACACCGATCCCGGCGAGGATTCGGTGGGGATCGGCATCAATATCACCCACACTGCGGCGACCCCGCTCGGCATGACAGTCGAGATCACGATGACCGTGCGCGCCGTCGAGGGGCGGAAGGTCACGCTCGACGTGTCGGCGAAGGACGAGATCGAAGCGATCGGCAAGGGCGAGCACGACCGCTTCATTGTCGATGTCGCCAAAACCCTGGAGCGGGTGAAGGCAAAAGCGGCAAAACGCCCCGCCCCGTGAGCCGCGCGCCGGCGTCAGGTTGAATCGATCGCACTCTGCTTCTGTTTGTTTGGTCGCATGAATCTCATCCGAACCGTCTGCCGGTTCTTCGCGATCATGCTCTGGGGCGAGCGCGGCCCGATGGAAAAAGGCCCTCCGGTGGGATCGGAACTCACCCTATCTATTGCGGTTGAGGGGTCGCGTTGTCTCTGGCGAGCCGGTTTGCGCTTCGCCGGATGTGCCGGGAGGCGAGAGCGATGCCGGTGAGCAAGCCGCGCGACGAGCGAACGGTTTCAAGCTACTGCTATCAATGCGTGGCAGGCCCCGATCTCTTGAAAGTGCGGATCGAGAATGACGTCGCGACTGAAGTAGCGCCGAACTTCGATGCCGCGAAAGTTCATCCTGCCGGGGGCAAGGCCTGCGTCAAGGCGTTCGGCCTGGTGCAGAAGGCCTATACGCCGAACCGCGTGCTCTACCCGATGAAGCGCACCAATCCGCTCAAGGGCCGCGAGCACGATCCGGTCTTTGTGCGCATATCATGGGACGAAGCGCTCGATCTCGTCGCCGAGAAGCTCAATGCGGCGCGGGCGGCCGGCGTGAACGACGAGCAGGGTTTCCCGCGGCTGGCCGCAAGCTTCGGCGGCGGTGGCACACCGACCGCCTATATGGGCACGCTGCCGGCATTCCTTGCGGCCTGGGGACCGGTCGACATGAGCTTCGGCTCCGGTCAGGGCGTCAAGTGCTATCACTCCGAGCATCTCTACGGCGAGTTGTGGCACCGGGCCTTCACCGTCGCGCCGGATACGCCGCTATGCGAGTACCTGATCTCGTTCGGGGCGAATGTGGAGGCCTCCGGCGGCGTGTGCGGGGTGAAGCGTCACGCCGACGCCCGCAAGCGTGGGATGAAGCGCGTACAGGTTGAGCCGCATCTGTCGGTCACCGGCGCCTGCTCGGCCGAGTGGGTCCCGATCAAGCCGAAGACCGACGCCGCATTCCTGTTTGCCATGCTCTACGTGATGCTGCACGAGCATCGGCGCGAGCGGCTTGATCTTGTTTTTCTGAAAGAACGCAGCTCGGCCGGCTATCTGATCGCGCCGGGCGGATTCTTCCTGCGTGACCCGCAGAGCCGCAAGCCGCTGGTCTATGACCTCAAATCCGGCAAGGCGCTTCCCTTCGATACACAAGGGATGCGTCCGGCGCTCGAAGGCAAATACACGGTCGACGGGATCGAGCTTGGGCCCGACAGCGAGCTGACCGAACACAGCAAAGCGATCGTGCAGCCGGCCTTCGCCCATCTCGTCGCCCATGTGAAGGACTATACGCCGGAATGGGCGAGCGCCATCTGCGACGTGCCGGCCGCCGTCATCCGTCGGATTACCAACGAATATCTCGAACACGCCCGCATCGGCGAGACCATCGAGATCGAGGGCGTGACCCTGCCGCTGCGGCCGGTGGCGATCGCGCTCGGCAAGACCGTCAACAATGGTTGGGGCGGCTACGAATGCTGCTGGGCGCGCACGCTGATCGCCTGCCTGTTGGGCGCGCTCGAAGTGCCGGGCGGAACGCTGGGCACCACCGTGCGGCTCAATCGCCCGGCCGATAACCGCTGGTCGAGCGTCAAGCCGGGTCCGGACGGGTTCATGGAATACCCGATGAACCCCACCGGCAAGAACGAGTGGCTGTCGCAGCCGACGGTGCGTAGCGCGCACCGCACGCTGGTGCCCCTGATCGCCAACTCGCCCTGGAGCCAGGCGCTCGGCCCGACCCATCTCGCCTGGATGATGCAGGACGAGGATTTCGACCAGCTTCCGCAAGCCTCGACACCCGATGTCTGGTTCGTCTATCGCACCAATCCCGCGATCTCGTTCTGGGATACCAAGCGCATCGGCGAGATCATGGCGAAGTTTCCGTTCACCGTGTGCTTTGCCTTCACGCGCGATGAGACCAATCACTTCGCCGACGTGCTGCTGCCCGACTGCACCGACCTCGAAGGCCTGCAGCTCCTGCGCATCGGCGGCACCAAATATGTCGAGCAGTTCTGGGACCATCAGGGCTTTGCGCTGCGTGATTCCGCCATCCCGCCGCAGGGCGAGGCGAAGGACTTTACCTGGATCGCAACCGAGATCGCGCGCCGCGCCGGGCTGCTCGAGAAATACAACGAGGCGATCAATCGCGGCGCCCACGGGATCAGGCTGAGCGGGCCGAGTTTCGATTTCTCGCTTGCCGCCGATCAGGTCCACGACGTGGAGACGATCTGGGACGCGACGTGTCGCGCCGCGAGCGCCGAGCTGACGGACGGTGTCGAATCGCAGGGGCTCGCCTGGTTCCGCGAGAACGGATTTCGGGTGAAGCCGTTCTCGCGCCTGCAATGGTACCTCTATCCCAAGGTCGTCGAGACCGGACTGCGCTTTGAGCAGCCCTATCAGGAACGCATGCTCCGCGTCGGCAAGGAGTTGGGGCGGCGGCTGCACGAGCGCGACATTCACTGGTGGGACCGGCAGCTCGAGGAGTACGAGCCGATGCCGCACTGGCGCGATCTTGCCGCGCTGTGGGAAGACGCGCTCGTAAAACACTACCAGGTGCGCATCGAGGACTACCCGTTCTGGCTCATCACCGCGCGCAGTATGCAGTATTCCTGGGGCAACAATGTCACCATCCAACTGATGAAGGAACTGGCCGGCAACGTCATCGGCCACGGTAGCGTAGTGATGAACGAGAGTGCCGCCGCCCGGCTCGGCATTGCCGACGGCGATCTTGTCGAGGTGCGCTCGCCCCTCAACAGCACCAAGGGTCCGGTCGTGCTGTGCGAAGGGATTCGCCCCGACACGCTGCTGATCATCGGCCAGTTCGAACAATGGGAGACGCCCTTCGCCAAGGACTTTGCGACGCCCAACATGAACGCGCTGGTGCCGATGCTGCTTGACCTCACCGACGCGACCGGCTCCAGCGCCGATCTCGTCAAGGCGGCGGTGACGCGGGTCGGGAGGGCGGCATGAGCCGCTGGACCATGCTCGCCGATCTCGAGCGCTGCGTCGGCTGCCAGACCTGCACCGCCGCCTGCCGTCATGCCAACGCCACCTCGCCGGCGGTGCAATGGCGCAAAGTGCTCGACGTCGAGGCCGGTTCATTCCCCAATGTGAACCGTACCTTCGTGCCGGTCGGCTGTCAGCACTGCGCCGACCCGCCCTGCATGCATGTGTGTCCCTCGACCGCAACGCGCCAGCGGCCCGACGGTATCGTCACGATCGATTATGAAATCTGCATCGGCTGCGCCTATTGCGATGTCGCCTGCCCCTATCAGGCGCGCTTTCTCGTGCACGATCCTTCCTTCGCCTACGGGCCGGCAATGCTGAGCGAAACTGTGCGCTTCGACGATGCCCGGATGGGTGTTGCGCAGAAATGCACGTATTGCTCGGACCGTATCGACTTCGGGCTCGAGAACGAGCTCGTTCCGGGCATCGATCCGCGCGCGACGCCCGCCTGCGTGAATGCCTGCATCGCCGACGCCTTGATCTTCGGGGATATCGACGATCCCTACAGCAATGTCTCCAAGCTGTTGCGCGAGCAGCGCCACTTCCGCATGCACGCCGAAGTCGGGACGGAACCGAACTTCTATTATCTCACCGGACAGGCGAATGGTGCGGTCGATGTGCTGCCGGCATCGGCACCGGCATTGCTGCAGGCGCAGTCGGGACGGGTTCGCACCCGCGGTGTCGAGCCCTGGCATCAGGAGCACTGGAACTGGAAGGCGGCCGGTAACTTCCTGTGCGGTGGGGCTGGAACCGGGCTGTTCGCGGTGGTCGCGATCACCGCGCTCAACGGCGCGCCGCCGCTGATCGGCGGGCTCTTGGCGCTCGGCACCGTCGCGCTCGGGTTGTCCTTGCTCGCCTTCAAGATCGGGCGGCCGTTCCGGTTCGTTCAGGTATTGCGCCAACCGCGGCGCTCCTGGATGTCGCGCGAGGCCTGGGTCGCCGGCGCGTTCTTTCCCGTCGCGCTTGTCGCGGTCTGGTTCGAGAACCAGACCTTGCTGATCATCGCCGCCCTGCTCGGGATCGGATTCCTGATATGCCAGGCCATGATGTTCTATGCCTCCAAGGGCATTCCCGCCTGGCGGGTCAAGACCATCGTGCCATTGCTGGTTGCCACGGGGTTTGCCGAGGGCGCAGGCCTTTTTCTGATCGTTGCGGCTTTCATGCCGGACCTGCAGCCATTCGCCGAGCCGATTGCGGTGGCGCTCGTCATCCTCGTCTCGGCGCGCCATCTCGCCTGGCGGGTCTATTTCGACGAGCTCGGCCGCGACGGCGCGCCGACCAAGACGCTTGAGATCTATGGCGTGTTCGCCCCCTGGTTCCTGGTCACCGGGCTCGTCGTGCCGCTGTGGCTTGTTGCGCCCGGCTTCGTCTTGCCGAGCTTTGCGCCGGCATTGTTCGCGCTGGCAGGTCTGATGACACTGGTGACCGGGTGGATATTCAAGCTTATACTCGTCACGCGGGCGGGATACAATCAAGGGTTCGCCCTAGACCACACGCCGGTGCGTGGATTCGGCGCCGCTGGGCCGTCGGTCAAGCCGGGCTGGCACAGCCATTAACGGGCCAGGAGGCGGAGATGCAAGTGTCGAGACAAGACATAACAATCGGGAGTAAACGCAATGAGCTTACAACCAGTTTATCAAGAAGACGAAGTCTTTATGTTCGATCCCGCAATCGAGGCAATGCCGCGTCGCGACCTCGAAGCACTCCAGCTTGATCGACTAAGACACACGCTGCGGCACGCGTACGAAAAAGTCGCCCATTTCCGCCGCAAATTCGACGCCGAAGGAGTGAAGCCCGACGACCTTAAGACGCTCGCCGACCTTTCGCGGTTTCCTTTCACGCACAAAAACGATCTGCGCGACAATTATCCGTTCGGCATGTTTGCGGTGGCCCGCGAGAACCTGTTGCGCGTGCATGCATCCTCCGGCACCACCGGCAAACCGACCGTCGTCGGCTACACCCGCGGCGATCTCGACCTGTGGTCCGATTTGATGGCGCGCTCGCTCGCCTGCGCCGGGGCGCGGCCGGGCGACATCACGCACAATGCCTATGGCTATGGCCTGTTCACGGGCGGCCTCGGCTTCCACACCGGCGCCGAGCGGCTCGGTTGCACGGTGGTGCCGGTATCGGGCGGGGCGACCGAGCGGCAAGTCGCACTGCTCAACGATTTCGGTGCGCGGATTCTGTGCTGCACGCCCTCCTATGCGCTCAACATTGCCGAGGTCGCCGAGCGGATGGGAACCGACCTGCGCAAGCTGCCGGTCTGCTACGGCGTGTTCGGCGCCGAGCCCTGGAGCGACGCGATGCGGCGCGATCTCGAAACGCGGCTTGCCGTGAAGGCGGTCGATATCTATGGCCTGTCCGAGATCATCGGACCGGGCGTGGCCTGCGAGTGCCATGTCGAGCAGAACGGCCTGCATGGCTGGGAAGATCATTTCCTGTTCGAAGTGATCGATCCCAACACGCTCGAGCCTTTGCCGGTCGGGGACGTGGGTGAGCTCGTCATCACGACGCTGACCAAAGAAGCGCTCCCGATGATCCGCTATCGCACCCGCGACATTACGCGGATTGTCGACGAGCCGTGCGCCTGCGGGCGCACGCATCGGCGCATCATGCGGATTACCGGACGCGACGACGACATGATCATCATCCGCGGCATCAATGTCTATCCCTCGCAGGTCGAGGCGGTCCTCGTCGGATTCCCCGGCATCGCACCGCACTACCAGCTCGTGCTCACCCGCCAGGGGGCGCTCGACGAGATGATGGTCGAGGTCGAGATGCTGGCGGGTGGACCGACCAACGATGATGCCCGCAGCCGGAAGGCTGACGAGATCAGCCATCACATCAAGTCGCTGATCGGCGTTTCCTGCGACGTGACGGTCAAGACGCCCGGCGAAGTGCCGCGCTCGGAAGGCAAGGCGGTGCGCGTGAAGGACTTTCGCAATAAGCCGCGCCCGGTCTGACACGCTTCGGCGTGATCGCGACGCGCTTGTATCAGTAAGATATGATCGCGCTTCTCGTCCGTTCGTCCCCGCTTTCGCGCGCGAAAGCGGGGAACCGGATGCAAGGCCAAGGCTGGAGTCCCGCTTGCGCGGGAATGAACGGAATCTAATCGTCACCGAACCGATCGGCCGGGAAAATATGGGAGCCTTGCCACGGTATGGTTCGCGACCAAGCTGATCTGCTGGACACTGTATACAGTATTACACTCGCCTGATGACCAAAGTGAGAGCATGCACGTCGAAGGCGAAATCGTCCGCTGTGGCCTCGATCCGCGACGCAAGCACCCGATACAATTGCTCGATCGTGTCGTCGTCCAGCCCCAGTCCCTCGCGCAGGTTCTGTTCGCTGAAGGCCCGGAAGAACCCGGTGAAGTCCGCGGCGAACGCGGCGGCGTCACAGTTCTCGCGATATCGCTCGGTGAACGGATTCGGCACCGGCTTCAATTCGACATGCTCAAGCTGCAAGCGATCACCGATCGCCTCCTGAAACGGCCGGCGCGCCTCGTCGACCGACCGTTCGTAGATCGGCAACACGTAATCGGCGAGGCGAGCCGCATCGAGCCGGCCTTCGCGGACCAGGTCTTCGCAGATGCCCCGGACAAGCCGCCAGACCTGATGACCAGCGGCGACGCCGTCCGTTGAAACACCCATCATGTCGAGCACCATCGCGCCGCCCGGTGCGAGTTCGTCCGCCCGCAGGTCGAGGAAGCACGTCCAGTCCGCGTCGGCCTGGTCGGCCATCTCCGCTCGCGGTTCGCCTTCGAGCTGATCGAAATAAAGCACGCTGCCACAGCCCCGTGGCCCCGGCGCCGACAGCCACTGGATCGCAGCGAAGCTCAAGCCGAGGTCCACGATTCCACGAGGCGTCACCGGCTCGTAGAACGAGATCGCCGCCGCGAGAGGCGTCACCGGCCCGCCACCGACACGAACATAGGAATCCTCGGACCGCAGGCGCTCGAACAGCCCGGCCCAGTCGTTGGTGAGCAAATCGTTTTGGTATACCTGGACGGGTATGTTGCGATGCAAGCTGCGCACCCGGTCGATCGCGATGCGGATCAGAGGATTCGATACCCGACCCTGCGCGCACCCGTAATCGGCGAGGACGACCGAACCACGCCGGGCGTCGGGAACGATCTTGCTCGCTGCCGTCGCAACAAGGTCGGCATGCAACAGCCCGCCGCGCATCTGGTACTCGTTGTGGCGATCGTAGGCGCCGCCGCCCTGCATCGGTCGAACCATCATCCGCTCTCCGCGCGTCCTTATCGGAAAACCCGAAGCACCAATTGCGCTAACTCAATCCCAAATCGCACCATCGCTGTTATCCGTAATCTGAACGACACTGCCTCCGTTCAACGTGCGGCTGTAAGCGGCAACCACGACTTGACGCGCCGGCATGCGTCCGCGACCGTTAGGTCCGCTGTGCCGGATTTGCGGCTGCATCGCATCGGTTTGAATTCAACATTTCGGCAGCCGTTGTGCGATGAGAAGGAAAGCAATGAGCGAACTTCCCGGCGTTACCAAGTTGCCCCATCTGTTCGAATCTGCCCAATGGGGCCGGTTTCATGTCAAGAACCGCATCAAATACGGAGCTTGTTGTGTATCCAACTATAATACGCGCGATGGCTTCATCACCGAGCGCGAGGTCGCCCGCACCCGAGTGATCGCGGGCACCGGCTGCGGCATCATCACCAACCAGGGTGCCTATCCGGACCCGCTCGGCGAGGGCAAGGCCTATTTCCGCCAGGTCGCGTTGTTCGACGACAAGTTCCTTCCGCAGTTCGAGCGCATCGCCCGATTCATCCACGACGAAGGGGGCATTGCGATTCAGCAGATCCTGCATGCCGGCCGCTATGGCGGCATCGACCTCGGCTATTGCGTGCAGCCTTCCGTCGTTCCCCAGACACTGCCGCATTTCCGGCCGCCGCGTGAGCTCAGCAAAGACCAGATCCGGGAGTCGATCCGGCAGCACGCGGAGGCAGCCAAGCGCGCGGTCAAGGCCGGCTTCGACGGCGTCGAGCTGACGAGCTTCATGGGTTACCTTTTGGCGAGCTTCAATTCGAAGTTCACCAATCGCCGGACCGACGAATATGGCGGTTCGGTCGAAAACCGCGGCCGGTTCATGCGCGAGATCATCGACACGATCAAGCAGGCCATCCCCGATCATGCGCTCATCGTCCGGTTGAACGGAACGGAGCTGATGGACAAATGGGGCGGCAATGATGAGGACGAGTGTTTCGCCTTGATGGAGCAGGCGGGACAATGTGGTGTCGACATGATCAGCGTCACCGTCGGCTGGCAGGAAGCGCCTGAATCCTCGATCGGGCGCGACATCCCGCCGGGCCACTGGAACTATCTGGCCGCGCGCGCCAAGCGGCTGCTGCCCGATGTGTCGATCGCCTTTGGCGTGCGGCTGCCCAACCCGATCATGGCCAACGCGTGCATCGCCGAGGGCGAGTTCGATTTCTGGGAAGTGTGCCGGCCGCTGCTCGCCGATCCGGAGCTCGTCCACAAGGCGGCGCAAGACCGGCTCGACGAGGTCAAGCGCTGCATCGGCTCGCTGAACTGCCTGTCCCGCCTGTTCCGTGATCTTCCCTATACCTGCACTATGAACCCGGCGCTGGGGCACGAAGTCGAGCCCGAGTACCAGGTCGAACCGGCGGCCGTCCGCAAGAAGGTCATGATCATCGGGGCCGGACCCGCGGGCATGGAATGCGCGATCACCGCCAAGCACCGCGGCCACGACGTGGTCGTGTTCGAGCGCAGCGACCGGATCGGCGGCAGCCTTATCGGGTATGCCGCCCACGACCTCGCGCACAAGGAGGACCTTGCGAGCATCGTCTCCTATTACGAGACCATGGCGAAGAAGCTCGGCATCGAGGTACGGTTCAACACCGAGGTCAACCCGAAACTCATGCGCAGCATTCTGCACGAGTTCGACGCGGCCGTCGTGGCGGCGGGTGCCCGTGCCGACTGTGCCGTGTTGCCGGAGCCGGACGCGCCCGGCGTGCTGGTCGCCGCCGAGGATATCGCGCTCGGCCGCGTTCCGCCCGCGCACAAGCTGGTTGTCATCGGGGGTGGCAAGATCGGGCTCACGCTCGCCGAGTCACTGAAGTCCGCCGGACACGACGTCGTCGTAATCGAGGGCGGACGCCGGATCGCCGGCGACGTCATGCCGTCGTGGAAATGGCGCCACGCCGCCTGGATGGAAGAACTGGAGATTCCGGTTTTGACCATGAGCCGGGTCGTGCGCATCGGTGCCGACGGCGTGACGATCTCGAATGGAAAGGACAAGGAACAGCACCTGCCGGCCGAGATGGTGATCGCCGCATCTCCAAGCCGCGGCAATCAGGAACTGGTGGGCGAACTGGAATGGTCGATCGACGAGCTGCATGTGTGCGGCGACTGCGCCGTTCCGCGCGGCCTCACCCAGGCGATCCATGACGGATATCGTCTCGGCTGCCGGTTGTGACGCTTGAGCGCGATCCAGTCAGATTGAATCGATCGTGCTCTCTTTCTCTTTTGTTTTGTCGCATGATCTTGTCCGACAAGTCGGCCATCGTTTCGGGATCATGCTCTAACGATGCGGGCCGGTCGACTGTGACAGACGACATCCAACAAATCGACCGGCTCGATCTTGCCGGCTGGCAATCGCTGCTGGACCGCAATGCCGAGATGTTTCACGGGATCGAGCCGGGTGGGCGCCTGGGCGTCGTCTCCAAGGACGATTTCGAACCGCCAGCGGCGACGATGCTCGTCTGGCAGGCGACGCGCGAGGGCATGCGCCCAAGCTATGAGCCCTTCCCCGGTTTCGAGCAGGTTGCGATCGATCTTCTCTTCGTCATGGACGATGCGACGATCCGACGATTACACGACGTCGCAACGCCGACGCCTTTCAAGGAGATCAAGAGCAAGCTGCGCCGCCGGGACATCCTGCTCTATGTCGTCAAGCCGCGCGATGCGCTGATCGAGGCCGGCTACGAGGATTTTCTCGATTCGCTTGGGCTCGCCGTGCTGGGCACCTGCCGATGACGGGTGTGCGCGGCGTTCCGTAGAGCGCGATGGATTGAGGTCGAATCGGTCGTGCTCTCTTTCTCTCAAATTTGTCGCATGATCTTGTCCGAACAATCTGCCAAGTTTTCGGGATCAAACTCTAGTGATGCGGCACCAACGCTTGAGCCCGTCTCATTGTGTTGGTGCCGCATCACCAAGCATCGGATGAGCTAGTGTTCCGACGCTGACGGTCCGGGGTCGGACCGTCAGAGAAGGAAACACTAGCGAGATCACTGAGGCTGAGACGAGATGATCTTCACCAACCCGTCGGGCGCCCCGGAGCTTGCCTGCGATGAGTGCGGCTGCCGCTGGTTCGATCGCATGACCAATCGCTGTTACGAATGCGGCGCTGACGTTCCGGCGGAGCACATCGCGGAGTTCGAGGAGGCGTTACGCCAGTTTGCCGAGACCAGGAATACGCACGTCAAGCAGCCGCCAAGCCCGCCCGAAGGTGAGCCAGACCCGCGTTGATGCCCTAGTGATGCGGCACCAACGCTTGGGCTCGTCTCATTGTGTTGGTGCCGCATCACAAAGCATCGGATTAGCTAGTGTTCCTTAGCTGACGGTCCGGGGTCGGA
>JANQIP010000019.1 GCA_028282095.1 Xanthobacteraceae bacterium | reverse complement strand
TGCGATCCATTTAGATTGAATCGATCGCACTCTGTTTCTCTTTGTTTTGCCGCATGATCTTGTCCGAAAAGTCTGCAACTTTTCGGGATCATGCTCTAGTGTTCCGACTCTAAACGGTCCGATCCGGACCGTCAGGTAAAGAACACTAGCTAATTTGATCCCTAATGATGCGGCACCAACACAATGAGACGAGCTCAAGCATTGGTGCCGCGTCACTGGGATCGAAAGGAGCGGCCGCGAGGATTTCAACCGGACACGGGCAACTCATTGACCTTGCCGCGGCCGCCGCCGCCAGAAGCTGGTGCGCGAGTTGAGCGGCTTAATAACGACGATAAGAGCGCGCGGCGATCGGCAGCGGCTCACCACCAAACCGGATTGGTCCAGGCACGCCGGCCGGCAGCATCCGCGACGACGACGCGAGCGAACCCACCGGGCCGAATCGTATCGAGCGGAAGCGTGACTCGCGTGATGCCGCGCTCGACGCGCTTCTCCGCACGCGACCCGCGACCAAGCACCATGACGACGCTCGCCGGCGAACAAGCGATCTCGACCTCGTCCTCTCTGTACTCGACGGTCTCGATTACAGGCCCTTGGCTCGAATAATACGTCCCGGACTTCAGGCTCGCCACCAGCGCCTCAGGGTCGTTGTCGATCGCCTTCACCATGACATAGCCGCCAAAGCAATCGTGGCCTTGGAAATGAGCGTCGTCGACGGCGCAGAGCGTAATGCGTCGGCCCGTTGCATGCAGTTGATCGGCAAGATAGCTGCTATGGCCGCGGTCGGTCTGCACGTGGCTCTTGTGATTGTAGATTTCGACCGCATGCGCCATCGGCAGGCTCTCGGCATCTTCCATCGTCAGCGCATACCAGGCCGGATGAGCGATCGCGATGAAGGCCCCGGCATCGGCGGCGCGCCGTGCGAGCGCGGGCCCGGTTTCGTCGGCTGCCGTGGGCGCGAAATCGGCCGGCAGGCCGACGGCCAGCACGTGCCATAGCTCGCCAAGGGATGTCGCCGGGGCATGCAATTCGGCGCCTAGAATCGTGGTGAAGCGGGCCGAGCGCAGCAGTCGGGTATCGGCGATTGGAAATCCGTATCTTGCCAGGAAATGGTCGGTCAGCGAGACGAAATCGTAGCCGGCGTCACGATAGGCGCGGCACACGTCCTCGGGCGACAATGCGCCATCCGATCGCGTCGAATGCGTATGAATATTGCCTTTGCGGAAATGGCCGGCCGCTGCGAAAGCCGGATCGATCAACATACGTTTGCACCTTCGCCTCAGCACCCGTCTGCGTCGCAACGCGTGCGCGCTAGTGATGCGGCACCAACGCTTGGGCTCGTCTCATTGTGTTGGTGCCGCATCACAAAGCATCGGATTAGCTAGTGTTCCTTACCTGACGGTCCGGGGTCGGACCGTCAGAGAGGGAAACACTAGGTGTGTCTGGCGCGGCGAGCGCCGGTCCGAAGACGCCGCCGCATGGAAGAACGATAGAAATGGATCAGGTCCCACCTCCATGAGAAGGATCTGTGCCTGCAGCGGAGAGTTGATTGCCG
>JANQIP010000238.1 GCA_028282095.1 Xanthobacteraceae bacterium | reverse complement strand
GAAAGGGGGAGGTCGGCGAGCGGCGCAGGCAAGCTTGCGCAGCCTGCGCAGGCTTAGGCAACTTGGAGAATTAAATGAATCGAGTTGGCGATCATTTTGCAGCAAAATGCCCGGAATGTCCGCCGTTGCACGGTTCATTTAGTTCCCGGCATCTCCTTAGCTGCGTGCTCGCCGGGAGGGGGTCGGTGCTTGTTTTCTCGCATGATTTTTCCCGAAAAGTTGCAGACTTTTCGGGATCATGCTCGGAAGCGGCCTGCGACCCCTCCCCGAGTCGCAACGCAGGCTGCACAAGCTTGCCCGCGCTGCGATGAGCAACCGGGAACATGGGTGACAGATCTGACCGGCGACATGGGTAACACATTTCCGGTTTTGTTCAGGTCCGATTTTGTAGCTGTTGTTGCTCCTGTGGACCCTGGGGCGACGCGCTGCGTCGTCCACAAGTCCACAGGAAATCGGTCGCGGCGGCGACTTCAGGCGGTCGCCGCCAGGGGTGACAAGCCCGAGCAGCACCGGCCCGTAATTCGACCGTGAAGGAACCATCGTCACCCATGTCGTCGGTCTATTCTGTCACCTATCTAACCGGTCAGGACCTTGCTTACCTTCTCCCCGCTTGCGGGGAGAAGGTGGCGAGCGGCTTCTGCCGCGAGCCGGATGAGGGGTCTTGTTTTTTTTTTACGTAGGCTGCTGGCCCCTCACCCGCCGCGCTTCGCGCGTCGACCTCTCCCCGCAAGCGGGGAGAGGTGTCAAATCCAAGCTCACCTTAGCGGTCAGCAAAGCAACCTATCCGGCGAAGGTGACCGAGACCGTCTGGCCGTTGCGCTTGATGGTGATGCGCCACAGCCGGCTCGGGCGGCCCGCCGCCCGGTCGAGATCGCGGGTGCGCCTGATCTTCTCGCCATTGACGGTGACGACCACGTCGCCCTTCTTCAAGCCGACGCGCCGGGCTACCGAGCGGCGCTCGACGTCCATGATGACGACGCCGCTCGTCGTCGCATCGAGCCGCAGCTCTTCGGCAAGGGCGGGCGAGAGATTGGCAACCTTCGCCCCCCTGAAGGGCGAGGGTCCCTGAATCACGCGTTCGTCGCGCGGAAACGCGGGCGCCGATTCCAGCGCAACGGCGAGCTGCATGCGCCGTCCGCCGCGCAAGACGTCGACCTGCGCCTGCCCGCCCAGCGGCCTGGTGGCAAAGCGGTAGTTGAAGACGCTAGGATCCTCGACCACATGGCCGTCGATCGCAATGATCAGATCGCTGGTGCGCAAGCCCGCCCGTGCGGCCGGACTCCTCGGCGTCACGGTGCCGACGAGGGCGCCGGCCGGGCGATCGAGGCCAAAGGCCTCCGATATTTCCGCCGTCACCGCCTGCAGCTTGGCACCAAGCCAAGGGCGTTTCACCGTGCCGCCGCGCAGCGCCGACTGCACCACGAGCCGGACCATCTCGGAGGGGATCGCAAAGCCGATACCGTGCGAGCCGCCGGTGCGCGAATAGATCGCCGTGTTGATCCCGACCAGCCGGCCCTTCGTGTCGACCAGCGCCCCGCCCGAATTGCCGGGATTGATCGCAGCGTCGGTCTGGATGAAGGACTGAAAGTCGGAGACACCGACACTGGTGCGGGCCAGCGCCGAGACGATGCCGCTCGTGACCGTCTGGCCGATGCCGAAGGGATTGCCGATGGCGAGCACGAGGTCGCCGACCTCGAGCGTGTCGGAGTCCTGGAAGGGAAGATAAGGAAAGGCGACGCGCGATGCGTCGATTCTCAGCACCGCGAGGTCGGTGCGCTCATCCTTGAGGATGATCTCGGCGGCGAACTCGCGCTTGTCCGCAAGCACGATCTTGATCTCGGCTTCGCCACGCCCCTTGATCACATGGTGATTGGTCACGACGACGCCATCCGGCGTAACGATGACGCCGGAGCCCAAGGAGCGTTGAACGCGCTCGCGGGGAACGCCGAGGCCAAACTCGCGCCCCAGGAACTGGCGGAAAAAGGGATCGTCGAAAAAGGGCGATGCGCGCTGGCGCACCAGGCGCCGCACATAGACGTTCACGACCGCCGGCGTCGCCTGCTTGACCACCGGGGCGAAGGAGAGCTTGACCGTCGCGGCCGATGCCGGAACCCGAACCTCCTGCGCCGTCGCGCCGGCAGTGATCCATGGCAATGCGAGAATGGCCGCGGCCGCAACCGCGCGCCGGAATAAGATCTGCGACATGATCCGACTCCGCTCGAAGATTGCGGAGATACGGCCCTGCCGTGGCAATTGAAGGGCAAAGCTGCGGCTGCCCACACCCGGGACAACAACATCCAACAATCGCTCATCTCAATGGAACAAGCGACAGCCGTCGCAAAAGCGTTGAAAACGCCCTTGACTCACCAGATAGTTGCTCAAAAAAAGAATGGCCCCGGACGCATGCTCTTTGAGCAGAGGCGGACCCGGGGCTTACCCTGTGAAAGCATTCCTAGAGCGCGATTTGCTTGAGGTTGAATCGATCGCGCCCTCTTTATGTTCTGTCGCATGATCTTTTCCGAGAAGTCTCCCAACTTTTCGGGATCATGCTCCGCCTTCCGTTCATTCCCGCGAAAGCGGGAATCCCCTTTGGCGGTGCATCTAGGTCCGCGCTATCGCAGGGACGAACGGACTAGGCCGCTGCCGGTTCCTCGGCCCGCTCGTCCGGCGCCGGCCCCGAATCCTGGCCCTTGGCATCGACGTCGCGGTCGACGAACTCGATCACGGCGAGCGGCGCCGAATCGCCGAAGCGGAAGCCCGCTTTCATCACCCGCGTATAGCCGCCATTGCGCGTCTTGTAGCGGGGACCGAGCACGTCGAACAGCTTCTTCACCATGGCGACGTCGCGGATGTCGGCGATCGCCTGGCGGCGTGCATGCAGCCCGCCGCGTTTGCCGAGCGTGACCAGTTTCTCGACGACCGGCCGCAGGTCCTTGGCCTTCGGCAGCGTCGTCATGATCTGCTCGTGCTTGATCAGCGCCGCAGCCATGTTGGCGAACATCGCGCGCCGGTGCTCGGCGGTGCGGTTGAACTTGCGGTGGGCGTGTCCGTGGCGCATGGCGGCAGTTCCGACAGGTAAGACGCGAAAAGAGCTTGGCGGCCTTCTCCCGGCAGGGAGCGGCGGCGCGCGATCAGTAATGGTCCTCGAAGCGCTTGGCGAGCTCCTCGATATTCTCCGGCGGCCAGCCCGGCACTTCCATGCCGAGATGCAGGCCCATCTGCGCCAGCACTTCCTTGATCTCGTTGAGGGACTTGCGACCGAAATTCGGCGTGCGCAGCATCTCCGCCTCGGTCTTCTGCACAAGATCGCCGATATAGACGATGTTGTCGTTCTTCAGGCAGTTGGCCGAGCGCACCGAAAGTTCGAGCTCGTCGACTTTCTTGAGGAAGGCCGGCGGAATGCCGCCGAGATCGTCGGCGAGCGACAGCGGCTGCTCGGGCCGCTTCGGCTCTTCGAAATTGACGAAGACGTTGAGCTGGTCCTGCAGAATGCGCGCCGCGTAAGCAAGCGCGTCCTCCGGCGAAACTGCGCCATTGGTCTCGATCTGCATGGTCAATTTGTCGTAGTCGAGAATCTGACCTTCACGCGTATTCTCAACCCTGTAGGAGACTTTCTTTACAGGCGAATAGAGGCTGTCGACCGGGATCAGCCCGATCGGGGCGTCCTCCGGCCGGTTGCGCTCGGCGGGCACATAGCCCTTGCCGGTCGAAACCGTGAACTCCATGCGGATCTCGGCGCCCTCGTCGAGATGGCACAGCACGAGTTCCGGGTTGAGGACGACGACATCGCCGACGGTCTGAATATCCCCGGCGGTGACCACGGCAGGCCCCTGCTTCTTCACCACCATCCGCTTCGGGCCGTCGCCCTGCATCTTGATGGCGATGTCCTTGATGTTGAGCACGATGTCGGTGACGTCCTCGCGCACGCCTCCGATCGAGGAGAATTCGTGCAGCACGCCGTCGATATGCACCGATTGCACGCTCGCGCCCTGCAGGGAAGAGAGCAGGATGCGGCGCAGTGCATTGCCGAGGGTCAGGCCGAAGCCCCGCTCAAGCGGCTCTGCGACGACCGTCGCCACGCGCTTGGAATCGGCGCCAGCGGCGACCTGCAGCTTGTTCGGCCTGATCAGTTCCTGCCAGTTCTTCTGAATTGTCACGTCATCCACCATCATATCGTGTGGTATGGTATCGTGGTGTGGCCTAGAGCGGATTGTTTCAGCACGGAATCAATCACGCTCTCTTGGTCCTTGTTTTTCCGCATGATCTTGTCCGAAAAGTCCGCCGGTTTTTCGGGACCATGCTCTTTCGGCGCGCGCCGCTCATCCCGCAGGCCATGCCGCCGCCGGAATGCCGGAACGGAGCGCCCTCAGACCCGGCGGCGCTTGCGCGGCCGACATCCGTTATGCGGGATCGGCGTCACGTCGCGGATCGACGTGATCGTGAATCCCGCCGACTGCAGCGCGCGCAGCGCCGATTCGCGCCCCGACCCGGGTCCGGCGACTTCGACTTCGAGCGTGCGCATGCCATGCTCCTGCGCTTTGCGCGCGCAGTCCTCGGCGGCCATCTGGGCGGCGTAGGGCGTCGACTTGCGCGACCCCTTGAACCCCATCGTACCGGCCGACGACCAGGCGATCGCATTGCCCTGCGCATCGGTGATCGAGATCATCGTGTTGTTGAACGAGGCGTTCACATGCGCGATGCCGGAGGCAATGTTCTTGCGCTCGCGCCTGCGTACCCGTGTGGTTTCTTTGCCCATTGTGGTCCTTCATGCCCGGCTGTCGCGCAAGCCGCGCGTCTTTTTGTTCAGGATGTGCGCCAGCTACTTCTTCTTGCCTGCGATGGGCTTTGCCGGGCCTTTGCGGGTGCGTGCATTGGTGTGGGTGCGCTGCCCGCGAACCGGCAATCCGCGCCGGTGCCGCAGCCCGCGATAGCAGCCGAGGTCCATCAGCCGCTTGATGTTCATCGCATTCTCGCGCCGCAGGTCGCCCTCGACCAGATAGTCGCGGTCGATCACCTCGCGGATTTGCAGCACCTCCTGGTCGGTGAGCTGCGAGACCCGACGCTCGTCGGGAATACCGACTTTCTCCATGATCTCCTGGGCCTTCTTGGACCCGATCCCATGGATGTACTGAAGGCTAATAAGAACGCGCTTATTGGTCGGAATGTTCACGCCAGCAATACGGGCCAAGGCCGTCGCTCCTTCTGTCGGCCCTTATCGGCCGGCTAATAAGCAATCGGGCGCGTCGGATAAGCATAAACGCGGCACCCTCCCCGACCGTCTTTCCGGGGCATGGCACCGTGCTTGGACCGTCTCCAACTGATTGCCTGCTATCTACGAATTCCGATCGATGTCGTCAACCCGTGCCTGCATTTTCCCCAACCGGCTCCATCGGTTAGGATCACGGAACGGCAGGTTGGCGCCACAGCGTCGGCATTCCGCCGCCGCCGATCCGTTAACCGACACTACCCGCCTGCTGGCGCCCGACGGGCGGCGGCAGCAGCGCCATGACTGCAGCGCTGACCTCGTCGATCGACCCCATGCCATCGACACTCGCGAGCTGGCCCTTGCCGCGGTAGTAATCGACGAGCGGCGCGGTCTGGGCGTGGTAGGCGGCGAGACGGCGCTTGAGCGTTTCCGGATTGTCGTCCGCGCGCAGCGGCTCGCCGCGCGCCGACATTTCGGCGATGCGATTCTCGATGCGCTGGATCAGCAAACCGTCATCGACCTTGATTTCGATCACCGCGTCGAGCGCGAGGCCGCGTTCCTTGAGCAGGCCATCGAGCGCCTCGGCCTGGCCGACCGTGCGCGGAAATCCGTCGAGGATGAAGCCGTTTGCGCAATCGGGTTGATCGACCCGCTCGGCGATGATCGCCACCACGATGTCGTCCGAGACGAGTTCGCCCCGCGCCATCACGTCGGCTGCCTTGCGGCCCGCCGGCGTTCCGGCGCTTGCTGCTTCGCGCAGCATGTCGCCGGTTGAGAGCTGAACGATGTTAAAGTTTTCGGCCAAGCGACGCGCTTGCGTCCCTTTGCCCGCGCCGGGAGGCCCGAGCAGAATCAATCTCACTTTCTACGCCCCCTTAGCTTCGATTTCTTGATCAATCCTTCATATTGATGCGCAAGCAGATAGCCTTGAACCTGCGCAACCGTATCCATCGTCACGCTCACGACGATCAGGAGCGACGTGCCACCGAAATAGAACGGCACCGCCGCTTGAGAAATCAGGATTTCCGGTAGCAGGCACACGAGCGCGAGATAGGCGGCGCCGACAACCGTAATGCGTGAGAGCACATAGTCAATATATTCGGCGGTGCGTTCGCCCGGGCGGATTCCCGGAATGAACCCCCCATGCTTCTTCAGGTTGTCAGCGGTCTCGGTCGGGTTGAACACGATCGCGGTGTAGAAGAAGCAGAAAAAGACGATCAGCGATATGTAGAGCACCAGGAACAGCGGCTGCCCATGGCCGAGCTGGGTGGTGATGAGCGTCATCCATTCCGGACCCTGCCCGGCATTAAAGTTGGCGACCGTCGTCGGCAGCAAGAGCAGCGAAGAGGCGAAGATCGGCGGGATCACCCCGGCCGTGTTGAGCTTGAGCGGCAGGTGCGAGCTCTGGCCCTCGAACATGCGATTGCCGACCTGGCGCTTCGGATACTGGATCAATAGCCGCCGCTGGGCCCGCTCCATGAACACGATGAAGGCGATGACCGCGATCGCCATGGCGATGATCATCAGGATCAGGGCGGTCGACAGCGCGCCTTGGCGTCCCAGTTCGAGCATTCCGGCAATGGCGGAGGGTAGCTCGGCGATGATCCCGGCGAAGATGATGAGCGAAATCCCGTTGCCGACCCCGCGCGAGGTTATCTGCTCGCCCAGCCACATCAGGAACACCGTTCCGCCGGTGAGCGTGATCACCGTGGAGATGCGGAAGAAGGCGCCCGGATCGGTGACGACCGTGCCCGCGCTCTCGAGCCCGATGGCGATGCCATAGGCCTGGAAAGCGGCAAGGAACACGGTGAGATAGCGCGTGTATTGGTTGATGACCTTGCGCCCCGCCTCGCCCTCCTTCTTGAGGGCTTCGAGCGTCGGCGACACCGTCGTCATCAGCTGGATGATGATCGAGGCCGAGATATAGGGCATGATGTTGAGGGCGAAGATCGCCATCCGGTGGATGCCGCCGCCCGCAAACATGTTGAACATGCCGAGAATGCCGCCCGCCTGGGTGCGGAAAATCTGCTCCCACTGGCCGGGATCGATGCCGGGCAATGGAATATACGTACCCAACCGGTAGATGAGGAGCGCGCCGAGCGTGAACCAGATACGCTTCTTGAGCTCCTCGGCCTTGGCGAAAGCCGAGAAGTTCAGATTGGCCGCGAGTTGCTCAGCTGCAGAAACCATTACCAGGCTCCGGTTGGCGCCAAGGTGGCGTCGCCCCGCACGCCTCTCGTGTCTCCACTCCAACGGTTCGATCCCGGACCATCAGAGAAGGAATGTTTGCTAACGTGTCTCGTGGTGCGGTACCAATATGGCGAGACCGAGCTCAAGCATTGGGGCCCCATCACCAGCCCAATATAGCGTTCAGTTCGGCCCTTCGCCCGTGTCTTTTTTCTGACCGGACGGCCCCAGTATTTTCACGGACCCGCCGAGCTTCTCGACGGCGGCCACGGCCGACCGCGAAGCCCCATGGACCTCGATTTGAAGGCTCGCCCTGAGCTCGCCGCCGCCCAAAAGCCGCACGCCGTCGCGGGCGCGACGCAAGACCCCGGCTTCGACCAGCGACTTGACATCGACGACTGCGTCCTGAACCAGCCGGCCTTTGTCGAGGGCCGCCTGGAGCCGGCCAAGATTGACCTCATTGAGGTCGAGCGCGAAGATATTGTTGAAGCCGCGCTTCGGCAGGCGGCGGTGCAAGGCCATCTGGCCGCCTTCGAACCCCTTGATGCTCACGCCCGCGCGGGCGGTCTGGCCCTTGCCGCCGCGCCCTCCGGTCTTGCCCTTGCCCGAGCCGGTGCCGCGGCCGATGCGCATGCGCTTCTTGCGCGCACCCGGCCGGTCGGCGATCTCGTTGAGCCTCATGACGCTTCTCCAACCACCCCGGTCACACTCTGTGTCATTTCTCGTCGACCACGCGGACGAGGTGTCTGACCTTTGCGATCATCCCGCGCGTTGCCGGCGTGTCGTCGAGCTCGGCGACGCGCCCGATGCGGTTGAGCCCGAGCCCGATCAACGTCGCCCGCTGTTCCTTCGGGCGGCGCATGGGACTGCCGGTCTGCTCGACCCTGATCGTCTTTCCGGCTTTGGTCGCCATCCTCTCAGGCCTCCGTTCCAGCGGCCTCGTCGCCGCCTTCGCGCCGGCGCGCCTGCAGTGTCGAGACCTTGATATTGCGCCGCGCCGCGACCGCACGCGGAGAGTCCTGCTGCCTGAGCGCAGCGAAGGTCGCGCGCACCATATTGTAGGGATTGGACGAGCCGATCGATTTCGCGACCACGTCCTGCATGCCGAGCGTCTCGAACACCGCGCGCATCGGACCGCCCGCGATGATGCCGGTGCCGGCCGGCGCGGCGCGCAGGAACACCCGGCCCGCCCCGTGACGGCCGGCGACATCGTGATGCAGCGTGCGGCCCTCCCGCAATGGCACGCGCAGCATGCCGCGCTTGGCCGCATCGGTCGCCTTGCGGATCGCTTCCGGCACCTCGCGCGCCTTGCCGTGGCCAAAGCCGACCCGGCCCTTCTGATCACCGACGACGACGAGCGCGGCAAACCCGAACCGGCGACCGCCCTTCACCACCTTGGCGACGCGGTTGATATGCACGAGCTTGTCGACAAACTCGCTGTCGCGCTCTTCCCGATCGCGTTCGCGTTCACGTGCCATCTGACCTTCGTCTCCGTCCGGGCGCCGCCCGCTTCGTTCTAGAAATTCAGCCCGCCTTCGCGCGCAGCATCCGCCAGCGCCTTGACCCGGCCATGATAGAGATAGCTGCCGCGGTCGAACGCGACGTCCTTGACGCCCTTGCTCGTCGCCCGCTCGGCGACGAGCTTGCCCACCACCTTCGCCGCGCCGATATCGGCACCGGTCTTCAGGCTCTCGCGCAAGCCTTTTTCGAGCGAGGAGGCGGCCGCGACCGTCTCGCCCTTACGGTCGTCGATCACCTGCGCATAGATGTGCTTGGAGGAGCGGAACACCGAAAGCCGCGGCCGGCCTGCGGCGGCGATCTTGATGGCGCGGCGAACGCGCCCCTTGCGCCGGTCCGTCTTGAGGGAGAGCCTTGACATGGCGCTTTCCTACTTCTTCTTGCCTTCCTTGCGGAAAATGCGTTCGTTGGCGTATCTCACGCCCTTGCCCTTATACGGCTCCGGCCGCCTGAACCCGCGGATATTCGCCGCCACCTGCCCGACCTTCTGCTTGTCGATGCCGGCGATCACGATCTCGGTGGGCCGCGGCGTCGTGATCGCGATGCCTTCCGGAATCGGAAACAAGACCTCGTGGCTGTAGCCGAGCGAAAGCTGCAGGTTCGTGCCTTGCACCGCGGCGCGATAGCCGACGCCGGTGATCTCCAGCTTCTCTTCGAATCCACTGGACACGCCGGTGACGACATTGGCAACGAGCGTGCGCGAGGTCCCCCACATCGCGCGCGCGCGGTCGGTCTCGCCGCGCGGATCGACCTTGAGCTCGCCCTTTTCCATCGTCACCACGACTTCGTCGGGCAGCACGACCTGCAAGGCGCCCTTCGGTCCCTTCACCTTGACCGTCTGGCCCTCGATATTCGCCTGGACCCCCGAGGGGACCGGCACCGCCCGCTTGCCAATGCGCGACATGAGAAGCGCCCCTAGAACACGGTCATGAGGATTTCGCCGCCGACATTGGCGTCGCGCGCGGCGTGGTCGGCCATCACCCCTTTGGGTGTGGAGACGATGGCAACGCCCAGGCCGTTATTGATGCGCGGCAGCGCCTTGACCGAGGCATAGACCCGCCGCCCCGGTTTCGACACACGCGCGATCTCGCGGATCACAGGCTCGCCATCGAAATATTTGAGCTCGATATCGAACTCCTTGCGGCCGTCGGCATGCTCGACGGTCGCATAGTCGCGGATATAGCCCTCGCTCTTGAGAACATCGAGGACGCGGGCGCGCAGGGTCGAGCCCGGCGTCGAAACTCTCGACTTGGCGCGCATCTGCGCATTGCGGATCCGTGTGATCATATCGCCGATGGGATCGTTCATCCTCGTCTGACCCCTTACCAGCTTGACTTCACTAGCCCGGGAATGAGCCCTTTCGAGCCGAGTTCCCGCAGGGCGATGCGGCTCATCTTGAGCTTGCGGTAAAAGGCGCGCGGGCGTCCGGTGACCTCGCAGCGATTGCGGATGCGGGTGGCCGAGCCGTTGCGCGGCAGCGATGCGAGCTTGAGCGTCGCCGCGAACCGCTCCTCCATCGGCTTTGCGCGGTCGCGCGCGATCGACCGCAGTCGCGCCCGGTGGGCGGCGTACTGCTTGGCGAGCTTGCGCCGGCGCTCATTCTTCTCGATCGAACTCTTCTTCGCCATTCGGTGCTCCTAACTCCGGATAGGGGACGGCGAACCGACCTCACTGCCGGAACGGGAAATTGAAAGCCGTGAGCAACGCGCGCCCTTCGGCGTCGGTGCGGGCTGTGGTGCAGATCGTGATGTCCAAGCCCCAGATTTCCGCCGCCTTGTCGTAGTCGATCTCGGGAAAGACGATGTGCTCGCGGATTCCCAGCGTGTAGTTTCCCTGCCCGTCGAAGCTCTTCGCGCTCAGCCCGCGGAAATCACGCATGCGCGGCAGGGCGATATTGATGAGCCGATCGATGAACTCATACATGCGCGCCTTGCGCAGCGTGACCTTGCAGCCGACCGGCTGGCCTTCGCGTAGCTTGAAGGCCGCGATCGACTTGCGCGCCATGGTGATGATCGCCTTCTGGCCGGAGATGAGCGCGAGGTCCTCGGCGGCCTGCTCGACCTTCTTGCGGTCGGCCGCGCCCTCCCCGACGCCCATATTGATCACCACCTTGTCGAGCCGCGGCACCTCGAACAGGTTCTTGTAACTGAACTCCTCGGTGAGCCGCTTCTTGATGACGCTCTCGTAATGAACCTTGAGCCGCGCCGGCTTGCGCGGTTCCTCGAAGGACGGCGCTTCGACCGCAGCGGCCGCTCCATCCTTCTTGTCCTTGGCCGCCTTGTCGCCCTTGTCCGGCTTGCCGCCCTTGGCAGCCGCCGCATCTTTGGCCGGCGCTTTTGCAGCTTTTGCCGCCTTGTCCGTCTTGTCGGGCTTGGCGCCTTTCTCGGCCTTCTTGCCGTCGGCTTTCTTGTCGCTCTCAGCCATTGATCTCGGCTCCCGAACGCTTGGCGATCCGCACCTTGCGGCCGTCCGCCTCGATCCTGAATCCGATCCGCGTCGGCTTGCCGGTCTTCGGATCGACGATCGCGATATTGGACAGATGGACCGGCGATTCCTTGGAGATGATGCCGCCGTCTTGGTTGGTCGTCTGGCGCTGGTGGCGCTTGACCATGTTGACGCCGCGCACCAGCGCGCGGTTCTCGGCCGGGCGCACCTCGATCACCTCCCCGGTGCGGCCTTTGTCGCGACCGGTGAGCACCACGACCTTGTCGCCCTTGCGGATGCGCGCGGCCATCACAGCACCTCCGGGGCGAGCGAGATGATCTTCATGTGGTTCTTGGCGCGCAGTTCGCGCGGCACCGGGCCGAAAATGCGGGTGCCGACCGGCTCCATCTGGGGATTGATCAGCACCGCGGCATTGCGGTCGAAGCGGATGATCGAGCCGTCCGGCCGGCGGATGTCCTTGGCGACCCGCACCACCACCGCCTTCATGACATCGCCCTTCTTCACCCGGCCGCGCGGAATCGCTTCCTTGACCGCCACCACGATAATGTCGCCGATGGTCGCGTATTTGCGCTTGGAGCCGCCCAGCACTTTGATGCACATGACGCGGCGCGCGCCCGAATTGTCCGCGACGTCGAGATTGGTCTGCATCTGGATCATGGGAGGCCTCGTCGTCCGCTTGATCGCGTGCCGGCAACCCATCGGGTCTGCCTTCCCCGCCCGCGAGAGAAAAATGCCGCGCGTGACCGTTCCGGACGACCGACGCGCTTTGCCCGCAGGTCGCCGGCCCCAACGGGACAAGCAAACAGAATTGGTCCAGCCATACGCATGACGTCGCTTACTTCGCCTTCTTGATGCCTTCGGTTACGGCCCAGCGCTTGAGCCGGGAGATCGGCCGGTGCTCTTCGATCCACACCACGTCACCGATCGCGTATTCGTTGTTCTCGTCATGGGCGTGGTACTTCTTCGAGCGGCGGACCGTCTTCTTCATCATCGGATGGGTGAAGCGGCGATCGACCCGGACGACGATCGTCTTGTCCTGCTTGTCGTTGACCACGGTTCCCTGGAGCGTGCGCTTCGGCATCGTTCTCGTTCCTATCCTTGCTTCTTGGCCGCGGCGGTGCGCTTCTGCTGTGCCACCGTCCGCACGCGGGCGATGTCACGGCGCACCTGCCGAATGCGCGCAGTGTTTTCGAGCTGGCCCGTCGCCTTCTGGAAGCGCAAGTTGAATTGCTCCTTCTTGAGCTTGAGCAGCTCGTCGTCGAGCTGATCGGGGGTCATCGGACGCAGGTCGGCGGCGTTGGGCATGAGCGCGTTCCCTATTCGGCAATGCGCTCGACAAAGCGCGTCTTGATCGGAAGTTTGGCGGCGGCAAGGGTGAGCGCCTCACGCGCCATCTGGGTGTTGACGCCATCGACCTCGAACAGGATGCGGCCCGGCTTGACCCGCGCGACCCAGTATTCCGGCGCCCCTTTGCCCGAGCCCATGCGCACTTCGAGCGGCTTCTTGGAGATCGGCACATCGGGAAAGATGCGGATCCAGACCCGGCCGGCGCGTTTCATGTGTCGCGTCATGGCGCGCCGGGCAGCCTCGATCTGGCGCGCGGTGATGCGTTCGGGCTCCATCGCCTTGAGGCCGAACTGGCCGAAGGCAAGCGACGTTCCGCTCGACGCGGTGCCGTGGATGCGGCCCTTATGCGCCTTGCGGTACTTGGTGCGCATCGGCTGGAGCATGGGTGAACGCCTCTTTCCTTATCTCTGTCTTGCCAGCACTCAAGCCGCGTCGCGGCGCGGCCGGCTGGGATCGCTGTCGGCGGCCCGTTTGTCCTGTGCCATCGGATCGTGCTCGAGCACCTCGCCCTTGAAGATCCAGACCTTGACGCCGCAGGTGCCGTAGGTGGTGAACGCCGTGGCGACGCCGAAATCGACATCGGCGCGCAGCGTGTGCAACGGCACCCGGCCTTCGCGATACCATTCCATGCGCGCGATTTCGGCCCCGCCGAGCCGTCCGGAGCAGTTGATGCGAATCCCCAAGGCGCCGAGCCGGATCGCCGACTGCACCGCCCGCTTCATCGCGCGGCGGAACGCGACACGCCGCTCCAATTGCTGGGCGATCGACTCGGCCACAAGCTGGGCCTCGAGCTCCGGCTTGCGGATTTCGATGATGTTGAGCACGACGTCCGAATCGGTGAGCTGGGCGACCTTGCGGCGCAACTTCTCGATGTCGGCGCCTTTCTTGCCGATCACGACGCCCGGCCGTGCCGAGTGGATCGTCACCCGGCATTTGCGGTGCGGACGCTCGATCACGATCTTGGACACCGCCGCCTGCTTGAGCTGCTTCATCAGCTCTCTGCGAATGGCCATGTCCTCGTGCATCAGCTTGCCGTACTCGTTCTTGCCGGCGAACCAGCGCGAGTCCCAGGTCCGGTTGATGCCGAGCCGCAGGCCGACCGGATTGACTTTCTGACCCATCGGTTCTCCTCGACTGGAGCGCGATTCATCCAAATTGGATCAGTCGCGCTCCCGTTCTCCTTGTTCTGTCGCATGATCTTGTCCGAAACGTCTGCCGACCTTTCGGGATCATGCGCGCATCAGGCCTGCGCCTCGACCTGACGCACGACGATCGTCAGATGCGAAAAGGGTCTCGCCATGCGTCCGGCGCGGCCGCGACCGCGCGGAACGTAGCGCTTGATGACCAGCGACTTGCCGACATGGGCCTGCGCCACGACGAGTTCGTCAATGTCGAGATCATGGTTGTTCTCGGCATTGGCGATCGCCGATTGCAGGCACTTCCTCACATCGCGCGCGATGCGCTTGCGCGAGAATTCGAGATCGGCGAGCGCCGTCTCCACCTTCTTGCCGCGGATCATCTGGGCGAGAAGATTGAGCTTCTGCGGAGAGACCCGCAGCGTGCGCGCGACCGCCTTGGCTTCGTTTTCCGCCAGCTTGCGTGGACGGGATGGCTTGCTCATGATCCTCTCCGCCTATCCTCGCCTGGCCTTCTTGTCCCCGGAATGGCCGTGGAAAGTGCGCGTCGGGGCGAATTCGCCGAACCGATGGCCGACCATCTCCTCGGTCACCATCACGGGGATGTGCTTGTGGCCGTTGTGCACGCCGAAGGTCAGCCCGACGAACTGCGGCAGGATCGTCGAGCGCCGGCTCCAGATCTTGATCACGTCATGCCGGCCGGACGCGCGCGCGGCATCCGCCTTCTTGAGCAGATAGCCGTCGACGAACGGGCCCTTCCATACCGAACGCGCCATTACGTGCTTCCTTACCTCTTCTTCTTCCGCATGTGGCGGCTGGAGACGATGAGCCGCGTGGTCCGCTTGTTGCGGCGGGTGCGCTTGCCCTTGGTGGGAAAGCCCCATGGCGTCACCGGATGACGGCCGCCCGAGGCGCGGCCTTCGCCGCCGCCATGCGGGTGGTCGACCGGGTTCATCGAGACGCCGCGATTATGCGGCCGCCAGCCGCGCCAACGGGTGCGCCCCGCCTTGCCGGCCGAGGTGTTCATGTGGTCGGGGTTCGAGACCGCGCCGACGGTTGCCATGCAGCGCCCATGCACCAGCCGCTGCTCGCCTGAATTCAGACGAAGGATGACATAGTCGCGGTCGCGCCCGACGATCTGCGTATAGGTCCCGGCCGAGCGCGCGAGCTGGCCGCCTTTGCCGATCTTCATCTCGACATTGTGCACGATCGTCCCGATCGGCATGTTGGCGAGCGGCATTGCATTGCCGGGCTTGACGTCGACATGCTCGCCCGAAACCACCGTATCGCCGACCGCAAGGCGCTGCGGCGCGAGGATGTAGGACAACTCGCCGTCGTCGTATTTGATGAGCGCGATGAAGGCGCTGCGGTTGGGATCGTACTCGATCCGCTCGACCTGCGCCGGGCTGTCGAACTTGCGGCGCTTGAAGTCGACGGCGCGCAGCGCACGCTTGTGGCCGCCGCCGCGGAAGCGCACGGTGGTGCGCCCGGTATTGTTGCGCCCGCCGCTCGCGCTCTTGCCCGTGGTCAACGACTTGACGGGCTTGCCGCGATGGAGGCCGGAGCGGTTGACGATGACGAGCTGACGCTGGCCAGGGGTCGTCGGCTTGAATTTCTTGAGCGCCATGGCCGTTCCCTCAGAGCCCCGTCGACACGTCGATATGGTGCCCCTCTTCGAGGGTCACGACCGCCTTCTTCTCATCCGACGTCCGACCGCGGACACCGCGGAAGCGCCGCATCTTGCCCTTGCGAACCGCCGTATTGACCGCCTTGACCTTGACGTCGAACAGTTTCTCCACCGCCTCCTTGATCTGCGGCTTGGTGGCGCTAAGGCGCACCTTGAACACGATCTGGCTGTACTCCGAGGCGTAGGTCGCCTTTTCGGTGATCACCGGCCGGATGATGACGTCGTAATGGCGCGGATCCTTCGTTGTCATTTGAAGCGCGCCTCCAGCGCGTCGAGCGCGGCCCGCGTGAGCACAAGCTTGGTCCGGCGCAGCACGTCGTAGACATTGATGCCCTGGACCGGCAGCACGTCGATATTGGGGATGTTGCGGGCGGCGAGGCTCGTGCCCCGATCGAGCTCGGCGCCGTCGATGATCAGCGCATTGTCGAGCCCGAGCTTGCCGAACTGGCTCTTGAGCGTCTTCGTCTTGCTGTCCTCGAGCGCAAGCTTGTCGAGCACGATCACGCCGCCGTCCTTCGCCTTGGCCGACAGAGCATGCTTGAGCGCAAGCGCGCGCACTTTCTTCGGCAGGCCGATGGCATGGCTGCGCACCACCGGCCCGAAGGCACGGCCGCCGCCGCGGAAGATATTGGCGCGCGCCGCGCCGTGGCGGGCGCCGCCGGTCCCCTTCTGGCGGTAGACCTTCTTGCCGGTGCGGGCGATCTCGGAGCGGTTCTTGACCTTGTGGGTCCCGCTCCGGCGACGGGCAAGCTGCCACACGACGCAGCGCTGGATGATGTCGGGACGCGGCTCAAGCCCGAAGATCGCGGCCGGCAGCTCGATCGCGCCGGCTTCCTCCCCGTCGAGCGTGGTGACCTGCACTTCCATGTCACGCATCCTCCGCCGGCGGTTTTGTGTCCGCGCCCGGCTCGGTCGCAGTGGCCGAGGGCTGTTCCTCGGGCGCCGCAGCCTGATCATCCACGGTCACCGGTTCATCGCCCGCGGTCGCGGGCCCGTCATCCGCTGACGCGCCGCTTTGCGTTCCGTCATCGTGCAATTGGAACTTGCCGGGCTGCGGTGCGTCGTCCGGCAGCGACTTCTTGACGGCGTCGCGCAAGGTGATCCAACCGCCTTTGGCGCCCGGCACTGCCCCTTCCACCAGGATGAGCCCGCGCTCGGCGTCGGTCTGCACGACCTTGAGATTGAGCGTGGTCACCCGCTCGACCCCGAGATGACCGGCCATCTTCTTGTTCTTGAAGACTTTGCCCGGATCCTGCCGGCCGCCGGTCGAGCCGTGCGCGCGGTGCGAGATCGACACGCCGTGGGAGGCGCGCAGACCGCCGAAATTCCAGCGCTTCATCGGCCCGGCAAAGCCCTTGCCGATCGAAATGCCGGTCACGTCGACGAACTGACCGACCACGAAATGGTCGGCCATGATCCTGGCACCGACCGGGATCAGGCCATTCTCATCGACACGGAACTCCGCCACTTTCCGCTTGGGCTCGACCTTGGCGGCGGCAAAGTGGCCGCGTTCGGCGCGCGTGACGTTCTTGGCCTTGCGCGTGCCCGCGCCGAGCTGCAGCGCGACGTAGCCGTCCTTTTCCTTGGTGCGATGGGCGACGACCTGGCAATTCGCGAGCTTGAGCACGGTGACCGACACGTGCTCGCCGCCATCCGTGAAGATGCGCGTCATCCCGACCTTCTGAGCGATCACTCCCGAGCGCATCGTCATCCGTCCTTTTGTACTCCCGACCGACCGTCAGCGCCTTAGAGCTTGATCTCGACATCGACGCCGGCGGCAAGGTCGAGCTTCATCAGCGCGTCGACCGTCTGCGGCGTCGGATCGACGATGTCGAGCAAGCGCTTATGCGTTCGCATCTCGAACTGCTCGCGGCTCTTCTTGTCGATATGGGGTGAGCGATTGACCGTGTATTTCTCGATCCGGGTCGGCAGCGGGATCGGCCCGCGCACCTGGGCGCCCGTGCGCTTGGCCGTCGCCACGATCTCGCGCGTCGAGGAGTCGAGAATGCGGTGGTCGAACGCCTTGAGGCGGATCCTGATGTTCTGGCCGTTCATTGGTCTTCTCTCACCCCGTCATGTCCGGGCTTGTCCTTGCCACCCACGCTCTTCCTTCGCCCAAAAAGCGTGGGATGCCCCGGTCGCGCCCGGGCATGACGATCCCCTACTCGATGATGCTGGCGACGACGCCGGCGCCGACGGTGCGGCCGCCCTCGCGAATGGCGAAGCGTAGCTTCTCTTCCATCGCGATCGGCACGATCAGTTCGACCGTCATCGCCACATTGTCGCCCGGCATCACCATCTCGGTGCCTTCCGGGAGGTGCACGACGCCGGTCACGTCGGTGGTGCGGAAATAGAATTGCGGGCGGTAGTTCGTAAAGAACGGCGTATGCCGGCCGCCCTCTTCCTTGGTCAGGATATAGGCCTCGGCCTTGAACTTGGTGTGCGGCTTGACCGAACCCGGCTTGCACAGGACCTGGCCGCGCTCGACCTCCTCGCGCTTGGTGCCGCGCAACAGGCAGCCGACATTGTCGCCCGCCTCGCCCTGGTCGAGCAGCTTGCGGAACATCTCGACGCCGGTCACCACCGTCTTGGTGGTCGCCTTCAGCCCGACGATCTCGACCTCGTCGCCGACCTTGACGATCCCGCGCTCGATGCGCCCGGTCACCACGGTGCCGCGCCCGGAGATCGAGAACACGTCTTCGACCGGCATCAGGAACGGCTGATCCTTGGGGCGATCGGGCTGGGGGATGTACTCGTCGACCGCTTTCATCAGTTCCAGGACCGACTCCTTGCCGGTCTTGTCGTCCTTGCCCTCGAGGGCGAGCAGGGCCGACCCCTTGATCACCGGGATTTTGTCGCCGGGGAACTGGTAGTTCGACAACAGCTCGCGAACCTCGAGCTCGACCAGTTCCAGGAGCTCGGGATCGTCGACCATGTCGACCTTGTTCATGTAGACGACCAGCGCCGGCACGCCGACCTGACGCGCCAATAGGATATGCTCGCGCGTTTGCGGCATCGGACCGTCGGCCGCCGATACGACGAGGATCGCCCCGTCCATCTGCGCGGCGCCGGTGATCATGTTCTTCACATAGTCGGCGTGCCCGGGGCAGTCGACATGCGCGTAGTGGCGGTTGTCGGTCTGGTACTCCACATGGGCGGTGGAGATGGTGATCCCGCGCGCCTTTTCTTCCGGCGCCTTGTCGATCTGGTCATAGGCGGTGAACTGCGCCTTGCCCTGCTCCGCCAGGATTTTGGTGATCGCCGCGGTCAGCGTCGTCTTGCCGTGATCGACATGCCCAATCGTGCCGATATTGCAGTGCGGCTTCGTTCTGGCGAATTTCTCTTTGGCCATCGGGACTCTCCGTTGCCGTTACACGTCTTGCGCGCGCGGGGTCAGGCGAATTTCGCCTGAACCTCCTGCGCCACGTTCTGCGGAACTTGCTCGTAGTGATCGAACTGCATGCTGAAGGTGGCACGCCCCTGGCTCATGGAACGCAGCACATTGACGTAGCCGAACATATTGGCGAGCGGCACCATCGCGCTGACGACATTGGCGTTGCCGCGCATGTCCTGGCCCTGGATCTGCCCGCGCCGCGAATTGAGGTCGCCGATCACTGAGCCGGTGTACTCCTCGGGCGTCACCACCTCGACCTTCATGATCGGCTCGAGCAGGACCGAACCGCCCTTCTGCAGCGCCTCGCGGAGCGCCGAGCGGGCGGCAATCTCGAAAGCAAGCGCCGAGGAGTCGACGTCGTGCGACTTACCGTCGACCAGCGACACTTTCAGGTCGACGACGGGAAAGCCGGCGAGTACGCCGGAGGTGAGCACCGAGCTCAATCCCTTCTCGACGCCGGGAATGTATTCCTTGGGGACCGCGCCGCCGATCACCTTGTTCTCGAAGGCATAGCCGGCCCCAGGGTCCTGCGGCTCGACCTCGATCTTGACGCCGGCGAACTGGCCGGAACCGCCGGTCTGCTTCTTGTGCACATAGTCGAGCGTAACCGGCCGGGTGATCTTCTCGCGATAGGCGACCTGCGGTGCGCCGATATTGGCGCCGACCTTGTAGCTGCGCTTGAGGATGTCGACCTTGATGTCCAGATGCAGTTCGCCCATGCCCTTGAGGATGGTCTGCCCCGACTCCGGATCGGTCGACACGCGGAACGAGGGGTCCTCGGCCGCAAGCTTGGCAAGCGCAACGCCGAGCTTTTCCTGGTCGGCCTTCGATTTCGGCTCGATCGCGATTTCGATGACCGGATCGGGAAACTCCATCTTCTCAAGGATGACGGGCTTTTGCGGATCGCACAGCGTGTCGCCGGTGCGCGCCTCCTTCAGCCCCGCCAGCGCGACGATGTCGCCGGCATAGGCCTCCTTGATGTCCTCGCGGTTATTGGCGTGCATCAGCAGCATGCGGCCGATGCGCTCCTTGCGCTCGCGGGTCGAGTTGACGACGTTGCTCCCACTGATCAGCGTGCCGGAATAGATGCGGGCAAAGGTGATGGTGCCGACGAACGGATCGTCCATGATCTTGAAGGCGAGCATGGCGAGCGGCTCGCGGTCGTTGGGACTGCGCACGACCTCTTCGCCCTTGGGGTCGATGCCCTTGATCGGGGGCACGTCGAGCGGCGAAGGCAGGTAATCGACGACGGCGTCGAGCAGCGGCTGCACGCCTTTGTTCTTGAAGGCAGAGCCGCACAGGACCGGATAGAAGGCACCGGTGACCACCGCCTTGCGGATCAAGCGCTTGAGCGTCGCCTCGTCCGGCTCCTGGCCGTCGAGATAGGCGTGCATCACGTCGTCATCGAGCTCGACCGCCGCTTCGATCATCTGCTCGCGATAGCTCTTCGCCTTGTCCACGAGATCGGGCGGGATCGGGGCGTCGTGGTAATTCGCGCCCAGCGTCTCCTCGTCCCAGACGACGCCGACCATCCGCACGAGATCGACGATGCCTTTAAAGGCGCTCTCGGCGCCGATCGGAAGCTGGATGGCGACGGGCTTGGCGCCGAGGCGGGTCTTGATGTCGTCGAGACACTTGAAGAAATCCGCGCCGATCTTGTCCATCTTGTTGCAGAAGACGATGCGCGGGACTTTGTATTTGTCGCCCTGCCGCCATACCGTCTCGGTCTGCGGCTCGACGCCCTGGTTGGAATCGAGCACGCAGACGGCGCCGTCGAGCACCCGCAGCGAGCGCTCCACCTCGATGGTGAAATCGACATGGCCGGGCGTGTCGATAATGTTGAGGCGCTTACCGTTCCAATAGGCGGTGGTCGCGGCCGAGGTGATGGTGATGCCGCGCTCCTGCTCCTGCTCCATCCAGTCCATGGTGGCCGCGCCCTCATGAACCTCGCCGATCTTATGGCTCTTGCCGGTGTAATAGAGGATGCGCTCGCTCGTCGTCGTCTTTCCGGCATCGATGTGAGCCATGATGCCGAAATTGCGATAGTCCTCGATCGCGTGGCTGCGGGGCATGGGAATCGTCCTCGGATGAAGCGGGGGCCGTACGCGAGCTACCAACGATAATGCGAGAAGGCGCGGTTGGCTTCGGCCATGCGATGCGTATCCTCGCGCTTCTTCACCGCGCTGCCGCGATTGTTGGAGGCGTCGAGCAGTTCGGCCGAAAGCCGCTCGGTCATGGTCTTTTCGTTGCGCGCGCGCGCAGCGGAGATGAGCCAGCGGATGCCGAGCGCCTGCCGGCGGTCCGAGCGGACTTCGACCGGGACCTGGTAGGTCGCGCCGCCCACGCGCCGCGAGCGCACCTCGATCGCCGGCATCACATTATCGAGCGCCTGCTGGAACACCGAGAGCGGGTTCGACCGGGTCTTCCCCTCGATCAGGTCGAAGGCGCCATAGACGATGCGCTCGGCCACCGACTTCTTGCCGGCATGCATGACCGAGTTCATGAATTTTGTGACCACGACGTTCCCGAATTTCGGGTCCGGCAGGATCTCCCGTCTTTCGGCGCGGTGACGGCGGGACATGGGTCTTCTCTTCTCTCGTCATGACCGGACCAGACCGGCCATCCTCATTGATTCTCTCACCACGGCCGGCACGCCGGCCTTGTGTGCTTCTCGGGTTCTCAGCGATCGCATGCTGTGCGCTTGCCCGGCATTCGGCGCGGAAAGCGCCCGATTATTTCGGCCGCTTGGCTCCGTATTTCGAGCGGCGTTGCTTGCGGTTCTTGACGCCCTGCGTGTCGAGCACGCCGCGCAGAATGTGATAGCGCACGCCCGGAAGGTCCTTCACCCGGCCGCCGCGAATCATGACGACCGAGTGTTCCTGCAGATTGTGCCCCTCGCCGGGAATGTAGCCGATCACCTCAAAGCCGTTGGTGAGCCGCACCTTGGCGACCTTGCGCAGGGCCGAGTTCGGCTTCTTCGGCGTCGTCGTGTAGACGCGCGTACATACCCCGCGCTTCTGCGGGCTCTGCTGCAGCGCGGGCACCTTCTTGCGCGACCGCTGGGGAACCCGCGGATTGCGGATCAGCTGGTTGATCGTCGGCATCGCCTTGTCTTCACCGTCTTCGTCGTCTTCGTCGTCTTCGTCGTCTTCGTCGTCTTCGTCGTCTTCGTCGTCTTCGTCGTCTTCGTCGTCTTCGTCGTCTTCGCCACGACGTCTTCACAACCCATATGAGGCGGTGAAGATCTGCATCCATTCGGGCGCGCGTCGCCCGATCGTTTCATCATCGAGAGCGCGATTCCCTCAGACCGAACCGCTCGCTCTTAGCTTCTTGTTTCGTCGCATGATCCTGTCCGAAAAGTTCTCGGACTATTCGCAATCATGCTCCTTAAGACGCGCCGGGCGCGCTCGCCCCGCCGCGCGGTTGCTCGTTCCCATACACAAAACGGATGTCGCGCGATCCCGCATTGCTCAAGCGGAAAAGCGCTCATCCGTCACAGAAGACCCCGCCGCCCAGCGGCGCCGTGACCTTGATATCCACTTATGACACTGGCTGTCATAGGCAGCGTCTGAGCTTCGTTGATCGAGGCGCTGGGGCGCGCCCTCCGACGCAGAAAACTCACCGCCTGCCAGAAAAAGTGCGCGGTTTGTACCGAGCGGTCAGAGCGAAGTCAAGCCTAACCCGATACTTCGCGTCGATATGTCGATACCTTGCGCGCTCCCTACATAAGGTGTCGAACCCGGACTCCGCCAGGGCATTTTCGGGCCGCCCGCAGGCGGCCCGGCCTCCGTATAATCCGACCGGCGGGCGGCATCGGCATGCCGCCCGCGGCGGACCTGTCACTCCGCCGCCGGCAGCGGTGCCGGCTGTTCGGCGGCCTTCTCCGCCTGCTCCTTCTCGCGCTCGTCGAGGATGAGCGAATCGCGTTTGCCCGCGACCTCGCGCAGGACATTCATGACCGCTCCGGTTCCCGCCGGGATCAGGCGGCCGACGATGACGTTCTCCTTGAGCCCGTCGAGCGTGTCGCCCTTGCCGTTGACAGCGGCCTCGGTCAGCACGCGCGTGGTCTCCTGGAACGAAGCCGCCGAGATGAAGGAGCGGGTCTGCAGCGACGCCTTGGTGATGCCGAGCAGCACCGGATGGGCCTTCGCCTCCTTCTTGCCGGCGTCGCGCGCGCGCTCATTGACCTCGTCGAACTCGATCCGGTCGATCTGCTCGCCTTGGATCAGTTCGGTCTCGCCGGAATCGTCGACTTCCACCTTCTGCAGCATCTGGCGGACGATGACTTCAATATGCTTGTCGTTGATGGCGACGCCCTGCAGCCGGTAGACGTCCTGGATCTCATTGACGAGATAGGCGGCGAGATCCTCGACGCCCCTGACCGCCAGGATGTCGTGCGGTGCTGGGTTACCCTCGACAAGGTATTCGCCCTTCTCGATCGGATCGCCATCCTGCAGATGGATGTGCTTGCCCTTCGGGATGAGATATTCGCGCGCCTCCACGTCCTTTTCGCCGGGCTCGATGGTGATCCGCCGCTTGTTCTTGTAGTCGCGGCCAAAGCGCACAGTGCCGGACACTTCCGCGATGATCGCCGCCTCCTTGGGGCGGCGCGCCTCGAATAGTTCGGCAACGCGCGGCAGACCGCCGGTGATGTCGCGGGTCTTGGCGCTCTCGCTCGGCATGCGGGCGATGACGTCGCCCGCTTTCACCTTGCTGCCGGGATCGACCGACAGGATCGCATCGACGGCAAGCTGGTAGCGCGCCTCGCCGCCGCGCGCGAGCTTGAGCACCTTGTCGTCCGGGCCCTTGATGACGATGGCCGGACGCAGATCCTGCTGCCCGCGTCCCGAGCCGCTGCGCCAGTCGATCACGACGCGCTTGGCGATGCCGGTCGATTCGTCGAGCGTCTCCGACATCGACTGGCCTTCCACCAGGTCCTCGAAATCGATCGTGCCGTCGACTTCGGTGAGGATCGGGCGGGTATAGGGATCCCATTCGGCCATGCGCTGGCCGCGGGTGATCTTGTCGCCGTCATCGACCTTGAGACGCGAGCCGAACTGGATGCGATGCACGGCGCGCTCGGTGCCGTCCTGATCGAGCACCGACACCGACATGTTGCGCGCCATGGCGATCAAATCGCCGTCGGAGTTGCGCACGACATTGCGGTTGTTGATGCGGATCGTGCCATCGAAGTTCGATTCGATGAAGGACTGCTCGGAAATCTGCGCCGCGCCACCGATATGGAAGGTGCGCATGGTGAGCTGCGTGCCCGGCTCGCCGATCGACTGCGCCGCGATCACGCCGACCGCCTCGCCCATATTGACCGGCGTGCCGCGCGCGAGATCGCGCCCGTAACAGGCGGCGCACACCCCGCTGGTGGTCTCGCAGGTCAGCACCGAGCGGATGCGCACCTCCTGCACGTTCGCCCGGACGATGGCGTCGACGCTCGGCTCGTCGAGCAGCGTATTGCGCGGGACGATCACATTGTTGGTCGCAGGATCGCGCACATCCTCGGCGACGGTACGTCCGAGGATGCGGCTTGCGAGCGAAGCCACCACGTGTCCGGCATCGATGATCGCCCGCACCTTGATGCCGGCGGTGGTGCCGCAATCATCCGCGGTGATGATGCAGTCCTGCGCCACGTCGACAAGACGCCGGGTGAGATAGCCGGAATTCGCCGTCTTGAGCGCGGTGTCGGCGAGGCCCTTGCGGGCGCCGTGCGTCGAGTTGAAGTACTCGAGCACCGAGAGCCCTTCCTTGAAGTTGGAGATGATCGGGCTCTCGATGATCTCGCCCGAGGGCTTGGCCATCAGGCCGCGCATACCGGCGAGCTGACGCATCTGCGCCGGCGAGCCGCGCGCGCCCGAATGCGCCATCATGTAGATCGAGTTGATCTGCACGTCGCGGCCGGTCTGGTCGTCCTTACGCACCGCGGAGATCTCGCGCATCATCTCATCGGCGATCTGCTCGGTGCATTTCGACCAGGCATCGACCACCTTGTTGTACTTCTCGCCCTGGGTGATGAGCCCTTCGTTGAACTGCTGTTCGAACTCCTTGGCGAGCGTGCGCGTGCGTTCGACGATCGTCCATTTCGAGGTCGGCACCACCATGTCGTCCTTGCCGAAGGAGATGCCCGCCTTGAACGCATGGGTGAAGCCGAGCGACATGATGCGGTCGCAGAAGATCACGGTCTCCTTCTGTCCGCAGTGGCGGTAGACCGTGTCGATCATGTTGGAGATTTCGCGCTTCGTCATCAGCTTGTTGACGCTGTCGAACGACACCTTGGGATGACGCGGCAGCACCTCGCCAAGCACGACGCGGCCGGGCGTGGTGTCGTACCAGCGCCGCACCGTATTGCCGTCCTCGTCGACACCCTCCCAGCGATACTTGATCTTGGTATGGACCGTGATCGACTTCTGGCTGAGGGCGTGGTCGATATCGGCAAGATTGCAGTAGACGCCGTGGATCTTGTTGCGCTTGAGCGGATCCTGTTCCTGCTCGCCCTTGCTGTACTCCTCGACCCGGAACTGCCCCGGTTCGCCATCGCGCATCAGCGACAGGTAATAGAGGCCGAGCACGATGTCCTGGCTCGGCACGATGATGGGCGAGCCGTTGGCCGGGTGCAGGATGTTGTTGGTCGACATCATCAGCACGCGCGCCTCGAGCTGCGACTCAAGCGAGAGCGGCACATGCACGGCCATCTGGTCGCCGTCGAAATCAGCGTTGAACGCGGCGCAGACCAGCGGGTGGAGCTGGATCGCCTTGCCCTCGATCAGCACCGGCTCGAACGCCTGAATGCCGAGCCGATGCAGGGTCGGCGCGCGGTTGAGGAGCACCGGGTGCTCGCGGATCACCTCGTCGAGAATGTCCCAGACCTCGGGCTTTTCCTTCTCGACCAGCTTTTTCGCCTGCTTCACCGTGGTCGACAGGCCCCGCGCGTCGAGCCGCGAATAGATGAACGGCTTGAACAGTTCGAGCGCCATCTTCTTCGGCAGCCCACACTGGTGCAGCTTGAGCTCGGGCCCGACCACGATCACCGAGCGGCCGGAATAGTCGACGCGCTTGCCGAGCAGGTTCTGGCGGAAGCGGCCCTGCTTGCCCTTGAGCATGTCGGCGAGCGATTTCAGCGGCCGCTTGTTGGCGCCGGTAATGACGCGTCCGCGCCGGCCATTGTCGAACAGCGCGTCGACCGCCTCCTGCAGCATCCGCTTCTCGTTGCGGATGATGATGTCGGGCGCCCGCAACTCGATCAGCCGCTTGAGCCGGTTGTTGCGGTTGATCACGCGGCGATAGAGGTCGTTGAGGTCGGAGGTCGCAAAGCGGCCGCCGTCGAGCGGCACCAGCGGCCGCAGGTCGGGCGGGATCACCGGCACGACGGTCAGGATCATCCATTCCGGACGGTTGCCGGAATTCAGGAACGCCTCAATCAGCTTGAGCCGCTTGGCGAGCTTCTTCGGCTTGAGGTCGGAGGTCGACTCGCTGATCTCCTTGCGCAGATCGATCGCGAGCTTCTCAAGGTCGAGCGCCTTGAGCATTTCGCGGATCGCCTCCGCGCCGATCATCGCGGTGAAGCTGTCGGCGCCGTATTCGTCCTGCGCGCGCAGATACTCCTCTTCGGACAGCAGCGCGCGGTCCTGCAGCGGCGTCAGGCCCGGCTCGAGCACGACATAGTTCTCGAAGTACAAAATGCGCTCAAGATCCTTGAGCGTCATGTCGAGCAGAAGGCCGATGCGGCTCGGCAGCGACTTCAAGAACCAGATATGCGCGACCGGCGCGGCGAGCTCGATATGGCCCATGCGCTCGCGCCGCACCCGCGAGAGCGTGACTTCGACGCCGCATTTCTCGCAGATAATGCCCTTGTACTTCATGCGCTTGTACTTGCCGCACAAGCACTCATAGTCCTTGATCGGACCGAAGATGCGGGCGCAGAACAGCCCGTCGCGCTCCGGCTTGAAGGTGCGATAGTTGATGGTCTCCGGCTTCTTGATCTCGCCGTAGGACCAGGACAGAATCTTTTCCGGGCTCGCGATCGAGATACGGATCTGATCGAACACCTGGGCCGGCGTCTGCGGCCCGAAAAGACTCATGACTTCCTGATTCATTGCCGTCTCCTCGATCGGGACCAGCGCGAATTCTCTTCCAGCGGAATGGAAACTCGCTGTATTCGTCCTTTGGTGGTCGCATTGTCGGCGGCGAGCCGTTCCCACTTCGCCGGTTTGCGCCCTTTCATCCCCGATGCGGTCCGGCGCACAAGCGATGCGCCGGTTTCCGTTAGAACGCGATTGCTTCTTCTTGATTCAACCGCGCTCGACGTCTCTTTGTTTGGTCGCATGATCTTGTCCGAAAAGTCTGCCGACTTCTCGGGATCATGCGGCAGTCCTGCCTCACCAAATCGCTGTGCCAGCACCATGCGCCGGCGTTCCGGTGCCGTATCCGCCATGCATCGGGGCGTGGTTCGCCGCAGCAAGGAGGCGCGCCGTCATTCCGCCGCTTCCGCCGTGCCGTCGCCACGGCCTTGCTTGGAGTTGTGCAGGTCGACATTGAGGCCGAGCGAACGCATCTCCTTGACCAGCACGTTGAAGGATTCGGGAATGCCCGCCTCGAAGGTATCGTCGCCGCGGACGATGGACTCGTAAGCCTTGGTGCGGCCGGCAACGTCGTCGGACTTCACCGTGAGCATTTCCTGCAAGGTGTAGGCCGCGCCATAGGCTTCGAGCGCCCATACCTCCATCTCGCCGAAGCGCTGTCCGCCGAACTGCGCCTTGCCGCCGAGCGGCTGTTGGGTGACGAGGCTGTACGGCCCGATCGAGCGCGCATGGATCTTGTCGTCGACCAGGTGGTGCAGCTTCATCATGTAGATGTAGCCGACCGTGACCTTGCGATCGAACTCCTCGCCGGTGCGCCCGTCATGCAGGACCACCTGCCCCGAATGGTCGAGGCTGGCGAGATCGAGCATGGTCTCGATGTCCTTTTCCTTCGCGCCGTCGAACACCGGCGTTGCGATCGGCACGCCATGGCGCAGATTGCCGCCGAGCTCGGCGAGTTCGCCCTCGCCCAGCGAGCGAATGGTCTCGTCCTCGCCATAGACCTTTTTCAGCGTCTCCTTGAGCGGCTTGAGGTCGCTGCGCCCGTAATAGGCATCGACCGCCTGGCCGATGCGCTGGCCGAGACCGGCGCAGGCCCAGCCGAGATGGGTCTCCAGAATCTGGCCGACATTCATCCGGCTCGGCACGCCGAGCGGGTTGAGCACGATGTCGACCGGCGTGCCGTCATCGAGGAACGGCATGTCCTCGGACGGCACGATCTTGGAGACCACGCCCTTGTTGCCATGGCGGCCGGCCATCTTGTCGCCCGGCTGGATCTTGCGCTTCACCGCGACGAAGACCTTGACCATCTTCATCACGCCGGGCGGCAGCTCGTCGCCGCGCTGCAGCTTCTCGACCTTGTCGAGGAAGCGCTGTTCGAGCCCTTTCTTGCTCTCCTCATACTGTTTGCGGATGGCCTCGATCTCGGCCATCAGCTTGTCGTTGGAGGAAGCGAACTGCCACCACTGCGCGCGCGGATACTCTTCCAGCACCGTGCGGGTGATCTTGGAGTCCTTCTTGAAGCCCTTGGGACCGGCGATGCCGGTCCGGTTCTCCAGCATCTCGGCGAGACGGCCATAGACGTTGCGATCGAGGATCGCCTGCTCGTCGTCGCGGTCCTTGGCGAGCCGCTCGATCTCCTCGCGCTCGATCGCGAGCGCGCGCTCGTCCTTTTCGACGCCGTGCCGGTTGAACACCCGCACCTCGACCACGGTGCCCTGCACGCCGGGCGGCACCCGCAGCGAGGTGTCGCGCACGTCGGACGCCTTCTCGCCGAAGATCGCGCGCAGCAGCTTCTCCTCCGGCGTCATCGGGCTTTCGCCCTTCGGCGTGATCTTGCCGACCAGGATGTCGCCGGCATGCACCTCGGCGCCGATATAGACGATCCCCGCCTCGTCGAGATTCTTCAGCGCCTCTTCCGAGACATTGGGAATGTCGCGCGTGATCTCCTCGGGGCCGAGCTTGGTGTCGCGCGCCATCACCTCGAATTCCTCGATATGGACCGAGGTGAAGACGTCGTCCTTGACGATGCGCTCGGAGAGCAGGATCGAGTCCTCGAAATTGTAGCCGTTCCACGGCATGAAGGCGACGAGCACATTGCGCCCGAGCGCGAGCTCGCCGAGATCGGTGGACGGGCCGTCAGCGATGATGTCGCCCTTGGTGACCGTGTCGCCGACATTCACCAGCGGGCGCTGGTTGATGCAGGTGTTCTGGTTTGAGCGCTGGAACTTCTGCAGCCGGTAGATGTCGACGCCCGACTTGGTCGGGTCGAGCTCTTCGGTCGCGCGCACCACGATACGCGTGGAGTCGACCTGATCGATGACGCCGGTGCGGCGCGCCGCGATCGCGGCGCCCGAATCGCGCGCCACCACGCCTTCCATGCCGGTGCCGACGAAGGGCGCCTCGGTGCGCACCAGCGGCACCGCCTGACGCTGCATGTTCGAGCCCATCAGCGCCCGGTTGGCGTCGTCATTCTCCAGGAACGGAATCAAAGCGGCGGCGACCGAGACGAGCTGCTTGGGCGACACGTCCATGAAGTCGACCTTCTCCGGCGCGATCATCAGGACGTCGCCTGAATGCCGGCACACGATCAGGTCCTCGGTCAGGCGGCCGCGGCTGTCGACCGGCTGGTTCGCCTGGGCGATATAGTAGCGCCCCTCCTCCATCGCGGAGAGATAGATGACCTCGTCGGTCACGCGCCCATCCTTCACCTTGCGGTAGGGCGTCTCGACGAACCCGTATTTGTTGACCCGCGCATAGGTCGCAAGCGAGTTGATGAGGCCGATATTCGGGCCTTCCGGGGTCTCGATCGGGCAGATGCGGCCGTAATGGGTCGGGTGCACGTCGCGCACCTCGAAGCCGGCGCGCTCGCGCGTCAGCCCGCCCGGTCCCAGCGCCGAGAGGCGGCGCTTATGGGTGATCTCGGACAGCGGGTTGGTCTGGTCCATGAACTGCGAGAGCTGGGACGAGCCGAAGAACTCGCGCACCGCGGCCGCCGCCGGCTTGGCGTTGATCAGGTCCTGCGGCATCACGGTCGCGATATCGACCGACGACATGCGCTCCTTGATCGCGCGCTCCATGCGCAACAGGCCGATGCGATACTGGTTCTCCATCAACTCGCCGACCGAGCGAACCCGGCGATTGCCCAGATGATCGATGTCATCGATCATCCCTTTGCCGTCGCGCAGATCGACCAGCGTGGCGATCACCTTGACGATATCCTCCTTGCGCAGAACGCGCACATTGTCCGGGCATTCGAGGTCGAGGCGCATATTCATCTTGACGCGCCCGACCGCCGAGAGGTCGTAGCGCTCGGGATCGAAGAACAGCGAGTTGAACATGGACTGCGCCGTCTCGATCGTCGGCGGTTCGCCGGGCCGCATCACCCGATAGATGTCGAACAGCGCATCTTCGCGCCGCATGTTCTTGTCGACCGAAAGCGTGTTGCGGATATAGGCGCCGATATTGACGTGATCGATGTCGAGCAGCGGCACGTCCTTGTAGCCGACATCGGCGAGCAGCTTGAGGGTCTTCTCGGTGACCTCTTCGCCCGCCTCGACATAGATTTCGCCGGTCTTGGTATTGACGAGGTCCTCGGCGAAGTAGTGGCCGAGCAGCTCCTCGTCGGTCATCCGCAGCGCCTTGAGCCCCTTCTCCTGGAGCAGGCGCGCCTGGCGCACCGTGATCTTCTTGCCCGCCTCGACCACGACCTTGCCGCTGTCGGCGTCGACGAGATCATTGACCGCCTTGTAGCCCCTGAACCGGCTCGCATCGAACGGCACCCGCCAGCCGTCCTTGGTGCGCTTGTAGATGACCTGGTTGTAGAACGCGTTGAGGATCTCCTCCCCGTCCATGCCGAGCGCATAGAGCAGCGACGTCACCGGGATCTTGCGCCGGCGGTCGATACGCGCATAGACGATATCCTTGGCGTCGAACTCGATGTCGAGCCAGGAGCCGCGATAGGGAATAATGCGGGCGGCGAACAGGAACTTGCCCGAGGAATGCGTCTTGCCCTTGTCGTGGTCGAAGAACACGCCGGGCGAGCGATGCATTTGCGAGACGATCACCCGCTCGGTGCCGTTGACAATGAACGTGCCGTTATTGGTCATGAGCGGGATGTCGCCCATATAGACATCCTGCTCCTTGATGTCCTTGACCGACCGCGCCCCGGTCTCCTCGTCGACATCGAACACGATCAGCCGCAGCGTCACTTTGAGCGGCGCCGCATAGGTCATGCCGCGCTGCCGGCACTCGTCGACATCGTATTTCGGCGGCTCGAACTCGTAGCCGACGAATTCGAGCTGGGCCGTGTTGGAAAAGTCGGAGATCGGAAAGACCGACTTGAATACGGCCTGCAGCCCTTCGTCCGGCCGTCCGCCAATCGGCTCCTTGATCAGGAGGAACTGGTCGTAGGAGGCCTTCTGAACCTCGATGAGGTTCGGCATCTCCGCGACTTCCTGGATCTTGCCGAAAAACTTGCGAACCCGTTTGCGACCGGTGAACGTTTCTGCCATCTTGGCCTCTCGTTACCCGCCTCCTGCTGGGCGGGTCTTCCGGCGCCTTAACGCCTGTCGGCGCGCCGGAAGCTGCATCTCGGCGGACATTTCGGACCAGATCGTCCGAGCGCGCCGTCCCGTATCGGCGATCCGGACTGAACGCGGATCGTAGCTATGCGTTTGCGCCGCAACTCGGCGAAATAGGGTGATTCGAGCAATATAAGGGCCGAATCACCCCTCCATCGTCACGATTACTTGAGTTCGACCTTGGCCCCCACCTTTTCGAGGGTGGCTTTGATCTTCTCGGCTTCTTCCTTGGCGACCGACTCCTTGACCGGCTTGGGAGCGCTTTCGACCAAATCCTTCGCCTCTTTCAGGCCGAGGCCGGTGAGTGCCCTGACTTCCTTGATGACCTCGATCTTCTTCTCGCCGGTGGCGGCAAGGACGACCGTGAACTCGGTCTGCTCTTCCGCGGGCGCAGCGGCGGCGGCACCTGCCGGAGCAGCGGCGACGGCAACGGCGGCGGCAGCCGATACGCCCCACTTCTCCTCGAGAAGCTTGGCGAGTTCGGCCGCTTCCAGCACGGTGAGGCTTGAGAGATCGGAAACGATTTTCTGCAGATCAGCCATAGATCAGGTCCCTTCGACCATAACGGTTTGCGTTTGTGCGCCTCAGGCTTCACCTTGCGCGGCATAGGCTTGCACCACGCGCGCGACCTTGGCGGCGGGGGCGTTGAGTACTTGCGCCAGCTTGGTCGCCGGCGCCTGGACAAGGCCGATGATCGTCGCCCGCAATTCGTCGAGCGACGGCAGTACGGCGAGCGCTTTGACGCCGGCGGGGTCGAGCGCGGTATTGCCGATCGCCCCGCCCAGAATCACCAGCTTGTCGTTCGCCTTGGCAAAGTCGGCCACCACCTTGGGTGCAGCCACCGGATCGCCCGAATAGGCGAGCACGGTCGGCCCCTTGAGCAAGGGCGCAATGACCGCCCCGTCGGCTCCTTCCAGCGCGATCTTGGCGAGGCGGTTCTTGGCGACCTTGACCTCGGCGCCCGCCTGCTTGGCCTGCCGGCGCAGGTTCTGCATCTGGGCGACGGTCAGGCCGGAATAGTGAGCGACGACCACGACGTTCGAGGCCTTGAACACCTCGCTCAGCGTCGCGACCATTTCCTTCTTGGCCGCTCGATCCACGTGTTGCTTTCTCCGGTTGGCGGCCCGTTAGCGGACTGCCGGGTTGCGACGGATCGCTCCGCGCTCGCACCTGACAAAGCTGGCGCGAGGGCAAAACGAGGCTCTGATGCCCTGCCCCCCGGCAGCGTCCCTGCCGCCGGGCAAACCGGAGTACGAACCGTCGCGGGGACTCGCCCCGAAACCGATCTTCCCCGTCTATGCAGGCACTTAGTCTAAAGAATTAAGCCTACGCACAAAGCGTGAGGCGCCTGCAGTCTCGGACAGGACCGACCCGCCCGGATCGTTCCGGGCCGGCCGCGCGCCTTTACGATCGAGACGCCGAAACGGACCTTAGAGCGCGAAACTTCAAGGTCTATTCAACCGCGCTCTCTTCCCTTTGCCTGGCCGTATGACGTGTCCGGCCACGTGATTTTTTCCGAAAAATCCGCTGAAATTTCGGGATCATGCGCTCACGGCGCCTGCGCACGAGGGCGCATGGACTCCGCTTGAGCGCCAAAGGAATCCGATCCTTCTCACCGCCTTTTCCGCTGGACGCGCAAAGGCGCGCCGACGGACTGGGTCGGCACGCCCATGCACGGATAATTAATACACTGCGCGTCGTTTGCCAAGCCCCTTCTTGGCCGACGCGAGCTGGTGTTCCTGCTCCGACGGTCCGATTCCCGGTCGTCAGAGAAGGAACACTGGCTCATGGTCCCACGGACATATTACCTCTCCCCGCAAGCGGGGAGAGGTCGGATTGTCGAAGCGTCAGCTTCGGCAATCCGGGTGAGGGGCAAACATGGCCGCGGGCTACCGCATTCCGCGCTCTCGGAGCAACGATGGCCTGACAAACGCGACCGGGGTGCTTGAACGATCTCAGGCGCCGCTGGCCCCTCACCCGCCGCGCTTCGCGCGTCGACCTCTCCCCGCAAGCGGGGAGAGGTGACACTTCGCGGGTCGGTGAGCCAGTGCATGATCTTGTCCGAAAAGCCTGCCAGTTTTTCGGGATCATGCCCTTTCTTGCCTCGCATGATCTTGTCCGAAAAGTCTGCCAGTTTTTCGGGATCACGCGCTACTGGACGAACAGGCTCGCCGGCTCGACCTTTACGCCGGGCCCCATGCTGGAGGAGACCGCGACGCGGTTGATGTACTGGCCCTTGGCGCCGGGAGGCTTTGCCTTCTGAACCGCATCGGCGAACGCCTTGATGTTCTCGACGAGCTTGTCGGCCGAGAACGAGGCCTTGCCGACCCCCGCATGCACGATGCCGGCCTTCTCCACCCGGAATTCGACCGAGCCGCCTTTCGCGCCCTTGACGGCCGCGGTGACGTCCATCGTCACCGTGCCGACCTTCGGATTCGGCATGAGCCCGCGTGGGCCCAGCACCTTACCGAGCCGGCCGACCAGCGGCATCAGGTCGGGCGTCGCGATGCAGCGATCGAAATCGATGGTGCCACCCTGAATCCGCTCGACCAGGTCTTCCGCGCCGATGACTTCGGCGCCTGCAGCCTTCGCCTCGTCGGCTTTGGCGCCGCGCGCGAACACGGCAACGCGCACGTCGCGGCCGGTCCCGTTCGGCAGCGCGACCACGCCGCGCACCATCTGGTCGGCATGGCGCGGATCGACGCCGAGATTTATGGCAACCTCGACCGTCTCGTCGAATTTGGCGTTGGCGCGGCTCTGAACGAGCTTCACCGCCTCCGACACCGGGTAGAGCTTCGTCCGGTCGATGCCTTCGCGCCCAGCGCGAACCCTTTTTCCAATGTGAGCCATAACCCTACTCCCCCCTGACCTCGAGACCCATCGACGCCGCGGAGCCTTCGATCATGCGCATCGCGGCTTCGATCGAATCGCAGTTGAGGTCCTTCATCTTCGTCTCGGCGATCTCCTTGATCTGCGCCTTGGTGACGGCACCCGCCTTGTCGCGTCCCGGCATCTTGGACCCCGAGGTGATGCCCGCCGCCTTCTTGAGGAAGTGGGAGATCGGCGGGGTGCGCAGCTCGAAAGCGAAGGAGCGGTCCGCAAAGATCGTGATCACGACTGGAATGGGAGAACCCTTCTCCATCTGTTGGGTCTGGGCATTGAAGGCCTTGCAGAACTCCATGATGTTGAGGCCGCGCTGGCCCAGTGCAGGGCCGATCGGCGGAGACGGATTGGCCGCCCCCGCCGGTACCTGCAGCTTCAGATAACCGGTGATTTTCTTCGCCATAGCTCAAGTCCTTCGCGCCGGACATCCGGCTCGCAGGGTTCGTGGTGCGGATCAAGAGCGGTTGGCGCGCCGCCCCTCCTCCCACGTC